>NZ_LSSV01000038.1:0-241442 GCF_001658045.1 Dietzia sp. 111N12-1 | reverse complement strand
TGCTCCCGGCCGTCGAGGAGGGCGCCGGGGTCAACGAGCGTGACTCCTCGCAGATCGACCGGATGATCGAGATCAAGATCTCTTACGACCCCGACCCGGCCGCCGCGCTGGAGAACTGCCGCTTCTGGGCGCCGCTCAGTCTGACCCCGGAGCAGAAGCACTCGGTGGATTCGCCGCGCGAGATGGAGCGCCTGGCCGACGAGTTGCCCATCGAGCAGGTGGCCAAGCGGTGGATCGTCGCCTCCGACCCCGACGACGCGGTCGAGCAGGTCCGCCAGTACGTCGACGCGGGGCTCAACCACCTGGTCTTCCACGCCCCCGGCCACGACCAGAAACGCTTCCTCGACCTGTTCACATCCGACCTCGAACCGCGTCTGCGTCGCCTCGCGTAGGCGCCGTGGGCGGGCCTGTGACGCGCCCGGCCGCCCGCCCCGGTCAGGCCCGAGTGAGCAGCAGCGGCGCTGCCGCAGCCCGCGACCAGCGTCCGCCCGCGAAGGTCAGACCGATCAGGCGCCGGTCGTCGAGCGGGCGGAACTCGTCCCGGACCCAGCGCCACGGCATCGGGCTCGTGGCGCCGTACGAGCAGACGATCACCTGCCGGCCGTCGAGCCACGAGGGCTCCAGCGTCACCCGCATCGGTAGGGTCTCCCGCGGCGGGCGGCCCTCGTCGTCGTCGACAAGGTTTATCGCGCCGCCCCCGGAGGCGAAACGCTTGCCCTGCCAGCCCGGCATCCCGCCGAGGGCGATAACGCGCGGTGCCACCACCCTCAGCGGTGCCGGGCCGACGAACGTGACGAGGTAGTCGCCCGGGGCGGGCAGATCGGTCGGCGGTGTGGCCTGCGAGAACAGGTCGCGCAGCCGGCCGAGCGAGGAGGGCAGGGCGGTGGTCACGGGGCTCCGATCGTCGGGGGCGTTCGCCGATCCTAGGACGGTTGTCCAGCCACGCGGGACAGATCGGCAGTGTGGCTTCGCGTTCAGCCGGCCGCGGGTGGCCTAGGCTCGCACTCGACACGGGGTGCTGCCCATCCGGACAGCTGAGATCACACCCGTCGAACCTGAACTGGGTAGTTCCAGCGGAGGAATGTCGATTCGTCGCCCCGGGCGGCGTCGCCTCGCAGTCGTGCGGTCGCCGTGCGGCGGGCAGGTGGGCATCGCGCTCCCCGTGGGGAACCACCGGGAAGCGAGTGGAATGCGTATCAACGAGCAGGTCGTCCTGGTCACCGGCGGAGCCCGCGGACTCGGCGTGGACATCATCCGCGCCTTCTCCCGAGAGGGCGCCCTCGTCGTCGTCAACTATCGACGCAGCGAGGCCGCCGCCGCCGACCTCGTCCGTGAGCTCGGCGAGGACCGCGCCGTCGCACTACGCGCGGACGTGACCGACGACGACGAGGTGCGCGCCCTCTTCGACGCGGCCCGCGCCCACTTCGGTCGACCGATCAGCACGGTCGTCAACAACGCGCTGGCCGACTTCGAGTTCAACGGCGATGCCAGGCCGCGGCCGGAGACCCTGACCTGGGAGGATTTCGACTCCCAGCTGCGTGGCGCGGTCAAGGCCACCCTCGCCACGACCCAGGCCGCGCTGCCGGGGATGCGCGAGGCGGGGTTCGGGCGGATCGTGACCATCGGCACCAACCTGTTCCAGCACCCGGTGGTGCCGTACCACGACTACACCGCCGCCAAGGCCGCCGCGCTGTCGCTGACCCGCACCCTCGCCGCCGATCTGGGGCCGGACGGCATCACGGTGAACATGGTCTCCGGCGGTCTGCTGCGCACCACCGACGCGAGCGCCGCCACGCCTGCGGAGGTGTTCGACCTCATCGCCTCGGGGACGCCGCTGCGCCGCGCGATCACCCCGGCCGAACTCGCCGACGCGGTGCTGTTCTTCGCCTCCCCGTGGGCGCGCGCCGTGACCGGGCAGAACCTCATCGTGGACGGGGGACTGGTCAAGGGGTAGCCGATCCGGGCTCGAGGCTCTCGCGTGCCGACGCCGGGACCCATGACAGTTGTCACCGGTGAAGTCGTGACAGGCGGCTCTTCTGGCCGTCCTCGCAGGTGAGCGAGGGTGGAAGCATGGTTATCCACCGCTCCACCCGCCCCCGGGACCCAGGCCGCGTCGGCGCCGTGATCGACACCGACGCGCCCGCTCCCGCCCTCGAATTCCACGACCTGACCCAGACGTTCACCCGGCCTCGCGCCGAGACGGTCCACGCCCTCCGCGGCATCGACCTGCGGATCGACCCCGGCGAGGTGGTGGCGCTGCTCGGCCCCAACGGTGCCGGCAAGACCACCGCCCTCGACATCGCGCTCGGCCTCACCGAGCCGACCGGCGGGCGGGCCCGAGCGTTCGGCGCCGTCCCCAGACAGGCCGTCGCCGACGGGCGGATCGCCGCCGTCCTCCAGACCGGGGGACTGCTGTCCGACCTCACGGTCGAGGAGACCGTCCGGGCCATCGCGGCCCTGTACCGGGACCCGCTCTCCGTGGGCGAGGTACTCGACCGGGCAGGGATCGCCACGATCGGCCGCCGGAAGGTCTCCCGCTGCTCGGGCGGCGAACAGCAACGACTCCGCTTCGCCCTGGCGCTGCTGCCGGATCCCGACCTGCTCATCCTCGACGAGCCGACCGCCGCGATGGACGTGGGCACGCGCCGTGAGTTCTGGTCCACCATGCACGCCGAGGCCACGTCCGGGTCGACCGTCTTATTCGCCACCCACCACCTGGAGGAGGCCGAGGCGTTCGCCGACCGCATCGTGCTCATGGCCCGCGGCCGGATCGTGGCCGATGGCCCGGTCGAGGCGATCCGTGCGATGGCCACGGGCACCCGCCTCACCGCGGTCTGGACCCCCGGGCCCGGTGAACCCGCACCCCACGACCTGCCCGGGGTCACCGCGGTGGAACGCACACCCACCCGGGTCATCCTCACCAGCACCGACAGCGACGCCACCGCGGGCGCGCTGCTGCGCGGGACCGCCGCCCGTGACCTCACCATCAGCCCGCGGTCGCTGGACGACGCCTTCGTCGCCCTCACCGCCGCACCCGACACCACAGCCCCCGACACCACCGACCCCGACACGACCGACCCCGACCAGGAGGCCGCCCGATGAACGCCACCTACTGGGCCATCGACCTGCGCCGCACTCTGCGCGACATCACCAACATCTTCTTCATCGCCGGACTGCCGCTCATCATGTACCTGGTGTTCGGCAGCGCCCAGTCCTACCGGGACGAGCCCGTCGCACACGGCAACGTGGGCTCGGTCGTCATGATCTCCATGGCCGTCTACGGCGCCGTCACCGCCACCACCTCGATCAGCGGCGGGGCCGCTCTCGAACGCTTCCAGGGCTGGGGACGTCAACTCGGGTTGACCCCGTGGAGCAGCACCGGCTTCGTGATCACCAAGTCCGCCGTGGCCATGACGGTGGCGGCTGTGCCCGTCCTCTCCGTGGGGCTCGTCGGCGCGCTCACGGGGGCTGAAGCCACGCCGCTCGCGTGGGTGCTGGCCCTGGCCGCGGCGTGGATCGGGTCGGCGGTGTTCGCCGGGTACGGACTGACCGCCGGGATGGCGTTCCGCTCCGAATCCGCGTTGGGCGTGGCCGGTGGGAGCCTGGTCCTGTTCGCCCTGGCCGGCAACCTGTTCATCCCGCTGTCGGGGACCGCGCTGGAGCTCGCCCGGTTCACGCCGCTGTACGGGATCAACGCGCTGGCCCGCTTCCCGCTCACCGGCGGGGTGGTGACCGAGTCCGTGACCGACCCGTTGTGGCTTCCGCTGCTCAATGTGACCGCGTGGGCCCTCATACTGGGGACGACGGCAACAGTTCTGGTGCGTCGCCGTCGGGGCCGGGACTAGAGACGGCAGGGGAGGTCGGGTCGATGACGACGGGCAGCAGAACCACCTGGCGCCGGGTCCGGGACGCCCTCACCAGCCCGAATGTCCTGTTCTCCCTGATCTGGCAGGTCTTTCTGATCTACCCGGTCCTCGCCGTCGTCTATTCCGGCGCGCCCACCGCACCCACGGTGCTGGGCCTGGCCTCCGTCGCCGTCTTTTCCGCCGTCTACCTCGCCGGCTTCGCCTCGCCCGCCGTCACCCGCGACTACCCGCTACACCTGCGCAGGACGGCGCGCCCCACCCGAGATGCGTCGACGCTCGCGGCCCGTGGTGAGTCGCCGCTCGCGTCTCGCGGTGAGGCGCCGCTCGCGGCGGACGAGAACTGGCTCGACCACCCGGCCGGGACCCCTGCGCCGCTCGGCCTCGGCTACCTGGCCGGACTCGTGGTGTGCGCGTTCGGAACCCTGCCGGCCGCGGGGATCAACGGCCCGACCAATTTCCTGCCGTTCATCGCCTGCTTCACCGCCGCCGCCTGGCCGCTGCGGCGCAGCGTGCCCGCCGCGGTGGCGCTGATCGTCCTCGGGTGTGGCGCGGCGCTGCTCGAGAGCAACGTCGCCATGCTCATCCCGTGCTTCCTGGTGATCCCGGTGGTCCTGTCGATGATCGGCACCCGCATCTCCGTGGGCATCAGCGACCGCGAGGGCCACTACCGGCGCGCGCTCGGGGTGGTGGAGGAGCGCGAGCGGATGGCCCGGGACCTCCACGACGTGCTCGGCCACACCCTCACCGCCCTGACCATCCGCGCCCAGCTCGCCCGGGCCCGACTCGACTCCGACCCGGATATCACCCGCGCCGAACTGGAGAACATCGAGACGCTCACCCGCACCGCGCTGGCGGAGATGCGGCAGACCGTGTCCGGGATGCGCGTCGCCGATCCCGCGCGTGAGCTCGCCGACCTCACCGGATCCCTCCGCGCCGCCGGGATGGACGTGCGCGTGGACGGCACCCCGGATCTCGTTCCCGCGCAGTACGCGGTGCTCGTCGCGTGGACCCTGCGGGAGGCGGGCACCAACATCGCCCGGCACTCCGAGGCCCGCCGCGTCACCGTCGAATTCACCGCCGGCGGCGTGCGCCTCACCGACGACGGCCGGGGAATCCACGCCCGCCGGGAGGCCGGCTCCGGCACGGGCGAGGGGCCCGGCACGGCAGGGACCGGCACGGCGGGGCGCGGGCTCGAGGGCCTCGCGGCGCGGGCCGCGGACGCGGGCGCACGGTTCGAGGTGCGTGACCGCAGTGCCGCCGCGGCCGGGGTCGGGGCGGCCGGACCCGGCAAAGGCTGGCCCGGCGCCGAGACCCACGAGACCGGGACCGTCGTGGCAGTGGGGTGGGCGCGATGAGCGAGGCCGTGCCCGGCTCCGCACCCGCTGCGGCGCCGATCCGACTCGTCCTGGCCGACGACCAGGCGCTCGTCCGGGGTGGCCTCGCGGCGCTGCTCGCCCTGGAACCGGACATCGACGTGGTCGCCGAGGTCGGACGCGGGGACGAACTCCTGGCGGCGGTCGAACGTCTCCGGCCCGACGTCTGCGTGGTGGACATCGAGATGCCGGGTGGGGACGGCATCACCACCACCCGGCGGATCCGGGAGGAGCACCCGGACGTTCGCGTCCTGATCGTGACCACCTTCGGCCGCCCCGGATATGTGAGCCGTGCGCTCGAGTCGGGGGCCGGCGGGTTCGTGGTCAAGGACACGCCCGCCGGCGAGCTGGCGGACGCGGTGCGGAAGGTGAACGCGGGCGAGACCGTCGTGGACCCGGTCCTGGCCCGTGACTCGATGGTCTCCGGCCCCGACCCCCTCACTCCCAGGGAGAAGGACGTCCTGCGTCACGCGCTGACCGGGGCCCGCGTCGCCGACATCGCCGCCGATCTGGTCCTGTCGCAGGGCACCGTGCGCAACCACCTGTCCTCGGCGATCGCCAAGACCCACACCACCACGCGGGGCGAGGCGGCGCGGGAGGCGCAGGCGCGCGGCTGGCTCTGACGGCCCCGGGGCGTGGTTTTCCCGGCCCAGACCGCCCGGGGCGCGGGTCCTCACAACCTCGCCCGGGGGGCGCGGGTTCTCACAACCTCGGCCCCGAACGCGAGAACCGGCCGACCCGCGGTGAAGCGGGGTGCGGCCGGCCGCGTCAGATCGTGTTGTGACCGATCAGGCGATGCCGGTGCCCTCGTCGGCCGCGGGGGAGGTGTTGGTGCCACCGTCGTTGATCTCGAAGCGCGTCCACTTGCCGTCCATGTCGACCTCCATGGCGTAGCCGAGCGAATCCTCCGGGACCTCGACCGTCTTGAACCAGTCGTAGGCCTTGGTGTCGTCGGCGAACTCCTTCTCGTCGATCACGTTCTGCTCGGGGTCAATCACGCGGTAACGGGGCATGCTTGCTCCTTCGTCTCGTGGGAAGTTGAGTTCTCCTCCGCAGTGTGGGGGATTCGACGTCGACTCGCATCCGGACGGGGGCCACCCGTCGCGCGTACCGTCGATGCAGCTACACGACCCAGGAGGCCCGCCAGTGAGCACCGACCCCACCTTCACGCCCTCCGACCAGCCCGACGCCGTCCAGCCGGACGAAGCGGCCCTGGTCGATCCCACCTCCAAGTACGAGGTGGAGATCCCGATGCAGTCGCAGCCCGTCCCCGGGCTGGCCTCCGAGCTCGACCCGCCGGCCGACCACGGCGAGACGTCGTATGTCGGCCACGGTCGGCTCACCGGCCGGCGGGCGCTCATCACCGGCGGTGACTCGGGAATCGGTCGGGCCATCGCGATCGCCTACGCCCGCGAGGGTGCCGATGTTGCGATCGGCTACCTGCCGTCCGAGCAGTCCGACGCCGACGAGGTCGCGCGACTTGTCCGCGAGGCCGGGCGGACGTGCGTGCTGTTGCCCGGCGACGTGGGCGACGAGGAGGTCGCCCGGGGGACCGTCCGCGACGCCGTCGCCGGGCTCGGCGGAATCGATGTGCTGGTGCTCAACGCCGCCCGGCAGACCTACGTGGAGAACCTCGAGGACCTGACCTCCGAGCAGTGGGCGGAGACGATGAACGTCAACATCTCGGCGCCGTTCTGGATGATGCAGGAGGCCCTGGGGCATCTGCAGCCGGGCGCGAGTGTCATCTTCACCTCGTCGGTGCAGGCCTACACCCCGTCACCGGGCCTTGTGGACTACGCCACCTCCCGCGCGGCCGTCAACACCATGTCCAAGGCGCTCGCCCAGCAGCTCGCGCCCCGGGGGATCCGCGTCAACGCCGTGGCGCCCGGGCCGTTCTGGACGGCGCTGCAGGTGACCGGTGGGCAGAAGCCGGAGAAGCTGCCGTACTTCGGCCAGAAGAATCCGCTGGGCCGGCCCGGTCAGCCGGTGGAGATGGCGGGCGCGTATGTCTACCTGGCCTCCGAGGAGTCCTCGTACACGACCGGCAACACGCTGTCGGTGACGGGAGGCGCGCCCACGCCCTGAGCCGGCCCAGCGCAGCCGCCCGTTGGTGCAGCCGCCCGCCGGGTTGGCGTCTCGCGTGAGCCGCGGTGCGCGCGAGACGCCAGGTTCGCGGGCGGCTGTGCTGTGGCCGGGCAGGCGCTCGCGCGAGACGCCATCCGCGGGAGCGCCTGCTGGCTCGGGGCGGGAGCGTCTGCCGGGTGGCGGCGGGCGGGTGTGAGTGCGGCGGCCGGGCGGGCCGGGCTCAGGGGTGGCGCGCCGCGTGCGCCGGGTGGACGAGGTGCGGGGGCAGGCCGACGGCGGGGGCGCGGCCCGGGCGCGAGGCCAGCCGGGCGGAGACCGAGTCGGCGCACGCGCTGACCGCCCGGGTGGCACGGGCGACGGCCCGACCGGTCATGCGTCGGCCCGGGGCGACGGCCACCGATCCGATCGCGCGGCCGTCCGCACGCAGGACCGGTGCCGCGATCGAGGCCACCGCCAGGTCCGCGGCGGCGTCGAGCTCCGCGTTGGTCACGTCGAGTTCCGACAGCTCCACGAACAGTTCGGACACGCGGTCACGGACCAGGGCACCGATCCCGGACGCCTCGAGGGAGTCGGCCATCCGGAGTAGTTCGCGTCGTGCGGGGGTCAGTCGCTCGATCGACCACCCGCGTCGCGCGATCTGCGGCAGGACAGTCTCGAGTCGATCCCGTGCGGCGGGGGTGAGCCCCGCGGAGTCGGCGAGCCAGCGGCGCTGCTCGACCACGGGGAGGCGGGCCGCCAGTTCGCGGGCGAAGGGCGCACGCACCGGGACCACATGACCGACGGGCATGACCTCCCGGGAGGCGGTGCGCATGCCGGCACCGACCGAGTCCACGACCTCGGCCATCCCGTCGCGGAGCTCAAAGACCACGGCGGCGATGCCGGTGGCGTCGGCCAGGGCCTCGAGGGGCTCGCGGGCCGCCCGGACGAGATCGACCTCGGCGCCCAGCGCCGTGCCCACCTCGCGCAGTCTCGGCCCGGCACGCCACCCGCCGCCGACCTTCTCCGCCCAGGCCTGGGACTCCATCTCGGAGAGCACCGCGTGGAGGGTCGACCGGCTGGCGCCGGCGACGCGCGCGAGCTCGGCCAGGGGCAGGGGAGGGCCGTCGTTCGCGAGGGCCTCGATCACCGAGAGCGCCCGATGGGTCGGTTCGTGTCGCATAGTCGACAGGGTATGCCTGTTATTCGACAGGGGCATGCCAGATGCCCTCGCCGAGGTGCATATCGCGGCTCGGCGGGCGCACGATGGTGCGGATGCCCGATGGCAGACAGATCTGTCTGCCGTCAGCCGCCCGGTACCCCGGACGGTCCACGACACTGGAGGTCGCATGACGACGAGGTCGGCGGTGACGCTCTCGCATCTCGACGCGCTCGAGGCGGAGTCCGTCCACATCTTCCGCGAGGTAGCCGCGCAGTTCGAACGCCCGGGGATGCTCTTCTCCGGCGGCAAGGACTCGGTGGTGATGTTCCACCTCGCCCGCAAGGCCTTCTGGCCCGCGCCGATGCCGTTCCCGCTCATGCACGTGGACACGGGACACAACTTCGACGAGGTGATCGAGTACCGCGACCGGGTCGTGGCGGAGACCGGCGTCCAGCTGCTCGTCTCCCACGTCCAGGACGACATCGACGCCGGCCGCGTGGTCGAGGAGACCGGTCCGGGCACCAGCCGCAACCGGCTGCAGACCACCGCCCTCCTGCGCGGCATCCAGGAGAACCGCTTCGACGCGGTCTTCGGCGGTGCCCGCCGCGACGAGGAGAAGGCCCGCGCCAAGGAGCGCGTCTTCTCGTTCCGTGACGCGTTCGGCGCCTGGGACCCCCGCGCGCAGCGCCCGGAGCTGTGGAAGCTCTACAACGGCAACCACCGCAAGGGCGAGCACATCCGGGTCTTCCCGCTGTCCAACTGGACGGAGCTGGACATCTGGCAGTACATCGAGCGCGAGGACATCGACCTGCCGCCGATCTACTACGCCCACGAGCGTGAGGTCATCGAGCGCGACGGCATGCTCCTGGCCAACACCCGGTTCCTCGAGACGCTGCCCGGCGAGGAGGCCCGCACCGAACTGGTCCGCTTCCGCACCGTCGGCGACGCCACCTGCACCGGCTGCGTCGAGTCCGACGCCGCCGACAACGCCGCCGTCGTCGCCGAGGTCGCGGGCACCCGCGTCACCGAGCGCGGCGCGACCCGCGCCGACGACCGGATCTCCGAGGCCGGAATGGAAGACCGCAAGAAGGAGGGCTACTTCTGATGAGCACCCCGACCACCGCCGGTTCGGCCCCCACCACCGCGGTCCCGAACCCCGAGGCCGCCACCGTGGAGACCGGCCACACCATGTCCGACCAGGCCCAGTTGCTGCGCATCGCCACCGCCGGCTCCGTCGACGACGGCAAGTCGACCCTCATCGGTCGGCTGCTGTTCGACTCCAAGGGCATCTTCGAGGACCAGCTCGCCTCCATCGAGGCCACCTCCGCCAAGCGGGGCGACGAGTACACCGACCTCGCGCTGCTCACCGACGGGCTGCGGTCCGAGCGGGAGCAGGGCATCACGATCGACGTGGCGTACCGCTACTTCTCGACCCCGCGGCGCAAGTTCATCATCGCGGACACCCCGGGCCACGTGCAGTACACGCGCAACATGGTCACCGGCGCCTCGACGGCCGACGTGGCGATCATCCTCGTCGACGCCCGCAAGGGTGTCCTCGAGCAGACGCGCCGCCACGCCTTCCTCTCCGCACTGCTGGGCATACCGCGCCTGGTCGTGGCCGTGAACAAGATGGACCTGGTGGACTACGACGAGGCCACCTTCGAGGCCATCCGCACCGAGTTCACCGACTTCGCCGCCAAGCTCGAGGTCCACGACGTCACGTTCGTGCCGCTGTCCGCGCTCAAGGGCGACAATGTGGTCAACGGGGCCGTCGATTCGACTGATTCCATGCCCTGGTACACCGGGCCGGCGCTGCTGGACCACCTCGAGAACGTGCACATCGCCTCGGACCGCAACCTCACCGACGTCCGGTTCCCGGTCCAGTACGTGATCCGTCCCCAGCGCGCCGACGGCCTGGATCACCGCTCGTTCGCCGGCACCGTCGCGGGCGGCATCATCAAGGTCGACGACGACGTGGTGGTCATGCCGTCCGGTCGGCAGTCCACGGTCAAGGCGATCTGGGGCCCGGGCGGGGCGGAGCTGGACGAGGCCGCCGCGCCCGCCGCCGTGACGATCGCACTGAACGACGAGATCGACATCGTCCGCGGCGAGATGATCGCCCGTCCGGGCAACCGTCCGCACCAGGGCACCGAACTCGAGGCGATGGTCTGCTGGTTCGACGACGCCACCACGCTGCAGCAGAACAAGCGCTACGTCATCAAGCACACCACCCGAGACACCAAGGCGATCGTCACGGGGATGGAGTACCGGCTCGACGTCAACACCCTGCACCGCGACCCGGATTCCACAGAGCTCGACCTCAACGAGATCGGCCGCATCGGACTGCGCACGCAGACCCCGCTGATGTACGACCCGTACCGGCGCAACCGCGACACCGGTGCGTTCATCATGGTCGACGAGATCACCGGCAACACCGTGGGCGCGGGCATGATCATCGGGCCCGCCACCACGGGGTCCAACGTGGTCTGGCACGCCGGGGCCGTCCAGCGCGGGGACCGGGGACAGGGCCGCACACTGTGGCTCACCGGCCTGTCGGGCTCGGGCAAGTCCACGATCGCGTCCGAGGTGGAGCGACTGCTCATCGAGTCCGGGCACCCCGCCTACATCCTCGACGGCGACAACCTGCGGCACGGCCTCAACGCCGACCTCGGGTTCTCGGCCGCCGATCGCGCCGAGAACATCCGCCGCACCGCGGAGGTCGCGGCGCTGTTCGCGGACGCCGGCGTCGTCGTCGTCTGTTCCCTCATCTCGCCCATGCGCGCCGACCGCGACGCGGCGCGCGACGTCCACGCCAAGGCCGACCTGCCGTTCACCGAGGTCTTCGTGGACACCCCGCTGGCCGAGTGCGAGGCCCGTGACCCCAAGGGCTTGTACGCCAAGGCCCGGTCCGGCGAGATCCCGGAGTTCACCGGGGTGTCGGCTCCGTACGAGCCGCCGCTGACCCCCGACCTGCACATCCGCCCCGAGGACGGGACCGCGGAAGAGGTCGCGCAGCGGATCCTCAGCTCCATCCTGGGAATCTGAGCCGGTGCCCGAGGCCCTCTGGACCTACGATTCGCTGGGGCTGCTGGTCGTCAGCGCCGTCATCGGTGTGGTGATCGGTCTGACGGGGATGGGCGGCGGCGCCCTGATGACGCCGGCGCTCATCCTCGTGGGCATCCCGCCGACGGCGGCGGTCGCCAACGACCTGGTGGTCAACGCGGTCAACAAGGTCATCGGCGCGGGCGTGCACTGGCGGCACGGGAAACCCAACCTCAAGATCGCGTTCTGGCTCATCCTGGGATCCGTGCCGACGGCCTACCTCGGGGCGTGGCTCGTCCACGCCATCGGCGCCGACGACGTACAGGGGCTGCTGAAGAAGGCCATCGGTGCGACGCTGATCGTGGCGTCCACCGCCTACTTCCTACGGGCGTTCTTCGAGATGTCCGGGCGCATCCGCACCGGCGATGACCCCGACCCGCCGGTCAAGCCGCTGATCACCCTGCTGGTCGGCGTGATCGGCGGCCTGATGGTCGGCATCACGTCGGTCGGCTCGGGCACCGTCATCATGATGTGCATCATGCTGCTCTACCCGACCCTGGCGGCGTTGCGGCTGGTGGGCACCGACCTGGTGCAGGCGGTCCCACTGGTGATCGCGGCGGCGATCGGGCACGTCCTGGTCACCGGCGTCGACTGGAACCTGCTGGTCCCGTTGTTGATCGGTGGGGCGGTCGGCACGTTCTTCGGCTCGAAGTTCGCCAGCCGCGTCCCGCAGGGGCTCATCCGCCGGGGCATCACGATCGTGCTGGCCGTGACCGCCTCGGCGATGCTGGGCGCCCCGCCGGCGCTGATCGGCGTGATCACGCTGGTGCTCGTGGTGGGCGGGCCGCTGGTGTGGCGGGTGCTGGTGAGCAGGTATTCCGCGCGCGCCGACCAACCGGCCGTCTCCCGCGCCTGACGGGTTCCCGACCGGTTCGGTGGCGCCGCCGCACCAGGAGCGCCCACACTTTCGTTCGTGACGAACACCGACCTCATCTACGCGGTCGTCGGCGCGGCGCTGCTCCTCGGCTCGCTCCTTCCGCGACTGCTCCGGGAGCGCATCCCGTCCGCCCCGATCATCGTGGTGGGTGTCGGCATGCTCATCGGCTGGCTCATGCCCAACGAGTCCCAGCTCGTGGACGTGATCGAACACGCGGAACTCGCCGAACGGATGGCCGAGATCACGGTGATCGTGGCGCTCTTCGGCGTCGGACTGGCCCTCGACCGCCCCCTGTCCTTCCGTGGCTGGACCACCACGTGGCGGCTGCTCGCCATCGGAATGCCGCTGTCCATCGCCGGCGTCGCGCTCCTGGGGTGGTGGGTACTGGGGGTGACCCCCGCTGTCGCTGTCCTGCTCGGCGCCGTGCTCGCCCCGACCGACCCGGTCCTCGCCTCCGATGTGCAGGTGGCGGGCCCCGGGACGGGCGAGGCCGCCGACGACGAGAACGATGAGGCGCGTTTCGCCCTCACCTCCGAGGCCGGCCTGAACGACGCGTTCGCGTTCCCCTTCGTCTACCTCGCCATCTACCTGGCCACCAAGGGCGGGCCGGGGGGCTGGCTGTGGGGTTGGCTGGCCTGGGATCTCGTGGGCAAGACGGTCATCGGCGCCGTGGCGGGGTGGGTGATCGGCCGGCTGATCGCCACTGTGCTCTACCGACACCGCGTCGGGGGATACCAGCTCATCGGCTACGCCGAACCCGCGGCCGCGGTGGCCACGCTGCTGTTCGCCTACGGGGTCGGCGAACTCGTGGGTGGCTGGGGCTTCCTCGCCGTGTTCTTCGCCGCCCTCGGTGCGCGGTCGGCTGAGCGCGAGGACGAGCGGCACGCCCACTTCCACGAGTTCATCGAGTACACCGAACACCTGCTCACCCTGCTCATCCTGCTGGTGATCGGGGCGTCGTTCATCTCCGACGCGGTCTTCCGGCTCGAGTGGTCGCACGCCGTCGTCGCGGCCGGGGTGTTGTTCGTGATCAGGCCCCTCACCGCCTGGATCGCGCTGATCGGCGACGGCAGACTGCGATCCCCGGAGCGCCTGTTCGTCTCGGCGTTCGGGGTGCGTGGCGTGGGGTCGTTGTTCTACCTCTGCTACGCCATGGGGTACTTCTCCAAGGAGGACGGCTGGTCGCTGTGGCCCGCGGTGTCGCTGGTCATCGTCGCGTCCATCGTCCTGCACGGCGCGGCGTCGTCCCCGGCCGTGACCTGGCTCGACCGCCACCGCGGGCGCGAGCAGGCGACCTGAGACCGGCGGGAGCGGACCGGGTGGCGGGACCGGCCTCCGGTCAGCGGGGCTCCCACGCGTCGGTGTCGAGGGTCAGCTCGTGGACCTCGCCCGGCAGGTGCCCGGCGGCCAGGTCGGCGATCGTCACGGCGTCCATCACCCGGCGCAGGGCCGCGCGCGAGGCGATCCACACGTGCTGCAGGATCGCGGCACGGTCGTTGTAGACCACCGACTCCGGGCGGACGTCGTAGACGCTCACCAAGGGGCCGTCGACCGCCCGCAGGACATCGGCGACCGAGATGTCCCGCGCCTCCCGGCCGAGGAACCATCCGCCCGTCTTGCCCCGGCGACTGGTCACGATCCCGGCCCGCCGCAGGTCCGACAGGATCGCCTGGAGGAACCCGTGCGGGATGTCCTGCCGCCGCCCCAGTTCTTCGGCGCTCAGCGGATTGTCGCGGGGATCGTCGTCGGGGCTGGTGAGCTGTGCCGCCGCGAGTTCGACGAGTGCGCGCAACGCATAGTCGGACTTGGCGGTGACCCTCATGCCGACAGTGTCCCAGAGGGTCCACCCCACCGGGCGTCCGCCCGGATCAGTCCTGCGCCGGGACGGATGCGGCGGCCGCGGCAGGGGCGGGACCGACCGGGTCGATGCCGGCCTCGTCGTCGTCGCCGCCGGAGGCCCTCCGCTCGGCGAGCGCGGCCCACGTGACCAGGCCGATCCACACGGTGACCAGGGACAGCAGGATCGGGGTGGTCGCCGACGCGGGAACCTCGGCCCACACCAGCAGGGTGCGGGAGTTGGTGACGACGATCAGGCCGCCGGCCGCCGTGCCGAGCACCCGGGCGGGCAGGTGCTTGACGAGCCACGCCGCGAGCGGTGCGACGAGCACACCTCCCACCAGCAGCGCCAGCGCGTAACCCCAGTTGATGCCGGCGGCGCCCAGGCCCACGAGGAAGCCGAGCGATCCGCCGACGGCCACGACGAACTCGGAGGTGTCGATGGAGCCCACGACCTTGCGCGGCTCGACCCGGCCCGAGGACAGCAGCGAGGTGGTGCCGACCGGGCCCCAGCCACCGCCGCCGAGGGAGTCGAGGGTGCCGCCGACCAGTCCGAGCGGGACGAGGAACCCGGTGCGGACCCGCCCGCGGAACTCGGGGCGACGGCCGCCGAGTGCGAGGAACCGGTACAGGACGTACAGGCCCAGGCTGAGCAGGATCGCCCCCACGACGGGCTTGGCGACGTCGGCGGGGAGGCTGGACAGCAGGGTGGCACCGGCGAACGCCCCGATCGCGCCCGGCACCGCGAGGATGCGCACGATCCGCCAGTCGACGTTGCCGAGTCGGTGGTGGGAGACGCCGGAGGCGAGGGTGGTGCCGATCTCCGCGAAGTGCACGGACGCCGATGCGGCGGCGGGCGCGATACCGGCCGCGACCAGCAGCGTCGTGGACGTGACGCCGTAGGCCATGCCCAGAGACCCGTCGATGAGTTGGGCGATGGCGCCGACGACGCCGAGCACGATGAGTGTCTTCACGAGCATCCCTAGAATAGTGAATCGATTAAGTCGATCAGTACAGTAGACATAAGGAAGGGGCACTGTCTAGACCGACCTGTCCAGTGAGGGCCGGGTGCGATTCGATCGCCCGTCCAGGACGGGATCGGGCATCGCTGAGGTGGGGCGCCGGGCGCAGTGATGTTTTCGTTGTCCAGTAGTAAAAATTTATGACACAATAGCGATCTATGTGCCGGCGGGAGGTTGGCGCAGTTTCTCCCGGGGGGGAACGATGAACGAGGTCGGACAGCGGCAGTGCTACGTCGAGGAGACGGCCGACGGCGCGGTCTGGGGCTGTCACCGCTGCGACGCCCGCAGCGGTGTCCTGCCGTCCCGGGGCGCGGCCCGGGTCGCGGCCGACGCGCACCGGTGTCCGGACGAGCCCGCCCGCGTCGTCCGCCAGTACGGGAGTGGCCGGCGCCGGGGGCTGCGGTCGCGCCGTCGGTAGGCGTCCCGCGCCGCGCCCGGAGTGCGCCTCCTAGGCTGGGGGCATGACCGCCGCCACACGTACCCCGGACCAGCAACTCGCCGTCGACCTCGCCATCGAGGCCGGGAGACTGCTGGTGGACCTGCGCTCCTCCGGCCCCACCGGACGGGAGCTCGGCGACATCGGCGACCGCCGCGCCAACACGCTGCTCCTCGAACGGCTCGCCGCCGCGCGCCCGGACGACGCGGTCCTGTCGGAGGAGTCCTCCGACGATCTCGCCCGGGTGGACGCCGACCGCGTGTGGATCATCGACCCCGTCGACGGCACCCGCGAGTACGGCCTCGGCGACCGGCCGGACTGGGCCGTCCACGTCGCCCTGTGGGAGCGCGCGGGGGACCCGGCGTTGTCGCGACTCACCGCCGCGGCGGTCGGGCTCCCGGCGCTCGGAGTGGTGTCGGGGGTCGACGACGACGAGGTCTACGCCGCACCCGTGGGCAACGGCGGGGTCGACGGGGGTGGCCTTCTTCCCCCGCGAACGGGCTCCCGACCGCGGATCGTCCTCTCGGCCTCCCGTCCGCCTCGATTCGCGGATGCGGTCGCCGAGGCGGTGGGCGGGGATCTCGTGCCGCTGGGGTCGGCCGGGGCCAAGACGGCGGCCGTCGTCCGCGGTGAGGCGGACGCCTACATCCACGCCGGCGGGCAATACCAGTGGGACTCCGCGGCGCCGGCCGGGGTGGCGTTGGCCCGTGGGTTCGTCGCGGTGCGGATCGACGGCACCCCGCTGGAGTACAACGTGTCCGACACCTACCTGCCGGACCTCGTCGTGTGCCGCGCCGACCTGGCGGACGCGATCCTCGGTGCGATCGCGGACGAGGGCGCCGCGAACCGCTAGTCACGACGCGGCGGGCCTGTGCTGACGGTCGTCAACGGCGGGCCCGCGTCTGTCAGGGGAGGTGCCTGACGTCGACGGGGCCGCCGCGGCGCAGTGAGGCCAGCGCATCCCGCAGGGTCCGCGGGCGCAGGGGCGGGGACGTCCCGGCCCGTCCGGCGGCGATGGCGTCGACGATCTCGCGCAGGGCCTCGTCGGCCGCGACCGTGGGGTGCCAGCCGAGCTCCGCGCGGGCCCGGGTGGTGTGCATGAGTGGGACGCCGAACGCGAGGTCCACCCAGCCGATGCTGAGCGGCTGGAGGTGGAGCAGCCAGCTGACGTGCACCAACCTCCGCAGGATCCCGAACGGGAGCCCGACCGGAACGGCCCCGAGCTCGCGGGCGATCATGTCGCGCGTGACGGGCGGTTCGGCCGCGATGTTGAACGCGCCCTGCGCGCCGGTCGTGGCCGCGGCGGCGAGTGCCGAGGCCATGTCGTCGCCGTGGACCAGGGGGACGGTGAGGCGACGGTCCACGGGCAGGACCGGCAGGGCCCGGATCAGCCGGGCCGGTGCGAAGGCGGGGCTGAAGTAGCGCACCAGGCCCGAGGCGGCCTCGCCGTGCACGATGAACGCGGCCCGCATGCGGGCGATCGTCGGGGTTCCCGGATGTTCGCGCTCATGCTGGTCGAGCAGGTGCTCGGCGGCGGTCCTGTGGTGGTTGTAGGCGGCGGTCGGAACGCCACCCAGCTCGGCGCCCTCACTGACGCGGGTGTCCACGGACACCCCGGGGCCGCCGTCGGACACCGGGGCGTAGGCGCCCACGGAGGACTGGTGCACGAGATGCGGCACTCCCGCCAGACGGCAGGCGGTGACGACCGCGGCGGTCCCCCCGACGCCCAGTCGGCGGTGGTGGTCGACGTCGCGGGTCGGTTGGAAGCCCCAGGCCAGGTGGATCACCGCGTCCGCGCCGCGGAAGACCTCCACCAGGTCCTCCGCGCGGGCGTACGACAGGTCCACCCGATGCCACCGCGCGCCGTCGTAGGGCGGCGTGGCCGGGGGGATCCGGCGGCACAGTCCCACCACGTCGTGCCCGTCGGAGAGCAGACGCCGCACGAGCGGGGTGCCGACGTTGCCGCTGGCACCGGTGACGACTACCCGCATCCGGCGGGCCGGGGTATCGGATTCCGGGTTCTGCGTCATCGCACCATGGTCGGCGACCCGCGTGGGCCGCGCATCCGGTCCGGGGTGTGTGGCAGGTGTCCGCGCGTGTGCCGGGAACGCGCGTGTGTCGGGAACGCGAGCGGCCCGGCCCCGCGTGCTGCGGGACCGGGCCGTCGCGCCGGCAGGGCCGGGTGCCGTAGCGCCGGCAGGGCCGGGCGCCGTGGGGGCTCGTGCCCGCCGGCGGGGGAGGCTACCGGTCGGTGACCAGTGCGCCGGCGATGGCGGCCATGAACGCGTCCTTGGCCAGGGACATGCCCTCCTGGCTGGGGCGGATGCCGTCGGCCTCGGTCATGGTGGGGTTGCGGAAGTACATCGCGAGCAGGCCGGCGGAGAAGACGCCGAGGGCGGCGCCGGCGATCTGGCGGGGCACGACCGGGGTGAGGAGGGCGGCGCCGATGCCGATCTCGGAGTAGGCGACGAACTTGCCGAAGGAATCGGGATCCAGGTTGTTCACGGCGGGCACTCCCGTCGCGGCGAAGCCCTGTAGACCCTGGGCGGCCTCGGTCGGCATGCCGCGCTTGCTCAGGCCGGAGTTGAGGACGAAGGCCCCGGTGACTCCACGGAGGATGGCGTTGGACAGACTCACTGTGTTTCTCCCTCTGGTGCGGTGACGGTCGACGAAAACGAAGTTGTTGATACGACACTTTGGTGACGTGACATCAAAGAGGGTAACGCACAGAGCGGCGTCCGTAATCCCGCGGGGGGACGGCCGGGCCGGATGCGGGGGAGGCCCGGTGGTGGAAAGGTGCTTGGTATGAGTACGAGCAGCCGCGACATCACCGACAAGCCCCACACAGATGCCGACCCCGACACCGGCAAGCCCGAGTCGCCCACCAAGCTCACCGGCGGAGCCTGGAAAGTCGGCCTCAAACGCGCCGCAGGGGAGTTCTCCAAGGACAACTGCACCGACCTCGCGGCGTCGCTCACCTACTTCGCCGTTCTCTCGTTGTTCCCGGCGCTTCTCGCCGTGGTCTCGCTGCTCGGTGTGTTCGGCCAGGGGCAGGCCACGGTCGACGCAGTGATGGGCCTCGTCGAGGGTTCGGTACCGGAGCAGACCCTCAACGAACTCCGCGGGCCGATCGAGGGACTGGTCAACACTCCGGCCGCCGGGATCGCCCTGATCACCGGTATTCTCGGCGCGCTCTGGACGGCCTCCGGATACGTGGGCGCCTTCGGTCGCGCCATGAACCGCATCTACGAGGTCGAGGAGGGGCGCCCCTTCTGGAAGCTCAAGCCGCTGATGATCCTTCTCACCGCCGTGCTGCTGATCCTGGTCGCCCTGGCCGGCGTGATGTTGGTCGTCAGCGGGCCGATCGCCGAGTGGGTGGGGGATCTCATCGGTCTCGGCTCGACGGCGGTCACCGTCTGGGGCATCGCCAAGTGGCCGGCGCTGGTCCTCGTCGTCGTCGTCATCCTGGCGGTCCTCTACGGGTTCGCCCCCAACGTGAAGCAGCCCAAGTTCCGCTGGATCTCGCTCGGCGCGGTGGTCGCGCTGGTGGTGTGGGGCCTCGCGACCGTCGGCTTCTTCTTTTACGTGACCAACTTCGGCAGCTACAACGCGACCTACGGTTCGCTGGCCGGCGTCATCGTCTTTCTGCTCTGGCTGTGGATCACCAACAACGCCTTCCTGTTCGGTGCCGAGGTGGACGCCGAGATGGAGCGCGCCCGTGAGCTCCAGGCGGGCATGCACGCCGAGGAGACCATCCAGCTCCCGCCGCGCGACACCACCGCCAGCGACAAGGCGGCCGAGAAGCAGCAGAAGGCCATCGACGAGGCTGCAGACGTCCGACGCGAGGCCCAGGTCGACCAGGCCCGCCACCGCGACTGACCCCCGCCCGGCCCCGACGGATCAGCCAGTGGGCGCGGCGTCCGCCCCATGCCCCGCCCGGGAGGTCACAATCAGTGCATGAGCACTTCTGGCGGGCCCGTCGCGATTGGTCGCAGACGGTTGCGCACCGTCGGGATGGTATTCACGCGGTCGGTGTCGGAGTTCCTGCGTGATCGGGGACCCGACCTCGCCGGGTCGCTGACCTTCTACGGGGTGCTCTCGCTGTTCCCGGCGATCCTGGTCGTGGTCTCACTTCTGGGCGTGTTCGGTCAGGGTGACCGGACTGTCGACGCGGTCATGGGCATGCTCTCGGACGTCGCCCCGCCGGAGATCCTGGACCCGGTGCGCGGACCGATAGAGACGCTGGTGACCACGCCTGCCGCCGGGACCGCGCTGATCGTCGGCACGGTGGTGGCGTTGGCGTCGGCCTCGCGGTACGTCTGGGCGCTCGGTCGCGCGATCAACGCGGTCTTCGGGGTGGAGGAGGGGCGTCCGCTGTGGCGGCTGTTGCCCGCCGGGGTCCTGCTGACCGCCCTGCTCATCCTCCTGGTGGCGGTCGGCGGGCTGGCGCTGGTGTTCACCGGGCCGGTGGCGGAGACGGTAGGCGGCTGGATCGGACTGGGGGACACGGCGCTGGCGGCGTGGGAGATCGCCAAATGGCCGGCGGGGCTGGTCTCGGCGATCCTCGCATTGGCGATTCTCTACCGGTTCGCACCGAACGTCACGGGACGCAAGATCCACTGGGTGTCGCTCGGGGCGGTGGCGGCCCTGGCGATCATCGGAGGGGCCACGGCGGGGTTCGGCTATTTCGTCTCCCGGTTCGGCAACTTCAATGAGGTGTACGGGCCGCTCGCCGGGGTGATCGTGTTCCTGCTGTGGTTGTGGCTGGTCAACATGGCGGTGGTGTACGGCGCCCGCCTGGACGCGGAGGTACTGCGGGTGCGGCAGTTGCGCGCCGGGATCCCCGCGGAGGAGGCGGTCCGGGTGACCCCGCGCGACAACTCGGCCTTTGAGGCGCACAACCGACGCCGCGCCAAGATGCTCGCCGCGTACCGCGAGCTGCGGCGTGAGGACACCGACTCCCGAACCGTAGACGCCGAGCCCGCCGACACCGAGCCCGCCGACACCGAGCCCGCCGACGCGCAGAAGTAGCGCGCGGGAGGGAGGTAGGGTGCCGGCAGTGTCTGATCGAGACAGAGACCCCGGACCGAGACCCGCAGAGGGCGTGCCGGAGGGCCCCGCCTCCGGCACGCGACCGGAGATCTGGCGGCTGGACCACCCGCAGTACGGCAGGCTCGAGTTCGCTGTCGGCCGACCCGACGACGTGCACGCGGTCGACCCCGGTTACCCCCTCCGGCGCAAACCCGAGGGGGAGACGGCAGGGCCCTCGCCACTGCAGAGCCCTGCCTGCGCGCTCCTGAGGGACGGGGCGACCGTGGCCAGGGCGCGGCAGATCAGTGACACGAAGCTCTCGCTCGATGCGGACCCGCCCGAGCCGGGCGAGCACAGCACCGCGATCCCGACCCGGACGGGTCCGCGGGTGCAGGTACGGACCAGCATCATGGACACCGCCGTGCGGCAGGTGGTCTTCCGCGAGGGCAGGGACGTCGTCCACTTCGATCCGCCGCCGGGGTCGGCGGCCGAGGCGAGGCAGGACGCGATCGCGGCCTCGCCGTGGAAGCGCGTGGCTTATCCCGTCGCGGCCGGGCTGGGCAGATCCGGGTGGGCGATCGCCGTGCTCGTGCTGCTTCCGCTGATCGGCCGGGTCCTCGAACCGGTCGTCGAGTGGATCCTCGAGCGGCTCCCGGACATCGACATCCCGTGGCCGGACATCTCCCTGCCGAGCATTCCGTGGCCCGACATCTCCCTGCCGTCGATCTCGTTGCCCGAGGTCACGGTGCCGGGGTGGGTCGAGTTCATGCTTGAGTACAGCAAGGTGTGGGTGCCGCTCGTGGCGGGCGTCGTGATCGCGGTGCTGGCGGTGAGGCACTCGCGGCGGTCGAGGGCGATCAAGCGACGGTGGGAGGCGGGCAGGCACGAGGACCCGGCAGGCGACGACCCGGCAAGCTACGAGCCCTCGGGCGACGACTGAGCCGGGCGGTAGGGTTGAACCCATGCGCCTCGTCGTCACCGGGGGAGCCGGGTTCATCGGCGCCAACTTCGTCCACACCGCGGTCCGCGAGTACCCGGACGCCCACGTCACGGTGCTGGATTCCATGACGTACGCCGCCAACCGCGCCAACCTGAAGGGGTTGCCCGACGAGCGGGTGGAGTTGGTCGAGGCGGACTGCGCGGACCCGGCGGTCACCGACCGGCTGGTCGCCGAGCTGACGGGGCCGGACGACGCCGTCCTGCACTTCGCCGCGGAGAGCCACAACGACAATTCGCTGGCCACCCCCTGGCCCTTCCTGCACTCCAACATCGTCGGCACCTACGCCGTACTCGAGGCGTGCCGGCGGCACGACGCGCGCCTGCATCACGTGTCGACGGACGAGGTGTACGGTGACCTGCAGCTCGATGATCCGGCCAAGTTCACCCCGGACACGGCGTACAACCCGTCGAGCCCGTACTCGGCCACCAAGGCCGGGGCCGACATGCTCGTGCGCGCGTGGGTCCGCAGTTTCGGGGTGCGGGCCACCATCAGCAACTGCTCGAACAACTACGGGCCGTTCCAACACGTCGAGAAATTCATCCCGCGTCAGATCACCAACATCCTGGACGGTCGCCGGCCCCGCCTCTACGGCAGTGGGGCCAATGTGAGGGATTGGATCCATGTCGACGACCACAACGCGGCGGTCCTGCGCATCCTGGCCGCGGGCGAGCCGGGCCGGACGTACCTCATCGGCGCGGACGGCGAACATTCGAACCTGCAGGTGATGCAGATGATCTGCGACCTCATGGGGGTCGCCGGCAGCGACGGGGGAAACGGGGCCGGCACCGGGGGGGATCCCGGTTTCGATCACGTCACCGACCGGCCGGGCCACGACCTGCGGTATGCCATCGACGCCACCGCCACCCGCGAGGAACTGGGCTGGGAGCCGCGGCACACCGACCTGCGCGAGGGCCTGCAGCAGACGATCGAGTGGTACGCCGCCCACCGCGACTGGTGGGAGCCGGTCAAGGAGCGCGTCGAGGCGAAGTACGCGCGGACGGAGACGGTGCTGTGAAGGGCATCGTCCTGGCCGGCGGCAGCGGCACCCGGTTGAGCCCGCTCACCCTGGCGACGAGCAAGCAGTTGATGCCAGTCTACGACAAGCCGATGATCTACTACCCGCTGTCCACGCTCATGCTGGCGGGGATCCGGGAGATCCTCGTCATCACGACCCCCCAGGACGCTCCGCAGTTCCGCCGGCTGCTGGGCGACGGCAGCCAGTTCGGCATCGCCCTGAGCTATGTGGAGCAGGCGGCGCCGGAGGGGCTGGCGCAGGCGTTCGTGCTGGGTGCCGAGCACATCGGCGACGAGTCGGTGGCGTTGATCCTGGGCGACAACATTTTCTACGGACCGGGCATGGGCACGCAGCTGCGGCGCTTCGTCGAGCCCGAGGGTGGCGCCGTGTTCGCCTACCGCGTCTCCAATCCGAGCGAGTACGGGGTGATCGACTTCGACGCCGACGGCCGCGCGATCAGCCTGGAGGAGAAGCCAGAGGACCCGTCCTCCGATTTCGCCGTCCCCGGCCTCTACTTCTATAGCGCCGACGTGGTGGACGTGGCGCGCGGGCTCGGCAGGTCCGCGCGCGGCGAGTACGAAATCACCGACATCAACCGGCACTACCTGCGCGAGGGCCGACTGCAGGTGGAGGTGCTGCCACGGGGCACGGCGTGGCTGGACACGGGTACGCACGCCTCCTTACTCGACGCGGGCAACTACGTCCGCACGATCGAGGACCGGCAGGGCCTGAAGATCGGCTGCCCGGAGGAGGTGGCATGGCGGATGGGATATATCGACGACGACGAGCTCACCGTCCACGCCCACGACCTGCGCAAATCGGGGTACGGCCTGTACCTTCTGGACATTCTGCGCCGCGAGAAGGGGCGCAGCCTGTGACCGCCGGCCGGTGGCCGCGGATCCTCGCGACGGGCGGTCGCGGACAGCTCGGGCACTACCTGGACAGGCAATCGAGGCGTCAGCTCGGCGGTGGCGCGGTCGCGGTGGGCCGCGACGAGCTCGACCTCACCGACCCGGCCTCGATCGCCTCCGCCCTGGACCGTCACGCACCGGAGGTCGTGATCAACGCGGCCGCGTACACCGACGTCGATGGCGCGGAGGCCGACGAGGTCACCGCGCACGCGGTCAACGCCGACGGCGTGGAATCGCTGGCCGTGGCGTGCCGCGACCGCGGGATCCGGCTGGTCCACATCAGCACCGACTACGTCTTCTCGGGCGAGGTCCCCGGCGGGGGAGACCCGGCCACCGCTCCGGCGCTCGAGCCGCACGACCCGACCGCGCCGGTGACCGCGTACGGGCGCACCAAACTCGCGGGGGAACGGGCGGCGCTGGCGGTGTACCCCGAGACGACGATCGTCCGCACCGCGTGGGTGTACACCGGCCCCGTGCGCCACGGGCAGGGGCTGCGCGGCTCGGACTTCGTCGACACCATGGTCCGCCTCGAGCGCGAGCGGGACACCCTCTCGGTGGTGGACGACCAGTGGGGTTCGCCCACCTACACGGCGCCGCTGGCCGATCAACTGCTCGGCCTCGTCGGCGGGGAGGCCTGGGGCGAGTTCGACGCGCGGGGCCTGACCCTGCACCTGGCAGGGGGAGGCCGCGCGACGTGGTTCGACCTCGCCCGGGCGGTGTTCACGTGGTTCGGCGCGGATCCCGAACGGGTGCGACCCTGCACCACCGAGGAGTACCCACGCCCGGCCCCGAGGCCGGCCTTCTCCGTGCTCTCCGATGCCTCGTGGCGTGCCGTCGGGCTGGAGCCGATGGACGACTGGACGCAGGATCTCGTCCGCGCGATCGCCCACGAGGGCTGGATCGCCCAGCGACAGCGGGAGCGGGGCAGCCTCCCCGGGCCCGGGTCGTGAACCGGACCCGCCGCACAGTGCTCGCGGCCGGGAGCGCCGCGGTGGCGGCCGCCGCCGTCGCCGCGCTCGCCCTCACCGCGTGGGGCGCGTTCCTGCTGCAGCCGCGCGCCGACGAGCCCGTCCGCGCCGACGCCGTGGTGATGCTCGCCGGCGCCGACGACGGTCGCCACCTGTACGCCCGGGACCTCGTGGAGGCCGGGTACGCCGACACGCTGCTCGTGAGCAACCCCGGCGGCAACTCCGAGACGGTGGCCCGGCGACTGTGCACCGGAATCGCGCGACCCTCGGGCGCAGAAGTTGTGTGCTTCTCGCCCGACCCGCGCACCACCTGGGGCGAGGCGCAGGCGGTCGCCTCGATCGCGCGGGCGCGCGGGTGGGACCGGATCCTGGTGGTGACCAACCGGCCCCACACCCTCCGGGCGGGGACATGGATGCGCAGCGCCACCGGGCTGGACGTGCGGATGGTGCCCGTCGAGCGGCTCGACCGCGGGATGCTGCCGGTTCATCTGGTGTGGGAGGCCGCCGGATGGATCAAGGGCCGCGTCAACGGCCACTGGTGACCCCGGGCGGCCGGGGTGTTCCGCGCGAGGCGGGGCTCAGGCGGTCCGGGCCCGCATCGCCGACGGGGCCGCGATGGGCGCCCGGGTCGTGAGCCGCGGCGAGGACAGGCCCTGGTGCGCTCTGGTGATCCTCCCGAACACGGCCGCGCGGTCCATCGGACGGTGCGGGAGATCCAGCGCGCGGCGCACCTCCGACGGCACCAGGCTCGCCGCGGCGTCCACGACCGTCGTGCACGACCGGTGCGCGATCACCGAATTCTCCGTGACCCCGGGGCAGGCGCGGGCGTCCTCCCTGAGCTTCCTCGCGGCGCGGCGACCGGCATCGGTGGGCCGGGCGCGGCCGCGGGACCTGCGCAGGAGCTGCTCGAGTTCGCGGACGGTCGAGGGGAAACTGCGGGCACCGTGGAGCCGCGCGAGGCCCGCCCACTGGTAGACGTACCGGTCGGATTCGGCGGGGGACAGGGGACGCCCCGAGAAGCGCTGGAAGGCGACGAGCAGGGCCCACGTCATGGCGGCCTGCGACCACTCGATCAGCCCGGGGTCGGAGCCGTAGAAGTAGTCGCCGTACTCGGTGGTGCCGGAGAACGAATTGTGGTCACGGCGGGCGTGCTCGATGGTCACCATGGCGTCGTCGACCGTGCCGAACGTCGAGATCTCCACGAGGTCGTGCAGGTAGTCGTCCATCGTCCACGGCTCGGCGTCCGCACCGCACGCGACCATCACGGCGGAGTAGGCGGGGTCGGCGGCGAGCATGAGCAGACCGGTCGTGATGCCGATCGGGGTGGACACGTCGCCGTGGACCCGCCAGATGGGATCGCTCGCCGTGAACCACCGCGGGCCCGGGATATCGAGGATCGAGCACACGGGTGAGTCCGCGCCAGCGCGTGGAATTAGTGGTGACATGCACACCCCGGGGTAGTGGAGCCGCCCGAGGGGGCGGCCGGATGGGACCTGTGACGAACTCTAGCGCCCGGCGGCGCCGTAGTGAAGGAAAGCCGGAGGGTCCGCTGAGGAGATGCCGTGAGGCCCCGGCGCGGCCTGGCACACCGACATGGCCTCTAGGCTGGGCGACGCACGCCAGACGCATTCCGACACTCGCAAGGAGACGGCTGTGACCGCTACCCCCCTGCCCGCCCCCCGGACCGGCCCCGTCGTCCCGGACCGCTTCGCCGGCCGCACCGCGCTCGTCACCGGCGCGAGCCGCGGGATCGGCCTGGGCATCGCCCGTCGCCTGCTCGCGGAAGGCGCGTCGGTGGTCATCACGGCGCGCGGCCAGGAGGGGCTCGACGACGCCGTCGCCGATCTCGGCACACCGGAGCGGGTGCTGGCGGTGGCGGGCAAGAGCGACGACGAGGACCACCAGCGTGAGGTCGTGGCCCGGGCCGAAGAGTCGTTCGGGCCCATCGACCTGCTGGTCAACAACACCGGGATCAACCCGGCATTCGGCCGCACGGTGGACATCGACCTCGCCGCGGCCCGCAAGATCACTGAGGTCAACGCCCTCGGCACCCTGTCCTGGACGCAGAAGGTCTACCACTCGGGCCTCGGCGAGCGCGGCGGCGCTGTCGTCAACATCGCCTCCATCGCCGGCCTGGCACCGTCGCCGGGGATCGGCTGGTACGGCGCCACCAAGGCGTTGGTCATGCGGCTGACCCAGGAGCTCGCCGTAGAGGTCGGACCCGCCGTGCGCGTCAACGCCGTCGCCCCGGGCGTGGTCAAGACCAGGTTCGCCGAGGCGCTGTATTCCGGCCGCGAGGAGGCCATGTCCGCGGCGCTGCCGGCCGGGCGACTGGGGGTGCCCGACGACATCGCCGGTCCCGTGGCTTTCCTGCTGTCCGATGACGCGCACTGGATGACCGGGCAGACCCTCGTCGTCGACGGTGGCGCGCAC
Source organism: Dietzia sp. 111N12-1 (assembly GCF_001658045.1). Lineage (NCBI taxonomy): Bacteria > Bacillati > Actinomycetota > Actinomycetes > Mycobacteriales > Dietziaceae > Dietzia > Dietzia sp. 111N12-1. The sequence goes on along the minus strand of NZ_LSSV01000038.1, from coordinate 214,349 downwards.
ATCGTCGGCGCGGGACTACAGGGCTGACGGGGCGCGGGGACCCGGACATGACCTCTATCCAGGAGTACTGCGCGTCGACCGGTCGCATTCTCGAGGCGAGCCCACCGATGGCCGTGGCCGCACAGCCGCTGACCTGGGTGGACAGCCCGCCGTGGCAGCGCATCGAATCGCCCGAGCCGTCCGCGGTGATCTACGTGGACCCGGGTGCGCACCGTGACGGGTTCTCACCCAACGCGGTGGCCACCTGCGCCCGTGTCGCGCCCGCGATGGACACCGAGCAGGCGGTCGAGATGATCGTCGCCACCGCCGACGCACTGCCCGACTGGACACTGCTCGAGCAGGTCGCCGGTGAAGGGGACGAGTCCGCCGGCGCCGTCCGCAGCGTCTACCGCTACCTGCGGGGCATGTACACGGCCGAGCCGGGCCGGATGGCGACCTCGAGTCTGATCGTGGGATGGAGCGACGATGAGGCCACCTACATCTTCCAGTTCGTCGTCACCGGCTGGGACGAGGACGCCTCCGTCCACGACGACGCCATGGGCTGCCTGCTGATCGGCGAGTGGACGGCAGCGCAGATCGTGGACGCCATGCGCGGCTAGGGTGGTCGTCACCCGGGCGCCGGGGGCGACCGGGATCGATAGACAACGGGAAGGCGGGACCGGAGTGCAGCTACGCGAGCTCAGCGTGTCGGGGGCGTGGGAGATCACCCCCCGGCAGATCTCTGACGACCGCGGGGTGTTCCACGAGGCGTTCACCCACGAGACCTTCCGTCGGATGACCGGCCACCGTTTCGATCTCGCGCAGGTCAACGTGTCGGTCTCGGGGGAGGGGGTCCTGCGCGGCCTGCACTTCGCCGAGGTCCCGCCCGGTCAGGCCAAGTACGTGCTGTGCCCGTCCGGCACGGTGTTCGACGTGGTCGTGGACGTCCGCGTGGGCTCGCCGACCTTCGGTGAGTGGGCCGGGGTCATCCTGGACTCCGTTGAGCAGCGGGCGATCTACATCCCCGAGGGCGTGGCGCACGGCTTCCTGACCCTCGAGCCGCAATCCACGGTGATGTACTTCTGTTCGGAGGGCTGGCGGCCCGGGGCCGAGCACGTCATCGACGCCTTCGATCCCAAGATCGCGATCGACTGGCCCGGATCGGCCCTCGACGGCACCTCGATCGAGCACGTCATGAGCGAGCGCGACCGCGACGCCCCGAGCCTGCTCGACGTCGCCGCCGCGGGCCGGCTCCCGCAGTGGGAGGAGTGCCGGGCCCACGTCGAACGACTGCGTGAGGCCACACCCAGGGTCGACGCCGAGTGGCGGCCGGACGAGAACTGACATACCCTTACGGGTATACCCCCTAGGGTATGACGTCGGATCTGAGGAGATTCTTATGTGTTACCCGGTCACCTGCCCCGTCTGCGGCAAGACCACGTGGGACGGCTGCGGTCAGCATGTCGACCAGGTCAAGGACACCGTCCCCGCCGAGCAGTGGTGCGACGGCACGCACGAGGCCGCCGCGAACTGACCCGGTCCGGTCCGGTCCGAGCCGGGCCCGGCCCGGGGCCCGGGGTGACCAGAGGGGAGCGCCACGCCCCTCGCCACGCCCCGGTGGGGGCGCCCCGGCCCCGTCCCGGCCCGTCGACCGGCGCCGCGGGGTAGAACCAGGGGAGGCTAGCCCCTCATCCCCTCCGGAGGCCCCATGAGCACCCCCTTCGTCCTCGTCGAGCGCAGCGGCCCGATCGCCCGCGTCACACTCGATCGGCCCGAGCGTCGCAACCCGCTCTCCCTGCAGATGATGCGGGAGGCGACGGCGGCGATCCGCGACCTCGGTGACGATCCGGACTGTGGGGTCGTCGTGCTCACCGGGTCCGGCCCCGCGCTGTCCGCCGGGCACGAGATCAGTGAAATGGTCGACCGCACCCTCACGCAGGAGCGCGAGGTCTTCACCACGTGCGTGCAGCTCATGGAGACCATCCAGGCGATCCGGCAGCCGGTCATCGCCGAGGTGCAGGGCCACGCGATCGCCGCCGGCTGCCAACTCGTCGCCACCTGCGATCTGGCCGTGGCGGTCGACACCGCGCGTTTCGGCACCCCGGGCGTGAAGATCGGCCTGTTCTGCTCGACCCCCATGGTGGCGGTCTCCCGTTCCATCGGACGCAAGCGGGCCATGCAGATGCTGCTGACCGGCGAGACGATCGACGCGGCCACCGCGGTGGACTGGGGTCTGATCAACGAGGCGGTGCCCGCCGATCACCTGCGTTCCCGCGTGGACGAGCTGGCACTGCAGATCGCCGACGCGAGCCCCCTGACCCTGGAGATCGGCAAGCAGGCCTTCTACCGGCAGATCGATCTGCCCCAGGACGAGGCGTACCGCGAGATGGCCGAGACGATGGCCACCAACGCCGTCACCTGCGACGCCCAGGAGGGCATGTCCGCATTCCTCGAGAAGCGCGCCCCGCAGTGGCGCGGGGAGTGAGGCGTAGCGCGCACTAGGATCGTCGCCATGGCGATCTCGGTGATGACGGTCTGTACGGGCAACATGTGTCGGTCGCCGCTGGCCGAGCGTCTGTTGGCCGCGCGCGCCGCGGCGGCCGGACTCGACGTGGCGGTCGACTCCGCGGGGACGCGGGCGGCCAATGGCGTGGAGATCCATCGCGAGAGCCTGCGGGTGCTGCGGGGGTACGGGGGGGACGGGGCCGGTTTCGCGTCGCGACTGCTCACCGCACGTCTGCTGACCGGACGCGACCTCGTCCTCACCGCGACCCGGTCACACCGGGATGCCGTACAGGAACTGGCGCCGTTGCTGTGGAAGAAGACCTACACGATCCTGGAGGCCGCCCGGCTCGCCGACTCCGACGAGTCCGTCACTCTCGCGGGCCTGTCGCGGGCGAGGTTGGGCATCGACACCGACGATCCCGCGCTCGACGTGGAGGACCCGATCGGACGGGAGCCCGAGGTGTTCGACCGCACGGGGGCGCAGATCAGCGACGCCGTGGACTCCATCGTCCGCCTGCTGTCACGCAGCTGACCCGGCCGGCGATACCTGGCAGGGCAGAGCTGCATCGGGCAGGGCTGCGCTCGGACCCGTGCGCAGCCGACGTCAGGGGTCCAGCGGTTTGCGACGGTCCAGATCCCGTAGGAAATCAGGGTCGTCGTCCGGGGCGATCACCCGTGGGGGAGCCGGCCGTGACCCGGGCCCGAAGGCCCGCCACAGCAGGATCGCCACGGTCACCACTCCGATGAGTGCGAACAGCCAGATCACTCGAACCTCCTTCCCACCACGATACGTATCCTGGGGACCATGAGCGAGCGAGACGAGACAACACACCCCGCGGAGGGGACGGCCAGCCCGGCGGCCACACCGGAGGGGTCCGCGCCCGGAGCGCGACTGGCCCGCAACATGGTCGTCTACACCGTCGTCCGACTCCTGCTGGTGGTGGCGTTGACGCTGCTCATCATCGGGATCGGCAGCCTGGCCGGTGTGCAGGTCCCGGTGCTCGTCGCCGCGATCATCTCCGTGTTGATCGCGTTGCCCCTGTCGATGGTGCTGTTCAGTCGGATGCGCGCGCAGATCAACTCCGATATCGCGGCGGTCGACGCCAGACGTCGGGAGAAGCGCGAGGACCTACGCCGTCGGATGAACGAGGCCTGACTTCCGGCACCCGGCCGGGCGTCACGTCCGTCCGGTCGGGTAACTCGCCTCTGCGGGGTCAGCTCTGCGGGCCGCCAGGCCAGAACGAGCCGGGCCAGCGGAACGCGGGAACCCCCACTGACGTCCCCGACTCGGCGGGGGTCTCCGATCCCGACGGGCCGACTGAACCCGACGGGCCGACCGAACCTGACGGGGCGGCGGACATCACGGATGTGAGCGGGCCCGGCTGCGGTTCCGGCGGTGCCTCGGTGACGGTGGGCACCGTCGTCGGCTCGGACGACCCGGTCCGGGTGGGGGTGGTGTCGCCGGGCTCCGAGGTTCCGGGAGTGCTGGTTCCGGGAGTGCTGGTTCCGGGCGTGGTCGGATCCGTCGCGCCCGGCTCGGTGCTGCCCGGCTCGGTCGTCGGTGGCGTCGTGGGCGAGGTGGGCGAGGTCCCGTCGGTGGGGGTCGCCGGTGTGTCGGGATCGTCAGTGTCGGGATCCTCGGTGCCCGGCTCATCCGAATTCGTGGTCGTCTCCTCGTCGCCGAGGAGCTCCTGATCATCCTCGAATCCGATATCGGTCCGTGGCTGGGCGGGCGTCCATTGTTCACCCGTCGTCTCGACGGGCGCGGTCTCGCTGGGAGGCGCGTAGGTCCCGGCCTCCTCGTCGGGGACGTACAGCGCCCCGGGGGCGGGCTGGACCCCGATGTAGTACCGGCTCAGGCAGTGATCGGTGACGTTCTGCGACCCGTCGGTGAAGATGGTCAGGCCGGGTGTCCCGCCGTCGGCCTCGGTCGCACAGCGCGCGATGAACTTCCCGGGCTGCTCGTCGCGCTCGGTGGTGGTGGTCGGCGATGCGACCTCCGTAGCGGACGCGGAGCGCGGCGCCTCGGAGAGCACCTGTGGCTCCGGCTGCGCGCAGGACGCGGCCACCAGCGCTGTTGCGCCGGCGACGAGGAGCACCCGAGTTCTCATAACGATAGTGTCTCAGTTCTGTCAAAGGATGGCTACCGGACGGACGGGGTGGATTCTTTCTCACCCTGAAGGGCGGGCGGGAAGCGCGAGAATCTAGCCCGTCCCGACCCGGGATCGGACCGCCCCGACGGAGGCGACGCCGGCGGCGAGGACAGCCGCGAGGACGCCCCCGAACCCCACCTTCACCAGATCGGCCACGGGTACACCATCGTTACCGACCCCACCGAGGTCACTGAAGATGCCTCCCGCGCCGGAACCGGTCCCCGTGAGCGCGGCCGCCCCGGCCATGCCGAAGGCCGCCCCCAGCAGCACGCCGAGGGCTGCGGCGCAGGCGGCCACCAACGCGGTCTCGAGGACAAGCATGAGCCACACGCCGAGGCGGGTGACCCCGACACCTCTGAGCAGGGTGATCTCCCGGGTCCGTTCCCGGACCGCCAGCGTGAGCGTGTTGACGACCCCCACCAGGGCCAGTGCGACCGCCACCGCCAGCAACAACGAGCTGGAGGTGAGGACGGTCCGGACAGAGGTGGCGATCTGCTCGCGGGAGGCGAAGCTCTCGGTGACGGCCGCATCGGGCGCGGCGTCCACGACGGCGGAACGCACGCCCTGCAGTGCCGACTCGAGTTGCTGACCGGCCAGGGAGTCATCCATGCGCAGCCAGACCTCGGTGCGTGGGACGAACTGGGTGGGCACCTCCACGCCCTCCGGCCACGGGGACCCGTCGGGCAACTGCGCCACGGGCCAGGCGGGCACGCTCCCGGGCGCGGCCAGGGCCCACTGATCGCTCGTCCGACGCACGACCAGGTCGCGACCGTCGTCGTCGGAGAAGAAGGTGAACCGGACGGTCTCGCCGTCGCGGGCACCGGCGGCCACGGGGGAGGACTCCGGGAGCACGATCTCCCCGGGCCCGGGCAATACGACGTCGCGGCGCATCACGTCGCCGACCCGCTCCGGGTCGGCGACCCTGAGGACCGTGCGCTTTCCCCCGGGGCCCTCCGCGTACATGTCGGTCACGACCAGGGACTCGTCCACGCCCGGGAGCTCCGCCAGCGTCCCCGGCAGCGCCTCGGGCAGGGTCTCACCGCCCGGTGCGGTGATGGCGATGTCCAGCGGGACGCGGTCGACGAGTCTGGCCTGGATCGCCGGTCCGAGCAGGGCGATGCCGGTCACCATCGTCGCGGTGAGCGTCACGCCCACCAGAACGGCCGCGGAAGTCGCGGCGGTGCGGCGCGGACTGCGGGCGATGTTCCGTGCGCCGAGCAGACCCACCGGGCCGAGCAGCACTCCCACCACGCTGCCGAGCGCCCCGAGCAGGGTGGGCAGGGCACCGGCGACCACGGCCAGGATCCCCAGGAACGCGAGAACGCCCCACGCGCCGGCCTCGACGACGGCCCCCGCCTCGACGGCCGCCGACATCGAGTGCCAGCCGAAGGCGCCCACCACGGCACCCACCGCGACCATAGCCAGCCGCCGCCACCACGGGTCGGGCCGTACATCGGCCGGGCGCAGCGCCTCCAGCGGGCTGCCGGAGGTGGCGCGCCACAGGGGCGGGAGAGCGGTGACGAGGGTGACGCCCACGCCCACCGCGGCGGCGAGCAGATAGGCGGATCCGGGGACGCTGACCTCCTGCAGGGGAATCGTCACGCCGAGTCGGGGGGCCTCCCGGGCCGCGAGTGAGACCGCGAACCGACCCAACGCCAACCCCGCGGCGGTCGCCACGGCGCCGACGACCAGGGCTTCGGCCATCCCGGACAGTCGCAACTGCAGCCGCGAGGCACCCAGGCAGCGCAGCAGCGCGGTCTCCCGGACGCGCGCGGCGAACACCACCGCGAAGGTCGTGCCGATGACCAGGGCGGCCACCGCGACGGCCAGCACGGTGAAGGCCAGCAGGGCGCGCGTGTAGACGTCTCGACTGCCGATGAAGGATTCCGCGAGGGCGTTTGCCTCGGCCGCGCCGGTGGACACCTCGACGCCGGACGTGCCCGGGATCGGGTCCAGTCGCTGCTCGATCTCCGCCGCCAGCGCCGCGTCTGGCACCGTGCCGTCGCCGGCCACGCGGACATCGCCGCCGGCCCCGTTCGGCGCCCACTGTTGTACCTGGGCGTCGACGGTGTAGAGCGGGAACGCCGAGTTCATGTCCGGTTGCCCTGACAGGTCGAACAACCCGACCACCGTGACGACGGCGGGATCGCCGTCGGCTCTCGGCAGCACCTCGAACGTGGCGCCGAGAGGAAGGTCCGCGTCACTGCGGATCGCGACTTCTCCGGGCACCTCAGGGAGCCGCCCGTCGGCCAGCGGTTGCCAGCGCAGACCGTCGTCGGTGGCGAGTGCCGTCGTCGTCGTCACCTGTTGGGCGCGTCCCTCGACGCGGACCCGCACGTAGGTCCGCGCGTCCACGGTGACGGCCCGTACCCCCGGGGTGGTGGCGATGGCCTCCAGACCGAGCCGCTGGGCCTCCGCCACCTCCTCGCGCGCGGCATCGGTGCCGGCGGAGGTGCGGTCACCGAGGTTCTGCACGAGCACGGCGGTGTCCGCGTACCGCATCCCGAAGGTCGCGTCGGCGCTGGCGGTCATCGTGCGCAGCACGCCCACGGATGCCAGGACGAAGCCGACGGCCACGGCGATCGCCAGGATGGTGCCCAGGTAGCGGCCCGCGTGCGCGCGGAGCTGACCCAGGACCAGGTGGGGGCTCACGCGGTGGCCGGCCGGCTGCCGGTGAGTGCGCGCATGGCGGTGTGGACCGCCTCGGGGGTGGGGGAGGGGACCTCGTCGGCGATCCGGCCGTCCGCCAGCACCACCACGGTGTCGGTGTGGGCGGCGGCGTGCGCGTCGTGGGTGACCATGACGACGGTCTGGCCGGCCTCGCGGACACACGCGCCGAGCAGTCCCAGCACCGACTCGCCGGACTCGGAGTCGAGGTTGCCGGTCGGCTCGTCGGCGAACACCACGTCCGGGCGCGGCAAGAGGGCGCGGGCGATGGCCACCCGCTGCTGCTGGCCGCCGGACAGCTCGTGCGGACGTCGCTTCAGGAGGTCGCCGATCCCGAGCTCGCCGACCAGCGAGTCGAGGCGCGACCGGTCCGGGCGGCGGAACGCCATGCGTACGGGGAGCGCGATGTTCTCGCGCACCGAGAGCGCCGGTACGAGGTTGAAGGACTGGAACACGAAGCCCACCCGGGTGCGGCGCAGCCGGGTGCGTCCCGCGTCACCCAGTCGGGTGATCTCCGTCGACCCGATCGACACCGTGCCGTGGTCGGGCGTGTCCAGGCCGGCCAGGCAATGCATGAGGGTGGACTTGCCGCTGCCGGACGGGCCCATGACCGCGGTCCAGCGCCCCTTGTCGATCGCCACGTCCACGCCGTCCAGTGCGCGTACCTTCACCCGCCCGTGGGAATAGGTCTTGCGCAGGCCGTGGGCCCGGATCGCGATCTCGGGGGGTGGGGTCACGTGGGTCCTTCCGTCGCGGCGTGGCGTCCGGAGGTGAGTGTAGGGACCCCGGTTGTGGAGACCCGGTCGGACACGGCGCCGCACCTGTGGCCCATGTGACTGATGTGACGTATGGTACCTGTGTGACTGGGCCGGACCCGGTCGTGCCCAGCTCCCGGACGACAAGGTGACCTCATGTTCCAGCGACGCTCGCACCGCACCGCCCCCCGTTCCCGTTCCCTCGCCCTCGGTGGCGCCCTCGCCGCGCTCGCCGTGGTCGGCGGTGGCACCGTCGCGGCGATGGGAGCGCCCACCGCCGTCGACGCCGACGACATCCAGCTGACCCAGAACGCGACCGGCCAGGCCGGTGCGCAGGAGCTCCCGCTCGGTACGGCCGTCCATCTCGACCTCGAGCCCGTCGTCGCCCAGGCCGCCGGCGGCGCCATCCCGCCCGGGACGACGGTGCAGGTCACCGGCCTGCCCGACGGCCTGACGCAGAACGGCTGGGTCATCTCCGGAACGCCGACCCGCGCGGGCGAGTACGAGGTGCTCGTCACCGTCTCCAACTCGGGGATCTCGCAGTCGGAGAAGGTCGCCATCACCGTCACCGACGGCGCGGCTGCCCCGTCGGAGGATGAGGAGACGACCACGGGCCCGGCCACCACGAGCCCGGCGGCCACCACGGCGACCACCACAGACGAGACCACGACGACCGCCAGGCAGTCCGACCCCACGCTCTCGGCGGTCCCCGGTGATCCGACCGCCGAGGACGACACCCTCGCCGGCGATGAGGGTGACGGAACGGGCGCCGGCGACGGTGAGACGACCGGCGACGACGACGAGGTCGGCGCCACCCCGGATCTGTGCGCGGTCGTCGGGGACGGGCAGATGGACGGTGCCTCGCTGGCCCAGCTGGTGCCGCTGGTGACCGGTGGCGACGATGCCGAATCGGCCGGACTCGTGATGGTTCTGCTCAACACGGTCGTCAACCTGCTCCCGTCCGTGCTCGGCGAGGGCGGCTCGGTCGAGAGCCTCGGCTCGGTGGGTCAGATCCTCTGCTCGATCTCCCCGTCGCTGCTCGGCGGCCTGACCGGTGGAGAGACCGCCACGGGCGGGGCGACGACCACTGCGGGCGGCGATGCCACCACGGGCGGGGCGACGACCGGTGCGGCTGTTCCGGGCGACGGCCCCGCCGCGCTGCTGGGTCTGCTCACGACCGGCGCGGGCAGCCTCGGGCAGTGACCTTCCCCGCGCCCCCGGGCAATGTCCCCACGGGGCGCGGGTCGGGGCGATAGAGTCCCCCTGTCGACCTCAGGCGGCCCGGTGGGGCGCAGTGGCTCGATTACCTCCGTCGCCGTCGAAGAGGGTCCATCACACATGTTCACCCGCAAGGTCGTCACCGCCTCCGCCGCCGCACTCACGCTGGTCGCCCTGTCCGTCCCCGTCGTCAACGCGCAGGACGATGACGCCCTCCCCGGTGAGGCCGCGTCCGGCAGCATCTCGCTCGGCAGCCTCGAGGGGGGCGACCCCGACGCGGCCAGCCTCGCCGGAGGGTCCGGGGGCGCCTCGGGCGACGCCTCCGGCGAGGACGGAACCGACGGCGAGGGTGCCGACGCGGGCTCACTCGGCGGCGGTTCGCTGGGCAGCCTCGAGTCCGGCAGCCTCGAGTCCGGCAGCCTCGACTCCGGCAGCCTCGACTCCGGCAGCGGGGACGACACGAGCGTCGGCGACCTGGTGCCCGAGACCGACGCGGCCTGCGAGCTGCCCGCCCTGGGCGGTTCGGTCGCCAAGTTCTCCCCGCTGCTGGGGATCGACGGCGTCCCCACCGGCGTCATGGATCTGATCACCTCGGCGCTGGATTCCTTCCCGAACCTGCTCGACGTGGTCGCGGGGGAGGGGCGCGGGTCGGCGCTGGTCGGCGAGGCCGGCTCGCTCAGCGAGGGCCTGTGCACGCTGGTCTTCGGCGGCGAGATGGTCCCGCCGCCGGTCACGGTGATCGTCGACGGTGACGGCAATCCTGTCAGCACGGTCACCGGCACGGCCACCGCCAGCTCCACCACGTCCTCCCCGGCCACCACCACGACCTCCGCCGACGAGGCCGGAACCGGAACTTCGATCGCCGCCTCCGACGACGCGAGCACCGACGGTGCGAACCGGGACGGTGTCGACTCGGACGACGCGGATGCCGGTGAGGCGGCGCTCGCGACCTCCGTCCCGGTCCCCGGCTCCTGACCCCGCCTCTCGGTCTCCTGCGGCCCGGCCCCGACACGGGGGCCGGGCCGCCGTGATTTTCCCGCGGCCGTCTCCCTGCGGCGCTGCGCATGCCGAAGCGGTGAGCGCGGATCCGCGCGCGCGAATATACCCAGGGGGTGTGTTACTGGTGTGACTTACGAGAACCGAGTGAATTATGTGACAGAAGTAGACAGTCGGTGTGCATGTGGTTAGAGTGGCACTCGTAATGGTCTGCCCTCCCGTTCCGCGGAGTGAGCGATCTGAACCCCTCCGGAAGGAACCAGCCGATGCGTGCTCGCCTCGCCCGTCCTCGTCGTATCGTCCGGGGTCGCCTTGCCGCCCCCGTCGCAGCCGCAGCAGCGGTCGCGCTCGTGGGCGGAATGGTCATCGCCGCTCCCGATGCGCCCACCGTCCGTGACGACATCCAGACCGTCGCCGTGGCCGCCCCCTCGTTCGACGCCGGGGCGGAGTTCTCCTTCAACGCAGGAGCGCTCGTCCAGGCCACTCAGTCGGCCGGGTTCGTCGTCGAGGACGTCACCGGACTTCCGGAAGGGCTGGAGTATGACGGCAACGGCCGCATCTCGGGCGCGGTGACCACTCCGGGCGTGTACACCATTCAGGTGACCGGTCGGGGCATGGGCGGACTAGTCACGATTCCCGTCACCCTGACGATCAACAACGCCAATGGTTCCGCGCCGGCCGGCGCCTCGGGCGAGGGGACGGCCGCAGTCGAGGGCAGCCTGGGCGGCGAGGCGCAGGCCGGTGGCCAGATCACCACGGGCTCCGACGGCACGGACGCGATCCTCGGCGCCGTGGCGGGCATCGTCTCCTCCCTCGGCGGCGACGCCGGTTCCGTTGCCGAGCTCGCCGCAGGCTCGACGGGTCAGGGCGGAGTCACCCCCGAGAACCCGGACGCCCCGGATGCGCCGACCGGCCCGCTCGGCAGCGCGGCCAACGGTGGGCTCGGCCTCGGCAGCCTGTCGAACGGCGCACCGGAGACCCCGGACGTGCCGGACGCCGACGGTCCCGGAACCGACGCCCCGGCCAACGGCTCGCTCGGCACCCCGGGCTCCACCGCCACCGGGGAGGCGACCGGCGATGCCACCGGCGGCCTGGACACCCAGAGCCTGGGCCCGCTGGCCCCGCTCGGTTCCCTGATCGACTCGGGCGCCCAGACCGGCTCGACCACCGACGGCGACACCGAGACGACCGGCTCGACGATCCCCGGTTCCACCACCACCGGCGGAACCCAGACCGGCGCCGAGATCGTCACCGGTGGGGACCTGACCGGCGGCGGCGAGATCACCGTCCCGGGTTCGTCCTTCCCCGCGGACACCGGTTCCCTCGGGGCGCTGGCCCCCGGGCTGGCGCTGACGGGCGCCGCCCTCCTCGGCATCGCCGGCCTCAGCCTCGCGCTGGGCGGCGGCTCCTCGATCCCGGGCTCCACCGCGATCCTGCCTGCCCTGCCGGGTTCGACCACCACGGGCGGCACCACCACCGGCGGATCGAGCGACACCGGCAACGGTGGCTCCTCCGGGTCGGTCGCCCCGACCGTGGCCGCTGGTGCGCCGACTGTCGCCGCCGGCGCCCCGAACAGGGTCCAGGCCCCCGGGCCGACGGTCGCCAACGGTCGCGGCTGATCTACAGGCTCCCGGCGGCCGGGTAGGTCGCCGGTGACCACCTCCACCCCGGGGTCGTCTCACTTCGTGAGATGGCCCCGGGGTGTGGTGCATTCCTGGGTTACCGTGGGGCGGTCGTGATCTCGCGGCGGTAACCACCGAAAGGCGTGTATGCATATCTCCCGTCCTGTCGTCGCCTCCTCCCTCGCACTCGCCGCCATGGCCGCGGTCGGGGTCGCGTCCGGCCAGGCGGAGGCGCCCGACCACGCGCCCCTGGTCGTCGAGGCCACCGACGTGGCACCCGCGGCCCTGCCGTCCCTGACGCTGCGCGTCGGCGAGTACATGGAGCGGCGGGTCAGCGACTACGTCACTCCGCCCCCCGGCGCCTCGATCCAGTTCCGAGGCCTGCCGCCCGGGCTGTCCTACGATCCGGCCACCACCGCGATCAGGGGCACCCCCACCGTCGCGGGCGTGTACGAGCCCGTGGCGACCGCCTTCATCTTCGGCGTCCCGGTACGCACCGAGACGACCACGGTCACCGTCACCGGCGGTGCGGGCGGGACCACCGGCGGTACCGGTGGCGGCGGCGCCCCGGCACCGCGTCCCGCGCAGGCCCCGGCCCCGGCTCCGGCACCCGTGGCCGCGCCGGTGGCCCCTCCGGCGCCCGGCACGATCACCATCGCCGACATCGACACGCTGCCGGTGCCCGAGCAGGTCAAGGACGCCCTCCGCGGTGCCGCCCTGGCCCTCAACAACGGGATCCAGTCCGCCTGGAACGCCGTGCCCGAGGGCTCACTCGGCAAGTAGCCACCCGGCGCTCAGCACATTCGGCACTCAGTACATCCGGCAGGTAGTCCGCACGTACATCGACGGCGGCCGGTCCCCGAGGTGGGGGCCGGCCGCCGTCGTCTGTACCGCGCCGGGCGCGGGGGGCTCGTCGCCGGGCCTCCGCGGACCGCCGGGGTGAACGCGCACCGCCGTGTCACAGCGAGGCGATCACGAACCCGGCGCTGACCAGCACGCTCCACGCGAGCATTGCCATCCCGGCCATCGTCAGCGCGGGGATGAGTCCGGCACCCGTCGCCCGTGCGCGCACCGGCGCGTTGGCCTTCCACGCCACCGGCAACGACAGCAGCCCCAGCAGCGCCCAGGGCGTCGCCGGGATCAGTGCGAGCGTCGCCAAGAGCGGCACCAGCAGTTCCAGGACCGCGTGCAGGCCGCGGGTCCGCGAGTCGCCCAGGCGCACGGCCAGCGTGATCTTGCCGGACTCGGTGTCCGAGGGGATGTCCCGCAGGTTGTTGGTGAGGTTCACCGCGCAGGAGAAGCTCCCCACCGCCACGGCCGCCACCACCGCGTACCAGGTGACCGACCCGAGCTGCGTGAACTGCGTACCGATCACGGCGACCAGGCCGAAGAACACGAACACCGCGACCTCGCCGAAACCGCGGTAGCCGTACGGGGACCTGCCGCCCGTGTAGAACCAGGCCGCCAGGATGCAGGCCACCCCGACCAGGATCAGCCACGGTGCCGACGTCGCACTGAGCACCAGCCCGGCGAGTCCGCCCAGTCCGAGGAACCCGAACGCGGCGCGCTTGACCGTCGTCGGCCGGGCCAGTCCCGAGCCCACCAGTCGCAGCGGGCCCACGCGGTCGTCGTCGGTGCCGCGGATGCCGTCCGAGTAGTCGTTGGCGTAGTTGACGCCCACGATGAACGACCACGCCACCACGAGCGCCAGGATCGCCTGCCACCACACCAACCCGCCCGCGAGCGCCGCGGCCGCCGAGCCGACGAGCACTGGGGCGAACGCGTTGGGCCAGGTGCGGGGGCGGGCGCCCTCGAGCCAGTGGGAGAACGTGGCGCCCCCGGGCTCGGTGGTGGCGGCGTCGGCGTCGCTGGCGGGAGGGGTCTCGCGGTGGATGACGGGATCGGTCTCGCGGCTCATGCCCCGATTGTCCCATCGAGGAAGCCCGCGGCGACGCCGCGTCGGTCCACCTTGCCGCCCGGCAGCATGGGCAACGCGTCCAGCACGGCGACGATCGCAGGGGCCGAGTGCGCCCCCAGAGACGCGGCCACGTGTGCGCGCAGGTCGTCCGGCGACGCGGAGGAGCGGAGCGTGACCGCCGCGACGGGCCTGGTCCCGAGCCGTTCGTCCGGGATCCCGACGACGACGACGTCGACCACCGCAGGATGCGTGCGGAGTGCATCCTCCACGGTCTGCGGGAGGAGCGTGAGCCCACCGACGCTCAACGCCTCGTCGACCCTGCCGAGGATCCGGAGCCCGCCCCCGGGGTCGAGCGTCCCGGCATCGTCGGTGCGGAACCATCCCGCCCGGGCGAACGCGGGGTGATCCGGTGCGTTCCTGTACCCCGACGCGAGCTGCGGGCCGGCCAGCCAGACGCGGCCCTCGTCGTCGTCGACCTCCACCGTCACCCCCGGGAGCGGGGCGCCGTCGTAGACACATCCGCCCGCGGTCTCGCTCATGCCGTAGGTCCGGACTACCCGGATGCCGGCGTCCGCGGCGCGGGCGAGCAGCTCCGGTGCGGCCGCGGCCCCGCCGAGCAGGACCGCGTCGAGCTCGGCGAGCGCGGCCACGGCGTCGGGCGGGCCGTCGTCGAGGACCTTGGCCAGCTGACCCGGGACGAGCGAGGTGTACGCGCGCGGGCTGCCGCCCCCGGTCGCGGGCCCTCCGGTCCCGCCCCCGGTCGCGGGCCCTCCGGTCCCGGTCCCGGCCCCCGCCCGGCACGCGGCCACAGCGTCGGGCAGGGACGCGGGGTCGAACCCGCGGGTCACGTCCATCACGACCGGCTCGTGCCCGGCGCGCAGCGACCGCAGGATCACCTGCAACCCGGCGATGTGGTGCGCGGGCAGCGCGAGCAGCCACCGGCCGGGCCCGCCGAGCACGGTGTCGGTCGATTCGGCGGAGGCGGCGAGCGCGGCGGCGGAGAGCATCGCGCCCTTGGGTGTTCCGGTCGACCCGGAGGTGCTCACCACCAGGGCGGTGCGGTCGTCGATCGGGTCGCCGGGGCGCTGGCTGTCGACGAGGATCCGGGAGCGCACCGGGTCGTCGGCCGGCACCGGCAGCAGCGCCGGCCCGCGGTCGGCGAGCATCCGCGCGAGTGCCGGGAACACCTCGGCGACCGCCGGGCCGCCGGGGACGGGCAGGGTGCGCAGTTCGCGGCAGGCGCGCGTGTCGCGGGGTTTGGCCATGGTCTGCAGACCCTATCCGCAGCTGTGCCCCTCCGAGCCACTCCGTCGCGAGCCGCGCCACTACGCCGTTGCGCCGCGTAGCCCGGACTGACTGTCGAGCGCCCGCAGATGCCCATCGCGATGTCCACGCCTGAGCCGATGCTGTGGCATTTGGGCCCTACATAGGGTGCTCGCGAGCCGGGACTCGCGTCTGGCCCCGCCGCCGTCCGCTGCGCCGATGACCCCGGTCGCGGCCAGCCCCCGCGGTCCGGTGGGAAGGGCGCCGTATGGCCGCCGCGCTCGGCGACAACCCCAGACTTGCGCTCCGGATGCGCGACGACCCGCCGGGCGTCTTAGTGCCCGCACAGTCGGGTCGGAGTCATAGTCATAGTCCTGTGGATGGTTGTCGACCTTTTCCACAGAGCGCTTCAAGGGGTGGACGCTTCGGTGGCCGGCTACCTACGGTCGGTGCCATGGCCACCCCGTTCAGGGATCTCCCCGCCCACGACCTCCCTCGTGAGCGGCTTGTGCGATTCGGCCCGTCGGCTCTCAGCGACACCGAACTGATCGCCATCCATGTCGGCTCTGGTGTAGCGGGGCAGAACGCCGTCGCCCTGGCCACGCGGCTCGTGGCAGAGTTCGGCTCGCTCGCCGGACTGGCCCGGGCCACCGCGGCGGACCTCGGCCGGTTGCCCGGGATTGGCCCGGCCAAGGCATGCAGGATCGTGGCCGCGTTCGCACTCGCCGGCCGCGTCCAGGGCCCGGCCGAGGGGCGAATCCTCGGCTCGTCGGCTGATATTGCTACCGTCGCCATCCCCTTGATCGGCTCTGCCACGCGCGAGGAGGTCCTGGTGGTGGTGGCCGACGGCCGCAACCGGGTGACGCGTGTGGAGTCCGTGGCGCGGGGAGGGTCGACGACGACGAGCCTGCCAATCCGTGAAGTGTTGGCCGTCGCGTTGCGTCACGATGGGGCCGCCTTGGCGCTCGCGCACAATCACCCGGCGGGGGATCCCACTCCGAGTGCCGCCGACCGCGCCGCCACCGACCGGATCCGGTCCGCCGCGGAGGAGGTGGGACTTCGGTTCCTTGACCACGTGGTGGTGGCCGGCGAGGCGTGGCGGAGCGTCAGTGCATCGCGGTGAAGATCTCGTTCCGGGCGGCGGGCAGGACGGCGACGGCGAGCTCGTTGCGCTTGCCGTGGAGACTTGCCGACGTGAGGCGAAGCTCCTGGATGGTGCGAATCCGTTCGATTGCGCCCGCGAGCTCATCGTCGCCCGGCAGAGGAAAGGCAACAGTCTTCACAAAATCGGCGGGAACGCGCTGTTGTCCGGCGGTACCAGTGAAGGCCCTTCTTGCCTGCGATGTAAACCACTCAGTTCTGAGGACGCGCCACACCCACTCTGCAAATTCCGGTGAAGAAGCGCGGAGGACAAAGAACTCGGAAGACCCGTATCCGGTGCGACCCAGCTCGTCTACGTATATCGCACAGTTGCCGTTCTGCATGCACGGTGTGATCCGGGCGAATATCACATCACCAGGAATGAACTGCCTGTAGCCGGTTCCGACTTCGCCGCGAGACTTCACCTCAACATTGGTGATAGTTCCTGTAATAGGGTCGACTGCTGCCATAGGTACGAACTGCACTTCATCGGCACTGTCGACCTTTCTTGGCTTTGGAGCGAACTCAATCAGCTCGCCAAGTGGTGCCGCAGGAAGCTGGCCCAACCACGCGGACAAGGTCGAGTCGAGTGCGACTCTCGAGGGATCTTGGCGAGTGGTGCTCTTGTGTTCGCGTCCGATTTGTCTCAGGTGCTCGGCGATTCGGGTCTGTTCGGCGAGCGAGGGGAGGGGAACTCTCAGGCGCTCGAGGTTCTTGATCGACAGTGTCTTATTGCGTCCGGCGGAGCCCGGAGATGCCTTCCTAAGTTCCGCGAGCCCGCGATCGGAGAGGAAATAGTCACGGAGAAACTCTGCGCTCGCCCTCTCTGGGGTGCATTCCCACGTCATGAAACGGTGCGAGCCAACTAGATCCTCGTGTCGCTCGTCGGAAACTGCGACCGCGCCCTCCCATGCGAAGACATTGCTGAATAACAGATCGCCGGACTTGATCTGAAAAATCTTCTTGTCGCCGATCTCGGTGCCGGATACCGGCTCCTTGATGAAGCAACCCTTGCCGAAGGACCGAATCCCGATCTCGCGATAGGAAGCTGTCGGGTCGACGTCGACAGGAGATCGGCGGAGGGAGGCAACCTCCCCAAGCGGCACCCAATCGACCTTCACAGCTCGAACTCCGCGATGGCCGCCTGCATTTCCTCATAGACCGCCAGGAGTTCCTTCTCCGTTTGGATCAAATCGGCAATCAGCTCGGCGGGAGGCCGCTGGTCCAGCGCGTCGGGGCGGTGGGGGTTGTGTAGGTCGAGGTTGAATCCGCCGGCCTCGATATCTGCGTAATCGACCTTCCACGCCTGTTCGTTCTCGACTCTGCCCTCGCGGCTCGCGCCGCCCCACCACCGCTGGCAGGTCTCGAACTCCTCGTAGCGCATGGGCTTGGTCTTGGTGTAGTTCTTGCGCCCCTCCGGCGGCGGCACCTCGTAGAACCACACGGGGCCCTGCCCGCCCTTCTCGAAGAACAGGATGTTCGAGGGGATGAGGGTATACGGAGCAAAGACGCCGTTGGGGAGGCGGACCACGGTGTGCAGGTTGAACCGCGTCATAAGGTCCTTCTTGATTCGCCCACCCACGCCGGTGTCGAAGAGCACCGAGTTGGGCACGACGATCCCGCATCGCCCGCGCGGGCTCTTCTCGATGCGAGCCATGACGGACTGCAAGAAGAGCCACACCGTCTCGGCCGTGCGGAAGGTGGTGGGGAAGTTCTCGAGAATCAGCCGCTCCTCCTCGCCACCGAACGGTGGGTTGGTCACCACCACGTCCACGCCGTCCCGCTTGACCTCAGAAAGCGGGTGGATGAGAGCGTTGCCCTCGGTGACGTTGGGCCGATCCACGCCGTGGAGCAGGAGGTTCATCTGGCACAGCAGGTAGGGCAAGCCTTTCTTCTCGATCCCGCGCAACCCGGCGGAGACCTTCTCGTGATCGGCGGCCGAGACGTCCCCGGCGGTCATGTGCCGGTAGGCCTCGGAGAGAAACCCGCCCGTCCCGCACGCTGGGTCGAGGACCTTCTCGCCGGGCCTCGGGTCGACCTGGTCCACCACGAACCTGATCACCGGACGCGGGGTGTAGAACTCGCCGGAGTCACCGGCGGCGTCCCGCATCTCCTTGAGCATGGTCTCGTAGAACATGGCCATGGTGTGCACCTCGTCACGGGAGGTGAAGCTGATCTTGTCCACCTGGTCGACCAGCTGCCGGAGAAGGTGCCCGGACTGCATCCGGTTCCGAACGTCGGCGAAGACGTGCCCCAGCGTGTCGTGGGGGTCCCCTGGCCGACCCGATCCGTGGACGGTGCGCAGGTGTGGAATCAACCGCTCGTTTATGAAGGCGATCAGGGGGTCGCCGGTGACGGACTTCTCGTGCGCCCAGGTGGACCAGCGGAGCGCCTGGGGGAGTGCGGGCTCGTAGGCCTCGTTGACCAGCGCGCGCTCCTCTTCGAGGTCGTCGAAGGCTTTGAGGAACAACAGCCACGCCAGCTGGGGCAGGCGGTCCAACTCGCCGTTCAGCCCCGCGTCTTTGCGCATGATCTGCCGGGAGGTCTTGATGACCGACTGGAGCCGGGCCTGGGTGGTGGGTTCCTTCGCGGTGACGCGGGCGCTCATGGGAGGTCTTTCTCGGTCGGGGGCATGCGGGACAGTGCGGTCAGGTACGTCTCGCGGACGGCGCGGAACGCGGAGGCGTGGTCGGGGTGGGTGAGCCCGAGATCAGCCGCCATCGCGGCGAACGGCTCGGCCCACGACCCGGGCGGTGGTTCGAGGTCGGCCGGCGGCGCTTCGCCGTCACGATCGGTGAAGACCGCGGTGAGTCGCACACCCAACCGCGTCGGATCGACGAGGCCACGGTCTAGGAGCAATGCGAGGTCGACGAGGTCTTTGACTCGGGACGACGGGCGGTTGTGCGCGTAGATCCGCGAGTAGGCATGCAGCTTCTCGGCTGCGTGCCGGTCTACGTCCACGGCGGGAACGGTGAACGGCTCGCCCAGCAGGAGCGGTTCGACGAGCAGGTGCTCCACCTCGTCGTCGTCAAGGTGGTCGGCGGTGACGACGTCGAGAGTGACGACCCCAAACTCGGTCGAACCGAGATAGGCCTCGATCACCACCCGCCACGTGGTGGGAAGCTCGTCCTCCGCGCGGACGGGCCGGGGCGCCCGCGCGACTAGACGGAAGCCGTCTCCCGGATCGTGGTCCAATGCCTCGTCGAGGAGGTCGTGCAGCTCGTCGGCGTCGGGAGATCCGGCGCTGAGTCGAGCCAGGTCGAGGTCCTTGGTGCTGCGGGCGTCAAGCCAGAGACGGGTCTCCAAGGCGAATCCGCCCTTGAGGACCCAGCGACGGTCGGCCGCGAGACGCCGCAGGACGAGCTGGAAGAGCACGCGGTTGCGTAGGCGGAGCGGATCAACTCGGTGCTCGGCGGCGAGGTTGCGCAGCCGGTGATTGACGCTCCGGGCGCGGGCGTCAGTCACGGGCCACGGTTCCCAACGCGCGCTCGAGACGGAGTGCGGCGACGGCGGGCAGGTCGTGCGCGAGGCGGCGGAGTCGGCGCTCCGTGGTGTTCCCGCCGGCGAGGGCGCCACGGACCGCGTCGTCGACGATTTCCTGCGAAACTGATTCGGTCCCCGCGACGTCGGCGAGAGTGCGTGGGATCGAGGTGACCGACCACCCGTGGTAATCGATTCGGTCGGCTGGATCGAGCTCACCGATGTGGGTGACCACGAAATCGTCCTGGGCGCGGAACCCCGGGGGCACCGTCAAGTGCAGGCGCGCCGGGTTGGCGTCTGAGAGGCTGTGGGCGCGAAGAGCCGACTCGTGCGAGACAACTCCGCGACCCCGGCTCCACAGGGTCCACCGGACATACTCGTCCTCGGGACTAGGCGGCCAGTCGGGGAGTCGGAAGATGCCACGGTCGACCCTGGTCCAGTTCCCGGCGTCCACGTGGTACTTCTGCGCCTGGTGCGAGTACCCGGCCTCTACGGCCTGGGCGGACGAGAAATAGCCCGCCTGACCGAACGCGACCGCGTGTAGGCGGCGGCGTAGGTCGAGCGAGGAGGCGGTCATGCAATGAGCCTACCATCAGCGCGAAATCAAAGAACCATATAGTTATACCATGCACTTATGCGCAAAACTAAAGTTACTATGTAGCTAGGCGCCATATAGCCAGTCGGGAACCTGGCGAACTGCCTCGCGCAGGGCGTCTGGGCCGCCCATCGCACTGGCGATCTCGGTAATGCTCCCCGCGTTAGAGATCGGCCGGAGCCGGACGGTGCGCATCGAGATGTCGTCGATGCCGAATTCCTCGTACCGCTGGAGGAGCCCGACGAGAACGGCTCGGCCGGCCTCGCTCTGGGCGCGGATCTCCTCGGCGTGCGATTCCCGTGCACGGCGGGCCCGCTCGGCCCGGGTCCGGACCGGCGTCTGGAACGCCATCGAGAGCAGCACGTCGAACAAGTCGGAACCCGACTCGTCTGCAAGTGCCCTGAGTCCGTCAAGGTCGATTCCCCGCCCCGCCAGGGACTCGAGGATCTCATGGCGGGTGGACTCGTCCGCCCACAGCGTGCCGAGCGAGGCGGCGTCCCCGTAACCGGACATGGTGCCCTCGACCACAGTCCGTACCTCGACCATCCGTGGCTCGCCGGTCGACCTGTCGATCACCATCGCCGCCTCCGAGGTCACCGTCACGACGCCGTCGACCACGACGTAAGTAGTTCGGGGCTCTCTGGTCCCGCCGGGGTTGTCGACGTCGTCAGGGTCCTCGGTCCGAAACTCGGGTTCGGGCTCGTTCAGCGTCGGGTCGGCGGGCGCGGGGGCGGGGGCGCCGGTTCCGGTCGAGTCGCTACCGGGCTCGGAAATCGATTCGACGACGTCGCCACTGCCGTCCGTCGTCTCTATCGTGATGTCGGGGGGCGTGCCGTCGAAGTCCGGGTCACTGAAATGCTGAGAGGCACCGACGTAGTCGACCACCTCGAATACCGATTTTCCGCCCTCGGGGAAGAGCCTGGTGCCTCGGCCGACGATCTGCTTGAACTCGATGGACGAGCCCACCGGTCGGAAGATCACGACGTACCGCAGGTCGGGAACGTCAACGCCGGTGGACAGGAGCCGGGAGGTGGTGGCGACGACGGGCGACGCCGACTCCGTGTCGCAGAACGCCTCGAGTAGACGCGCCTTCTCCTCCTCCACGCCGACGATCCGGACGACCCATTCAGGATCCGCGCGGACGAGGTCCGGGTTCTCGACGACGAGTGCGGACCGAACGTCGTCGGCATGCTGCGTGCTCACACAGAAGACGATCGCCTTGTGCTCAGGGTTCTGCCGAAGTAGCCCGGACAGGTGGTGGGCCATGGCCTTGGTGCGAGGCAGGAGTGAGAGGGCGCGCTCGTAGTCGCGAGTGGTGTACACCCCCGCAGGTATCTCGCGTCCGTAGAGATCCCGCTGCCCGGGGTCGGGCGTCCAGCCCTCTGCGTCGGCGTCGAGGATCACCCGCCGAATTCGGTAGGGGGCGAGGTAGCCGTCCTCGATCCCGTCGCGGAGGGAGTAGCGATAGACCGGGTTGCCGAAATACTCGTAGCTGTGGACCGTGTCGTCGCGCGGAGTGGCAGTGAGTCCGAGGTGGATCGCTGAGGCGAAGTGGTCGAGGGTGCCGCGCCATCGGGAGTTGGCGGTGGCACTTCCGCGATGGCACTCGTCGACAATGACGAGGTCGAAGAAGTCTCGGGGAAACTGCTCGAGGAGTTCCTCACCGGCAGCCCCCTGGTGCAGCGCCTGGTAGCTCGCGAAGTACAGCTCCCCGCTCTGGTCGGCGCCCAGCCGGACACGTTGCAGCCGCTCGTTGCCGAAGGCCGGACCGAAGTCGTTACGCATCGGCTGAGTGAGGAGCACGTCCCGGTCGGCCAGGTAGAGCACCCTGTAGTTTTCCTCGGGCCGCACTTTCTCCTGGTATCCGAGAATTTTGGCGACGATCTGCATGGCGGTGAACGTCTTGCCCGTGCCAGTGGCCATGAGGAGCAGGATCCGCTGATCACCTCGGGCGATCGCCCGGAGGACCGCGCTGATCGCCAGCGCCTGGTAGTAGCGGGGTTCGTGGATCGTTCCGTCAGTCGAGACCTTCCTCCTACTGAGTGGCTCGAGGAGGAGGTCGGCCTCCGGCCCTTCGAGCTTCATGAATGTGCGGTAGGAGTCCCACGCCTCGACAGGCGTGGGGAATCCGTCCACCTTCCGTTCAGTCCCGGCCGAGCGGTCATGGACGATGATCTCGGACCCGTTCGTCGCGATGGCGAGGGGGACCTCGAGCTTCTTGGCGTAATCGAGTGCCTGTTGGAGCCCATCTCGAGCCGAGCGGTACGCACGCTTGGCTTCGACGACTGCGACCGGCTGACCCGGGGCGATCTCGAGAACATAATCCACGCGCCGACCGGGGAGCGCCTGGACCGTGCCATCCGGCCCTGTTCGCATCGTCTGAGCGAGCGCATACTCCGGCGTGATCGCCTCTGCCGCCCAGCCAGCCGTGCGGAGGGCGGGCACCACGAGGTCGCGACATGTGTCGCGCTCCAGTGGACCGCGCTGTTTACTCGTCATGTGAGCACTGTATCCGCGGCTCGCGTCGCCGCCTGCTCAGTAGTAGTACGGGTAGTCGTCCCAGTTGGGCTCGCGCTTCTCGAGGAACGCGTCGCGGCCCTCCACCGCCTCGTCGGTCATGTACGCCAGCCGCGTGGCCTCACCGGCGAACACCTGCTGGCCCATGAGTCCGTCGTCGGTGAGGTTGAACGCGAACTTGAGCATCCGCTGCGCGGTGGGCGACTTGCCGTTGATCTGCCGCGCCCACTCGATGGCGGTGTTCTCCAACTCGGCGTGGTCCACCACCCGGTTGACGGCACCCATGTGGAACATCTCCTCGGCCGTGTACGCCTGGCCGAGGAAGAAGATCTCGCGCGCGAACTTCTGGCCCACCTGCTTGGCCAGGTAGGCGCTGCCGTAGCCGGCGTCGAAGGAGCCCACGTCGGCGTCGGTCTGCTTGAACCGGGCGTGCTCGCGGGAGGCCAGGGTCAGGTCGCTCACCACGTGCAGCGAGTGCCCACCGCCGGCCGCCCACCCGTTGACCAGGCAGATCACGACCTTCGGCATGGTGCGGATGAGCCGCTGAACCTCGAGGATGTGCAGCCGCCCGCCCTCGGCCTTGACGCGCGCCTCGTCGACTTTGTCGGCCGTGGCGCCGGCGACGTCCGAGTCGTGCTCGGTCGAGTACTGGTATCCGGACCGGCCACGGATCCGTTGGTCGCCACCCGAGCAGAACGCCCACCCGCCGTCGCGAGTGCTGGGCCCGTTGCCGGTGAACAGGATGGTGCCGACGTCGGGGGAGCGGCGCGCGTGGTCGAAGACGCGGTACAGCTCGTCCACGGTGTGCGGGCGGAACGCGTTGCGCACGTCGGGGCGGTCGAACGCGATCCGCACGATCCCGTTGACACGGCCCTCGCCCACGTGGCGGTGGTAGGTCAGGTCGGTCAGGTCCTCCCCGTTCCGGAAGCCCTCGACCTCCCGCCACTGCGACGGGTCGAGCGGGTTTCCGGTGGCCTGGTCCTGCGGTGCGCTGCTCTCGGTCATGGGTTCGACGTTAGCGTGGAGCCATGACATCCGTACCGGGCCCCGAGTCGATCGACGATCTGCTCGCCCGCGTGCACGTGGTGGCCCTGCCGATGAGGGTGCGGTTCCGCGGCGTCACCGAACGTGAGGTCGCGCTGATCGATGGCCCCGCCGGGTGGGGCGAATTCGGTCCGTTCGGAGAGTACGACGATCTCGAGTCCACCCACTGGCTGGCCTCCGCGCTGGAGATGGCGTGGCAGGGCCCGCCGCCGGCGCTGCGTTCCCGGGTCCCGGTCAACGCCACGGTCCCGGCGGTCGCGGCCGGGGACGTCGCGGCGATCCTCGACCGCTTCCCGGGCTGTATGACGGTCAAGGTCAAGGTGGCCGAGTCCGGGCAGCAGCTCGTCGACGACGTCGCCCGCGTCGCCGCCGTCCTCCAGGCCCGCCCCGGCGCGCGCGTGCGGGTGGACGCCAACGGGGCGTGGTCGGTCGCCGAGGCGGCCCACGCGATCCGGGTGCTGGACCAGGCGGTGCGTGCGGACGACGTCGCGCGTGGCCCCGGCACCGGCCCGGTCTCACTGGATGGGCCGGGCCTGGAGTACGCCGAACAGCCCTGCGCGACGGTGGAGGAGCTGGTCGCGCTGCGGGAGCGCCTGGCCGCCGACGGGGTGCACGTGGACGTCGCCGCCGACGAGTCCATCCGCCGCGCCTCCGACCCCCTGCGCGTCGTGCGGGCGGGCGGCGCCGACCGGGCGGTGGTCAAGGTCGCGCCGCTGGGCGGGCCGCGTTGCCTGCTCGCGGTGGCCGCAGAGCTCGGGGTGCCGGTCACCGTGTCCAGCGCCCTCGACTCGGCGGTGGGCGTCGCCGCGGGGGTCGCCGCGGCAGCCGCGATGCCCGGTGGTGCGGGGCGTGGCCGTCCCGGACCCGACGACGACAACGCGATTCCCGCCGCAGGTCTGGGCACCGGCGGGTTCTTCGTCGAGGACGTGGTCGAACCGGGCACGTTCGCCCTCGAGGACGGCTGTCTCCCGGTCCGCCCGGTGGCGCCGGACCCGGCGAGGCTGGAGGGCCTGCGTGTGAGCGGTGAGGTCCGCGACTGGTGGCTGGACCGGATCCGCCGGTGCTACGACCTGCTCTGAGCCGCCGGCCCAATCCCTGCCGGTTGTCGCAGTTCTGCCCGCCGCCCCGCCACAGCCGCGCCCCGCCGCAGCTGCCCCGCCGCTCCGCCGCAGCTGCCCCGCCGCAGCCGCGCCTGGCCATGGCGTCTCGCACGCACCGCGGGGAGGGCGAGACGCCATGGCCAGGCGCGGGGACGCCCATCGCGGACAACGGCAGGAGCACGACGCCAGATCCAGGAGCGGCTGGCGGGGGATTTCGACGCCGCGCCGGGCGCGAGACGCCAGGTCCGGAAGCGAGACGCCTTGCCCGGGAGCGAGACGCCATCGGTGGGGGCGGGGGCGCCGGGCGCTGGCCCGAGGTCACGCTGCGCGGCCCGGGCCCCGTCCGAGGGAATTCTGGATCCTCATCGCCTCGCGGATGATGGGCACGATCCTGCCGCGCAGATAGTCCTCCCACTGCCAACGCCGGAAGATGTTGCCCAGTGCTTCGATGTTGTTCTGCCGCTTCTTCTCGTCGCGCAGCTTCTGGCGGACGGACCCCTCGCCGTCGTCGATCCCGTACTTCCCCGACCCGTCGGCCTCGCCGACGAGCCCCCATTCTTCCCAGTACATGTCTACGAAGGTCGAGGTCCCGTCCGGGAAGACGAACTCCCGCTGGAGTTGCGGCATCGGCAGACCGGCGCGGCTGATGGTGACCCTGCTGACCGATTCGAGGACAGACTGGGCGCCCGGGTCGGCGAACGCCACCACCGCCCGGGCCCTCGCGATGCCGACCCTGCCGGCAGCTGCCTCGAGCTCTGACGCCAGGTCGCCCGAGCTGCACAGATTGCGACGCAACGCCTCGTCCGCCGCACACACCGCGCCGGTGAAGGGACTCGACCGCGCGACGTCGACGATCGTCCGCGCCGGGGTCGTCACCGGGATCCCGTCCACCTCGGTCACGACGTCGGCGAGATCGAGATTGTGGCAGATCGTGTTCTTCCTGCGCCTGCTCCCGCTCCCGGGGCGGTGCCTGGTGGTGGTGACCCGCAGGGTATCCATTCCGTGGACGGGGAGGCCGTGCAACACGAGGGCCGACGTGTGGGACATCGCAGTCCCCGGGCTGATGCTCCCCGCCGCGGCCCGCGAGCGCATCTCGAGTATGGCCTCGGCCTGGTCGGGGCCGGTGGGGACGTCCGATGCGAGCGCGTAGACGCCGTGGCGAACGCGGTAGAGCTGACCCGTTCGTTCGGCGTGTTCTCGTGCTCGGCGGCTGTACCCGCGCGCGAGGAGTTCGGCTGCGGACATGACGACTGGGCGGGAGTGATCGGTGCTCATGTCCAGGCAGTATTGCGCTGGGGGAGGCGGGGATCGCCGCAGCGGGGGCCGCTTCCGGCTCGGCCTGTGGAGATGGCCGGGGTTGTGGATTCCGGGGCGCGGGCGGTCGTGTGCAGGCGCGTCGGAAAGAGCTCGACGGACTGTCGTCTACTTGACGGACTGCCGGCTACTTGACCGGCTATGCACCGCCCGCGCCCCAGCCGCGCGGCCCAGCCGCGTGTCACCATGGCGTCCCGCCCACACCGCGGTGCACGCGAGACGCCATGGTCAGGGGCGGCTGCAACAGGGGCAGCTGCGGCAGAGCTACTGCGACAGGGCTAGTGCGACTGGGGCGGGCGCCGCAAGGGCGGCCGACGCACGGGCTGCTGCTGGAGGCGCGGCCGGACGCGGGACCGGTCACCTCCGGGACCCACTCACCTCCTCGGCCGGGGCAGTTCGCGCGTGCGCGGGGCGTACCCCCACTGGTGGCGGCCCAACCGCGACGGCGGCAGCAGGGATCCGAAGTCGGGCAGACCGTCGTCGGCGAGCATCTCGTCATCGATCGTCACGCTCACCACGCGTCCGAGCAGCATCGCGCTGGTGCCCAGGTCGATCACGTCATGGCGCACGCACTCGAACGCGATCGGCGCCTCGGCGACCCGCGGCGGCGCGACGACGTCCGAGAGGTCGGCGGTCAGCCCCTGCATCTCGAACTCGTCGACCTCTGGGCCGACGGGCGCCGAGGTGGCGTTCATAACCTCCATCAGCGACTCGGTGCCGATGTTCACCACGAACTCGCCCGTGTCCACGACATTGCGGTAGGTGTCCTTTCGTCCGATCGAGGTCACGGACAGGATCGCCGGGTCGGCGCAGGCGACGGTGAAGAAAGAATACGGCGCGAGGTTGGGCACCCCGTCGGCCGAGATCGTCGACACCCACGCGATCGGGCGCGGTGTGATCGACGCGGTGAGCAGGGCGTACATGCCCTTGGCCGGGGGATCATCCGGGGTGTGAACGATGCGCATCCGCCCATTGTGCCGCCGTCTGCGTTGCCGCTTCGGTCATAGCCCGGTGGGGCATGTCGACGCTGCTCTAGCGTGGGGACGAATCGACGGGTGCAAGAGTGAGCGGTCGGCGGTGAGCGGTCGGCGTTGACTGGTCGGCGAGCGAGAGGAGCCGGGGCTATGGCGGCGAACGACGGGATCCGGATCCCCCTGCGCGACCAGCTGTGGCTGCTCATGGACCGCCCGGACAACCTCATGTACATCAACTGTCTGGTGTGGTTCGCTGAGATCCCCGACTGGGACGAGGTCACCCGGGCCATCCAGACGCGGATGGTCGAGGCGCACCCGGTGTTCCACCGCATCCCGGTCCGCCGGGGCCGCCGCTGGTACTGGGTCGACGACCCCGACTACGACATCTCGAACCACCTCGTGCGCAGCCGGCTTCCCGAGCCGGGCGGTCGCGCCGAGGCCGAGGCCTACATCGCCGAGCAGATGGCGGTGCAGTTGCCGAAGGGGCAACCGTTGTGGCGGGCCGAGTTCATCGAGGGCTACCACGGGCACGAGGGCGAGCAGGAGGGGGCGCTGATCCTGTTCCGCGTCCAGCACGGCGTCGTCGACGGGATCCGGCTCACCCAGCTCGTGCTGGGTCTGTGCGAACACGAGGACGACTCGTCCCTGCCCAGCGTCGGCCGGGATTTCGCGCCCTCCGGCGGCGGCATCCTCGGGGCGGTCACCGGCGCGGGTGCCGGACTGGCCAAGGACTCGTGGGGGATCGCCCGGGGCGTGACCGGCGCCACACTCCGGTTCCCGCTGACGCTGGCCCGCCTGGCGCGGGACGTCGCGGCACCCGGTCGGACGCTGACGCGGGTCCCGACGCGCGTCGTGGAGTCGTTGACGGACAACATCAACGCGGAGAACCGGACCGCCAACACCTACCGGGGCGTCTTCCGGCTGCTGTTCGAGCCGCGATCCCCCGAACTGTCCTGGAGCGGAAAGGCGCACGCGGAGAAGAAGGTCTCCTGGATCGCGGGGCTCGACCTGGCGGCGGTCAAGCGGGTGGCGAAGGTGCACGACACGACCGTCACCACCGTGATGCTGGCCGCCGTGTCCAAGGCGCTCACCGAGTACCTCGACACCCAGGGCGACCGGCGGGTCTCCGACATCAATCTCATGGTGCCGATGGCGGTCTCCCCGGTCGGTGACGAGTTGCCGGAGGAACTGGGTAACCACATCACGCTCATCCTCATGAGACTCCCGTTGTGGGTCGACGACACCGACGAGCTCATCGAGGCGATCACCACGTCGATGACGCGGGTGCGCTATTCCCTCGAGCCGCACGTCAACTTCGCCACCATGCTCACCGTGGCCGTCACGCCCGGCCCGGTGGCGCACGCGGTGATCGACCTGTTCGCCAACAAGACCGTCGGCCAGCTGACCTCGGTGCCCGGGCCCGTCTCCACCGTCTCGCTGGCCGGCACGCCGGTGTCGGGGATGCTCGGGTGGGTGCCGATGAGCGGCGACCAGGCGTTGGGGATCTGCATCTTCAGCTACGACGGCACGGTCTCCGTGGGCATCGCCACCGACGCCGAACTCATCCCCGAACCGGGAGCGGTCGCCGGGATGATCGAGGGCCAGTTCACCACGTTCGACGGCTGGTACGACGAGGACTGAGCCCGCCGCCGGCCACCGAGGGCCGGCCACCCCGCCGCCGGCCACCACTTCGCCGTTCACCACTGCGTCGGTCACCACTGCGTCGGTCACCACTGCGCCGGTCACCACTGCGGGGCCGGCACCTCCGGGTGCGCGGCGAACCAGGCTCCGATGTAGGACATGTCGATGCCCTGGTCCTCGGCGATCAGCTCGTACATCGTCCGGCTGTCGATCGCCTCGCGCAGGATGTCGGCGTGTCCGGAGTGGCGGGCGATCTCGTTCAGCGCGTGCATCGCCGCCCAGCGTCCGTTGAACGGCGGCTGGCCGGGCGGGAACCACGGCATCTCGGCGGGTACCGGCACCGGGGCGTCGAGGTCGCACGTCCGGAGGTTGTCGAGGGCGGCGGAGTGCCGCCGGTCGAATTCGGCGAGGATCTCCTCGGCGGTGGCGTCGGGGTCGACCCGGTTGACGGTCTCGGCCCAGGCGAACGCCTCCGGCAGCGACCGCCCGGTCGCGGGCGCGTCGGGCGCGGCGGCGGCGCGGGCCGTCCAGCTCTCGCCGACCTCGCCGATGTGCAGGATGAGCCAGCCCAGCGTCAGTTCGCTGGTGGGCAGGGGGCAGGCGCGCAGCTGGTCGCCGGTGAGGCCGTGGACGATCGACCGGGCGTTGACGAGCGCGGCGTCGATCCATTCGAGCAGGTTCTCTCGCTCGGTGTCGCGGGTGGCGGGGAACAGGGGCATGACGACTCCTCGTGTGTCGGGTGTTCGTGGCGGGCAGCAGGACGACGGCGTCGGTCGGGGACGACGGCGGCGCCGCCGTGTCAGCGGGTGTGGGCGTACACGTCGCGGAGCAGGCACATCTCGGCGCCATGGTGGATGACCTCACGGTTGATGTGCAGGACCAGGGCGGCCATGGAGTACTCGGCCCACGGGCCCTCGGCCTCGCCCACGGGGGCGGCCAGGGCCTCGGCGTCGAGCGCCCGCACGCCCTCCATCCAGCCCGCGTAGGTGCGATCGAGTTGGGCGAGTCCGCCCGCGGCGTCGCCGGCGTAGGTGTGGGTCATGTAGTCGTGGGGCGGTCCGCCGAAGTGGGAGTGCCACCGGGCGCCGAGGACGCCGACGACGACGTGGCCGATCCGCCACGCGATGGTCGTCAGCGGGGCGGGAACCGGCTCCGGGAACTCGAAGTCGATGGTGTACTCGCCCTCGCCGCCCTGCATGGGCGCGGTGCCGGTCCCACGGGGTCGGACGTCCCAGGTGCGCTCGTCGGCGGCGGGGAAGAAGTGGTATTCGTCGTCGGTCATGCCCCCCAGGCGAGGCCGCAGTTGGCCGTTCCAGTGGAAGTCGAGTTGGTCGACGAGCTGGGCTGTCCAGTCGATGGGGCGGGTCGTGGGGGTCACGGTGGTCTCCTGACGGTGGTGGTGTCCGCCCAGCGTGTCAGCCCATCCGGACAGGATCGGTCAGCTGAGGGTGGGACACTGCTGGCATGACCGAGGACAGGATGCCCACCACCCAGCGCGTGCTGGGCCTGCTCGACCTGCTGCAGCGGCGATCGGTGTGGACGGGCGACGAGCTGGCGGCCGAGCTGGGGGTGACCACACGCTCGATCCGCCGTGACGTCGACCGGCTCCGTGACCTGGGGTATCCGGTGGAATCGGAGCGCGGCGCGGGTGGCGGGTACAGGTTGGGCTCGGGCCGACGACTGCCGCCGCTGTTGCTCGACGACCGCGAGGCCGTGGCGGTGGCGATCGCCCTGCGGCTGGCCGCGGGCGGCGCCGTGGCGGGCGTCGGCGAACACGCGCTGCGCGCCCTGACCAAACTGGACCAGGTCATGCCCGGCCGGTTGCGCGAGCGGGTCGCCGACGTCACCGAGTCGATGGTCGCGGTCCCCGGCTCGGACACCCCGGTGGAGCCGGAGCTGCTCATCGACCTGGGCCACGCGGTCCGGGGCACCGAGCAGGTGCGACTGGAGTACCGCGACCGCGCGGGCCGCGACACCGAGCGTCGGGTGGAGCCGTACCGGATCGTCGTGCTGGGCCGGCGCTGGTACCTGCTGTCCTACGACCTGGACCGCGCGGACTGGCGCACCTTCCGGCTCGATCGCATCCGGGCCGTCCACCGCAGCCGCTGGCGCTTCACCCCCCGCCCCGACGTGCCCGATCCGGCCGCGCACGTGCAGCACGCGGTGACCGCGGCGCCGTACCAACACCTGGCGCGGGTGGTGGTGTTCGCACCCGCGGCGGAGGTGGTCGAGCAGTTCCCGCCCACCTACGGGACGGTCACCGAGCTGCGCGCCGAGGACCATCCGGACGGCCCGGCCTGCCGGCTGGAGACCGGGGCCGCCGACCTCGACGTGCTGGCCTGGTACCTCGCGCGGTTACCGGGCCCGTTCGCCGTGGAGTCGCCGGACGGGCTGCGGGAGCGGCTGGCGGGGTTGGCCGGGCGGCTCGCGCAAGCGGCCGACCCGGGCACCTCCCCCGACTAGGCTGGGGGGCGATGAACCCCACCGTGAGCAACCCGAGCACCGCGCAGGCCCGTGTCCTCGTCGACGAGTTGATCCGCCACGGGATCACCGACGTGGTCCTGTGCCCGGGATCGCGCAGCGCCCCGTTGGCCCTGGCGTTGGCCGCCGCCGAGCGGTCCGGCCGGCTCGCCCTGCACGTGCGGATCGACGAGCGCGGCGCCGGGTTCACCGCGCTGGGGCTCGCGCTGGGCTCGAGGCGGCCGGTCCCCGTCGTCGTCACCTCCGGCACCGCGGTGGCCAACCTCCACCCGGCGATGGTGGAGGCGGCCCACTCGGGCGTACCGATCCTCGCGCTCACGGCCAACCGGCCGCCCGAGCTGCGCGGTACCGGCGCCAATCAGACCATCGACCAGGTGGGATTGTTCGGCCCGCACGCGCGCGCGGTCGTCGAGCTCGGCGCGGCCGGGGACCCCGAGTCCGAGCACCGGCACTGGCGCAGCGCGATCGGCCGGGCCATCCTCACCGCCACCGCGGCGGCCGACCCGGGTCCGGTGCAGGTCGACATCGCGTTCCGCGAGCCGCTCGTGCCGGGCGAGGGTGACGAGGATTTCGCCCTCGGGGGAGACTCACCGGAGTACGACGACGACGAGGTCGGCGGCGGCCCGGAGGCATGTCGTCTGCCGGAGGGGCGTGCGGACGGTCGTCCGTGGGTGCAGCGGGCGGGGGCGGGGGTCGACTCGGCGCCCGCCGATTCGGCCGTGGCGGTGGATCTCACGCGCCCCACGTTGGTCGTCTCGGGGGTCGGGGCGGCACCGGTGTCGGGGCTGGTGGCGGTGCCGACGGTGGCCGAGCCCGGCGCCCCCGTCCCGCTGCACCCGGTGCACCCGCTGGCGATCCCGGCGCTGCGGCCCGAGCAGGTGGTGGTCACCGGGCGGCCGACGCTGCACCGCGCCGTCACGCGCCTGCTGGCGGACCCGGACGTCGACCTCGTGATCCTCGACGCCGGCCCGCGCTCGCCCAACCCGACCGGTAGCGCCGCCGAGCTCGCCGACTCCGTCCTCACCGGGTGGGGCGTGGACCCCGAGTGGACCGAGACCACGGCCCGCGCCGACGCCCGTGCCCGCGCCGCCGTGGACCGGCTGCTGGACCGGCATCTCGAGACCGGTGCGCCGACGGGACTGCACGTGGCGCGTGCCGTGGCCCGCGGCGTCCGGGCCGGGGACAACCTCGTGGTGGGCGCCTCCAATGCCGTGCGGGACCTGTCGTTCGTGGGCCCGCTCGATCCGGATGTGGCGATGTACGCCAACCGCGGGGCGTCGGGGATCGACGGCACGGTCTCCACCGCGATCGGGGTCGCGTTGTCGGCGCCGGGGCGGACCGTCGCGCTGCTGGGGGACCTGACCTTCCTGCACGACGTGTCCGGCCTGCTGCTCGGCCCGCGGGAGCGGCACCCCGACGACCTGACGATCGTCGTGGCCGACGACGACGGTGGTGGCATCTTCTCCCTGCTCGAACAGGGGGACCCCCGCCTGGCCGCCGACTTCGAGCGCGTCTTCGGCACCCCGCACGGCGCCGACCTGGGCGCCCTGTGTGCGGGCGCCGGGGTGCCCTTCACCGACATCGACCCGGCCGGACTCGAGGCCCTGCTCGCGCAGCCCGCGTTCCCGAACGGGCACCGCGACGTCGTGCCCGAGGGACTGCGGGTGGTGCGCGTCGCGACCGACCGGCAGGGATTACGCGACCTCCACGCGGCCCTGCGCTCGGAAGCCGTGGCGGACGGGTGACCGCGACGGCCCCGGTCTCTGCCCGGCAGATCCGTCGCGCTCGCCGTATCCGGTGGGGCGTGCGGGTGGTGGCCGTGACCGCGGGAGTGTTCTCACTGCTCACAGCCGTGCTCCTCGTGCTGGCGTGCTTCATCAACGACCAGCGGATCGACCGGGACATGGGCAGCGCCACCGCGTTCGTCACCGAGGTCACCGATCGGCGGGCCGCCGTGGAGTTCGATGCCGGTGGCGGCCGGACCGTCCGACCGGTGACCGGCGTGTTCTACCCGACCGGGCTCGTCGAGGGGCAGCGCGTGCAGGTCGAGTTCCGGCGCGCGAACCCCGATCTGGTGCGGGTCTCGGGACGCAGCTGGACCGTCGCCGTCGTGCCCGCCCTGTCCGTGCCCGCGGTGGTCGTCCCGTTGGCGGCGCTCGCCTACGCCGCCGCGTCACCGAGGGTTCACCGGGCGGCACCACGAATTCGACGCACCGTTTCTCGCTGATCACCGGCCCGTGTCCCGGCCCGGCGACAGTGGGGTCGTGCGCGTAGCCATCGTCACCGAATCGTTCCTGCCGAACGTCAACGGCGTCACCAACTCTGTCCTGCGCGTGCTGGAGTACGCGCGCCGGCACGGGCATGACTGTCTGGTGGTGGCCCCGTCCGGGCAGGTCGGCTTCTGGCAGGGCGCCGCCGGTGCCGTTCGGGCGCACCCGCTGGTCAGTGCGGTCGCGCCGCTGCTCGGCGGGCCCGGGGCGGACACCAGCGGACCCGACCACCACCTGGGGTACCCCGTCCACCGGGTCACCGCGGTGAGGGTGCCGGTGGTGTCGTCGCTGCCGGTCGGCGCACCCAGCCCGAGCGTGTTCGGCGCCCTACGCGACTTCGGCCCCGACGTGGTGCACCTGGCGTCGCCGTTCGTGCTCGGTGCCGCCGGTGCCGCCGCGGCCCGCGCCCTGGACGTGCCCTCGGTGGCCGTCTACCAGACCGACGTGGCCGGGTTCGCCGATGCCTACGGGATCGGTGTCGTCGCCGATGCGGCCTGGACCTGGACCCGGGCCATCCACGCGAGCTGCGACCGCACCCTCGCCCCGTCGACCGCCGCGATGGAGGATCTCGCGGCCCACGGGATCCCGCGCCTGTACCGGTGGGGGCGGGGCGTCGACACCGAGCGCTTCTCGCCCTCCCGACGCAGTGCGGCCCTGCACGCGCTGTGGTCCCCGCAGGGGCGGCCCGTCGTGGGGTTCGTCGGCAGGCTCGCCCCGGAGAAGCACGTCGAGCGCCTTCAGTCGCTGGCCGACCGGTCGGGCCCGGGGGGAGACCTCCACCTCGTCGTCGTCGGAGACGGCCCCGACCGCCCCGCACTCCAGGCCGCCATGCCCCACGCGATCTTCACCGGCGAACTCCACGGCGACCGGCTCGGGCAGGCCTACGCCACGATGGACGTGTTCTGCCACCCCGGTGAGTTCGAGACGTTCTGCCAGTCCATCCAGGAGGCGCAGGCGTCCGGCGTGCCCGTCGTCGGCCCGGACCAGGGCGGGCCCCGCGACCTCGTGCAGACCGGGGTCAACGGCGTCCTGCTCGACCCGCGCCGGTACGCCGCCGAGGTGTCGCCGGCCGTGGACGCGGTGCTCGCCGACCACGAGCGACTGGCCACCGGCGCCCGCGCCACCGTCCTCGGTCGGACCTGGGACGCGATCTGCGCCCAGCTCTTCGACCACTACGCGGCGGCGGGCGCCCGGTCCGATTCGGGCAGGGTCGGCGTGGGCAGGGGTGGCATGGACAGGGTCCGCGCGCGCACGATCGTGGTGGACCGGACGGACGCGCGTGGTGTGGGCACGAGCCGAGCCCCACGTGTGGTGGCCTGATCGGCCACGCGCGCCGGGGGCGGGTAGCGTCGACGGCGTGTCCCGCGCCAATCTCGACAAGCAGCCCCGTGACGTCGCGTCGATGTTCGACGGTGTCGCCAAGCGCTACGACCTGACCAACACCGTCCTCTCCGGGGGCATGGACCACGTGTGGCGGCGGCGGGCCCGCTCGTTGCTCGCGCCGCGCCCCGGGGAGCGGATCCTCGACCTGGCCGCAGGCACCGCCGTGTCGACCGTCGAGCTCGCCAAGTCCGGCGCGTGGTGCGTGGCCGCGGACTTCTCGCTGGGAATGCTGCGGGCGGGCGCCGGCCGGGACGTGCCCAAGGTCGCGGGCGACGCCATGAAGCTGCCGTTCGCCGACGACTCCTTCGACGCCGCCACCATCAGCTTCGGGCTGCGCAACGTGCAGGACACCGCTGCCGGACTGCGGGAGATGGCCCGCGTCGTCAGGCCCGGAGGGCGACTGGCCGTGGTGGAGTTCTCCACGCCCGTGTTCCCGCCCTTCCGCGCGCTGTACATGAACTACCTCATGCGGGCGCTGCCGAAGATCGCCACCAGCGTCTCGTCCAACCCGGACGCGTACGTCTACCTGGCCGAGTCCATCCGCGACTGGCCGGACCAGCAGGCACTGCTCGAGATCATCGAGGCCAGCGGCTGGGAGCGCGGCAGCGTCACCAACCTCACCGGCGGCATCGCGGCCATCCACCTGGCGCGCCGCCCCGCCTGACCCCGGCTCCGCCTGACCCCGGCGCGGCCTGACCCCGGCGCGGCCGCAGCGAACGCGGCGCCACCCCGGGCGCGCTGCGCCGTCCTCCCGGGGTGCGCGCCGTCTTTGTACGTTTTCCGGCCGCTTGCGCTGCCGCTCTGGTCCATTCCCGACGCGTAACCCGGGCGGGGCAGAGGCCCTACGCGTAATCCGGGCGGGACGGAGGCCCGGGGCGGAGGCCCGGTGGGTCAGTAGGCGAAGAGGGGCCGACGGTCCAGCCTGCGGGCGATCGACCCCGCTGCCCGCCAGCCGCGGGCCACCACATCGCGGTCCGAATCGGCGACCGTGTTGGACATGCACCGCACCGCCGCGGTCATCAGCGCCTGCGAACGCATCCCGACCGGTCCCGCCAGCGGCAGGAACTTCGGATAGGTGAGCAGACGCGCGGCGTCCCGGGCGATCGCGAACGACTCGCCGTAGGTCTCGCGGAGCACCGCGGGCCACGCATGCGTCAGGTCACCGGCAGTGGTGCGCGAGTGCGAACCGGCCGCGCCCACTCTCGAGCCCGGGCCTCCTCGGCCGACACCCGCTCCCGCCAGGATTAACTCCGCAAGCAGGCGGCCGCCCTCGAGCGCGTAGTCGATCCCCTCGCCGTTGAGCGGGTTCACGCACGCCGCGGCGTCGCCGACCGCCGCCCAGTTGGGACCGGCCACCGTCGAGACCGCCCCGCCCATCGGCAACAACGCGGACGTCACCGCCCTCGGCTCGCCGGCCAGGCCCCAGTCGCCGCGGACGCTACGGGCGTAGTGCTGCAGCAGCTCCTTGACCGCGACGTTCGCCGGCCGCGCCGAGGTCGCCAGCGCACCCACCCCGAGGTTGACCTCGCCGTCGCCGAGCGGGAACACCCAGCCGTAGCCGGGCTGGATGGCGCCCGCCTCGTCGCGGAGCTCGAGATCGGAGCCGATCCACGGATGATCATGACGCCCGGACCGGACATAGGATCGCGCGGCCACGGCATACACCGTGTCGCGATGCCAGGTCCGGCCGAGCAGACGACCCACCGGCGACCGCACGCCATCGGCCACCACGAGGGTTCGGCACTCCACGCGACCGCCCTCGGTCCGGACAGCGGTCACCTCGCCGTCGTCGCCCCTCTCCACGCCGGTCACGCGCACGCCGTCATGCACCACGGCGCCCGCCTCCACCGCCGCCTGCCGGAGCCGGTCATCGAACACCGTCCGTCGCACCGCCGACCCGGTCCCACCGTGTTCACCGGCTGGCCACGGCACCCGCCGGGAGTGGCCGAAGCCCCGCAGCTCGAGCCCGCGGATGGTGATGCGGTCCCGCGCCCACCCGCCGAGACCCAGCCGGTCGACCTCCAACATCGCCCGCGGCGTGAGCCCGTCGCCGCAGGTCTTGTCGCGCGGGAACCGCGCCGCGTCGAGCACGGTGACCTCGCGACCGGCACGCGCCAACCACGTCGCGGTCGCCGAACCGGCCGGGCCGCAGCCCACCACGAGGACGTCCGTCGACGCGGGCAGACCCATACCTGACTCCATGCGCTCCATGGTGGCAGGTCGGCGGGTGCGGCGGTCGCCGGGACCTCGGGCGGGGTGGGGTGCCACCGCCCGCGACGCGGGAACGTAGTCTGTCGGGAAGGGCGGGCCACGCCGACCCTTCACCAGGCGACGAGGACGAGTGGGGATGTCGAGCGATTCAGTGACCGGCACCGCGGAGACGGCGACCGACCACACGGTGGCGGGCGTGGACGTCGGCGACGCCGACCTCGCAGCCGACCTGCGCGAACGGCTCGACGAGGTCGAGAAGCTGCTCGTCAGCCGACTCCAGACCGGCGAGGACTTCCTCTCCGAGGTCGCCCTGCACCTCGTCACCGCCGGCGGCAAGCGGTTCCGGCCCGTCGTCACCCTGCTCTCGGGCTCGCTGGGCCCCGCGCCCGACCGCGAGCGGCTGGTCAAGGCCGCGGTGGTGTGCGAGATGATCCACCTGGCCACGCTGTACCACGACGACGTCATGGACGAGGCCGCCATGCGCCGCGGTGTCGAGTCGGCCAACAGCCGCTGGGACAACTCCACCGCGATCCTCGCCGGCGACTTCCTCTTCGCGCACTCCTCGATGCTCCTGGCCGACCTCGGACCCGAGGCCGTGCAGCTCATCGCCCAGACGTTCGCCGAACTGGTCACCGGGCAGATGCGCGAGACCGTCGGCCCGGGCGTCGGCAGTCGTGACGAGGGTGCCGCCGAGCACTACCTGCGGGTGATCTGGGAGAAGACCGGCTCGCTCATCGCCGCGGCCGCCCAGTTCGGCGGCGAGTACTCGGGGGCGACCGCCGAGCAGATCGGGAGCCTGCGCCGCCTCGGTGACGCCGTGGGGATCGCGTTCCAGATCGCCGACGACATCATCGACATCGCCTCGCCGTCCACCGAGTCGGGCAAGACGCCCGGTACGGACCTGCGCGAGGGCGTCCACACCCTGCCGATGATCTATGCCATGGAGGCGGGTTCGTCGGACAGCGCGCGGCTGCGCGACCTGCTCGCCGAGCCGCTGACCGACGACGCCGAGGTGGCGGAAGCCCTCGAGTTGCTGCGCGCGTCCGACGGTATGCGGCGCGCGCGGGCCACGCTCGAGAAGTACGTCGATGACGCCATGACCGAGCTCGACGTCCTGCCCGCCGGCCCGGCGAACGAGGCGCTGCGTCGGCTCGTGCGCTTCACCGTCGACCGCGTCGGCTGACCTTCCCCCAACGGCCCGGCAGCCGCCCCCGGGCCTGGCGTCTCGCTCCCGCACGGCCCGGCAGCCGCCCCCGGGCCTGGCGTCTCGCTCCCGCGCCTGCCAGTCCCCATCACAGCCGCTCGCTGCCATGGCGTCTGGCGTGCTCATCGGTGACGGCGAGACGCCGTCGCGAGGAGCGGCTGTGGCCGAGGGGCGGCTGTGGCCGAGGGGCGGGATTCAGTGACGCCGGGGTCAGCGGCGCGGGTACAGCGCGACCTGCGCAGCCTTGACCACGAGGATCACGGGCGAACCCGGGGCCAGCGCGAGTTCGGCGACCGAGCGGCTGGTGATCTCGGCATCGACGCGCTGACCGTCCCGTAGCTCGGCCGTCACCCGCGTCAACGCCCCCGCGGGGACGAGCGAGACCACCCGCGCGGGCCAGGAGTTCCGCGGGCTCGTCGCAGGCGCGTGCGCGGATGGCTGCGTGGGGCTCGTGGGAGCCGGAGCCGAAGTCGGGGCCTGAGTGGAGCCGGTGGGTGCGGGGTCGGTGTGGACGGCCACCGCCCGCGGGTCGACGGTCGCCACCGCCCGCGCCCCCGGCCGCCATCCCGCCGCCGCGCTCGTGCGGACCCCCGAGACGAGGTCGCCGCCGGGGGTGCGCAGGTCGTCGTCGTCGTCGACGATCCCCTCGACCAGTGAGACCCCGGCCAGGCGCGCGGCGAAGTCGGACGCGGGCCGGGCCAGGACCTCCTCGACCGTGCCGGACTGGGCGACGCGGCCGGAGGCGACGACGACGACATCGTCGGCCAACGCCCAGAGGTCCAGCGGATCATGGGTCACCAGGACCACGGCCCGTCCGGTGAGCCGATCAGCGAGGAGACGCCGGACCGCGGGGGCGACCTCCACGTCGAGGGCGGCCAGGGGCTCATCGAGCAGGACGAGCTCCGGATCCACGGCGAGGGCCCGGGCCAGGGCGACGCGCTGCGCCTGCCCGCCGGACAACTCGTGCGGCCTGCGGTCGGCGAGGTCGCCGCACCCCACGGCCTCGAGCTCGGTGCGGGCACGGTCGAGCGCGGCCCGCCTGCCGACGCCACGGGCGCGTGGGCCGTACGCGACGTTGTCCACGGCCGACAGGTGGGGCAGCAGGCCGGGACGCTGCTCGAGAGCCACCACGCGGCGGCGGTGGGCGGGCAGGTGGGTGCGGGGCGAGCCGACGACGCGGCCGTCGAGCCGGACCTCGCCCGAGTCGGGCCGCAGGTGCCCGGCGAGCAGCGACAGAGCCGTGGACTTACCCGCCCCGTTGGGCCCGACGATCGCGAGTCGGCGGCCTGCGGGGACGCTGAGGTGGAGGTCGACGTCGCGGGCGGCGACCCGGCAGGCCAGCTCGGCGGCGGGGTGCGAGGTGACGGGGTGTGATTCGGCGGGGCCGGGCGCGGGGGCGGCGTGCGACGCGGCGGGGTGGTCAGCCACGGCCCACCACCGCCCTGCGGGCGACGAGCGCGGAGACCGCCATGAGCGCGGCGGCCACCGCGATGAGCACCACGGCCAGGGCGAGGGCGGTCTCGGTGTCCGCCTCCCGGCTGAGGTAGATCTCCAGCGGCAGGGTGCGCGTGGTGCCCTGCAGGGAACCGGCGAAGGTCAGGGTGGCGCCGAACTCCCCGAGAGCGCGGGCGAACGACATGGTCGCGCCGGCGACGAGGGCCGGCAGGACCAGCGGCAACGTCACGGTCGTCAGGACCCGGGTCGGGGAGGCGCCCAGTGAGGCGGCGGTCCGCTCGAGGCCGGAGTCCACCGAGCGCAGTGCGCCCTCGAGCGCCACCACCAGGAACGGCATCGCCACGAACGTCTGCGCGATCACCACGGCCGCGGTCGTGAACCCGATCTCGATGCCCAGCACGGACAGGTGCTGTCCCACGACGCCGGTGCGCCCGAGCGTGATGAGCAGGGCCAGGCCGGCCACGACCGGGGGAAGGACCATGGGCAGCGCGGTGACCGTCCGGGCCAGTGCCGCCATCGGCCCGCTGCTGCGGGACAGCACCACCGCCAGCGGGGTGCCGAGCAGGATGCACAGGACGGTGGAGAGCGCGCACGTACGCAGGCTCAGCAGCAGGGCGTCGCGGGCGGCCTCCGAGCCGAGGAGTTCGGGAACCCGCGCCCACGGGACGCGCGCGGCCGTGCCCGCCAGGGGCAGGGCCGCCAGCAGGACGGCGAGCACTGCGGCCGCGAGCAGCCAGCGGGGGAGCGGGGGCCGGGTCATGGCGGGCCGAAACCGTGCTCGGCGAGGACCGCGCGACCCTCGGGGCCGGTGACGGCGTCGACGAACCGCCGGGCCAGCTCGGCATCCGCGGCGCGGTCGAGAACGGCCACCGGGTAGACGTTCGGCACCGCGTCGGCACCGGCGATCGGGACCCGCTCGACACGGTCGGCGACGGCGCGGGCGTCGGTCGCGTAGACGATCCCCGCGTCGGCCTCGCCGGAGGTGACCTTGCCGCGCACGTCGGTGACGGTGGACTCCTCGCTCACCGGGGCCAGGTCGATCCCCGCGGTGTCCGCCAGCGTGCGGGCCGCCGCACCACACGGCACGACGGCCGCGCACACCACGAGTCGTGCGCCGTCCAGCGAGCCGTCGAGACCGGTGATCCCCGCCGGATTGCCGGGCGGGGTGATGAGGGTGAGCACGTTGGTGGCCAGCGGTGTCGGCTCGCCGGCGACCAGGCCCTCGGCGACGGCGCGGTCCATCGTCCGGACGTCGGCGGAGGCGAACACGTCCGCCGGGGCACCGCCGGCCAGCTGGTCCACCAGGCCGGAGGAGCCGTCGAAACCCAGTCGGATCGACACACCGGGATGCGCCCCCTCGAACTCCTCGGCGATCTCGGTGAACGCCCCGCTGAGCGACGCGGCGGCGAAGACGGTCAGCTGCTGCGCGACCTCGTCGTCGTCGCCCCCGGACGCGCACCCCACCAGCGTGGACAGGCCCACGGCGGCGACCACCGAGGCGGCGCGGAGCCGACGCCCAGCGCCGATGCGGAACGGCACCGTCGGCGGGTCAGCGGTAGTTGGTGAACTGCAGCGCGACCTCGAAGTCGGCACCTTTGAGCAGCGAGATGCACTCCTGCAGGTCGTCGCGCTTCTTGGACGACACACGGATCTCCTCGCCCTGGATCTGCGCCTTGACGCCCTTGGGGCCCTCGTCGCGCAGCAGCTTGGTGATCTTCTTGGCGTTCTCCTTGTCGATGCCCTGCTTGAGCGAGCCGACCAGGCGGAACGACTTGCCCGACGGCATCGGGTCGCCCACCTCGAGCGCCTTCATGCTCAGCCCGCGGCGCACCAACTTCTCCACGAAGACGTCCTTGGCGGCCAGCACGCGGTCCTCGGAGTTCGCGACGATCTCCACCGCGTCCTCGCCCTTCCACTCGATGCTCGCGTCGGTCCCGCGGAAGTCGTAGCGGGTGCCCAGCTCCTTGGCGGCCTGGTTCAGGGCGTTGTCCACCTCCTGGCGGTCGAACTCCGAGACGATGTCGAACGAGGACTCCGAGGCCATGGACGTACTCCTGTCGTTGGGGGATGTCCCGGTCAGGCTACCCGCCACGGCCAGGGCCCGAGGCCGCCACGGGCGGGGCCGGGAGTCGCCGCCGCACCACCCCTGAGTGCCCCGATTTGGCACCAGGGGTCACAGGCGTTGTATCGTGTCGTAGCGCCCTTGAGGTGCACGCCAGATTGCCCGAGCGGCCAAAGGGAGCGGATTGTAAATCCGTCGGCTTAGCCTACGTTGGTTCGAATCCATCATCTGGCACTCGGAGACCCCCGCCACAAGCGGGGGTCTTCGTGCATTTCGGGACTCGTCGCCCGAGGATCCGTGAAAATATGACCACGCGCGGTCCCCAGAGTCACGGCCTC
Organism: Dietzia sp. 111N12-1; assembly: GCF_001658045.1. NCBI lineage: Bacteria > Bacillati > Actinomycetota > Actinomycetes > Mycobacteriales > Dietziaceae > Dietzia > Dietzia sp. 111N12-1. The sequence goes on along the minus strand of NZ_LSSV01000038.1, from coordinate 172,064 downwards.
ACGACCTGTCACGCCGCATCTCGTCGAGAAGAATCGAGGTGAGACGTATCCACGACGGCCCCGGCTCCGAACCACCGGACATGACACTCCTTTCGATGACCGCCGCACATCGGATGACGACCGGCGACCTGCCGGCCGGCCTGGGTTCCGCAGTGGAAGAATGGGCCGATGACCTGGGGCGGACCACCCGCTCCGGCAAGGGGATGCGCTCCGCGCTCTTCGACGCCGTGTACACCACCTCCGGGGGCGCCGACGAGGCCGTGCGGGCCGCCGCGGGCCGGGCTCTGGAACTGCTGCACGAGGCGTTCCTCGTCCATGACGACCTGGCGGACGGGGACGACCAGCGCCGCGGCCAGCCCAACCTGCAGGGCCGCACCACCGCGCGGGCCACCGCCGGGGGGATCGGGACCGAGGCCGCCGGGCACCTCGGACAGGTCGGCGGGCTGCTCGGCGGCGACCTGCTGCTCGTGGCCGCGATGGCCGACTTCGCCCGCCTGCCCGTGCCGGCGCCGCTGCTGCACCGTGTACTCGACGAGGTGCAGGGCGCGGTCGTCGCGTCGATCGCCGGGGAGTACGCGGACGTCCACGGCTGTGTCGAGCGCGAGCCCGCCGACCGCGAGCGGGCGCTGGCGATCGGCGCGGCCAAGACCGCCGCCTACTCCGTGTGCCTGCCCCTGGTACTGGGCGCGATGCTCGGCGGCGCGCCCGACGAGGTCATCCCCCCGCTGCGTGAGGCCGGCCGCCACCTGGGGACCGCCTACCAGGTGATCGACGACGTGCTGGGCGTGTTCGGGGATCCGGCCGTGACCGGCAAGTCCAACGAGGGCGACCTGCTCCGGCGCGCACCGACCGTCCTGCTGGCCCACGCCGCCACCACCGACGCCTGGCCGCGTATCGACGCCGCCCTTGGCCGCTCGGCCGCCGACCCCGCGACGATGAACGGCCACACGCGGGACCCCGACACCGCGCGCGAGCTACTACGCGAGTGCGGCGCCCGCGAGCACGCGGTGGGCATCGCCGAGGATCTCATCACCGCCGCCCGCGCCGCGCTGGACTCCCCGGCCGTGCCGCACGACGTCCGGGCCGCGCTCGGCCCCCACCTGGCCACCGCCCTGGAGAGGACCCGATGACCCAGCAGAGCCCCCACGCGGAGTTCACCGACGCCGCCCGCCGGTGCAGCGAGGTGATCCTGCGCCGGTACTCCACGTCGTTCGCACTGGCCTGCCGACTGCTCGCGCCCGCCACCCGCCCGCACGTCGCCGCGATCTACGCGTGGGCGCGGGTCGGGGACGAGGTCGTCGACGGGGCGATGGACGACCCGGTCGCCGCGCGCGAGCTCATCGCCGAGGCGCGCCGCCGGACACACCGCGCGATCGAGCGTGGCCTGGACCCCGATCCGGTGACGCACGCCTTCGCCGACACCGCGCGTCGGTTCGGGATCGACGCGCGTCTGGTGGATCCGTTCTACGACTCGATGGAGGCCGACATCGACGTCACCGAGCACACAGAGGAGTCTCTGCGTCGGTACATCCACGGGTCGGCGGAGGTCATCGGGGAGATGTGCCTGCGGACGTTCGCCGGTGGGGGACTGGGTGACGACGACGAGATGGCCGCCGGAGCGCGCGCACTCGGAGCGGCGTTCCAGAAGGTGAACTTCCTCCGGGACATCCGGGAAGACTTCACGGACCTCGGTCGCAACTACCTGCCGGGCCGTGACTCGCGGGCACTGACGGAGAAGGACGTACGCGAGTTGGCCGATGACGTGGACGCGGACCTGCGCATCGCGCGGGCGGCGATCAACCGGATCCCGGGCCGCGACCGCCTGGCGGTGGCCGCAGCCCACGACCTGTTCGCGGAGCTCAACGATCGCCTACGGGCGGCCGGGGCATCCGGGGTGAGCGCGGGCCGGGTGCGGGTGCCCGATCCGGTGAAGCTCGCGGTGATCGGCCGGGCTGCAGCCGGTCGTGGCCGGGCGGTGGCCCGATGAGCCGCCGGCAGGCCCCGGACGGGCCCGTCGTCGTGGTGGGCGGCGGCATCGCCGGACTGGCGACCGCTGCGTTGCTGGCCCACGAGGGGCGCGACGTCACGCTCGTCGAGGCCACCGACTCCGTCGGCGGGCGCGCGGGCAGCTGGTCGGCGGGCGGGTTCCGCTTCGACACCGGCCCCTCCTGGTACCTCATGCCGGAGGTGTTCGACCACTTCTTCCGCCTCTGTGGCACCTCCGCCGACGAGCAGCTGGACCTGGTGCGCCTGGACCCCGGGTACCGCGTGTACTTCGAGAACCGTCCCGAGTCGGTCGACATCCGCTCGGACCGCGCGGCCTCGACAGCGCTGTTCGAGTCGCTCGAACCCGGCGCCGGCCGCGTGCTGGGCAGGTACCTCGATTCGGCGCGGACCACCTACGACCTCGCGCTCAAGCGGTTCCTCTACACCAACTTCACCTCGTACCCGGCCCTGGTGCGCCCCGACGTGGTGGCCCGGGCCGGTTCCCTGGTGGCCCGCCTCGTCCAGCCGCTGCACTCGTTCGTGGCCCGCCGGTTCAGCGACCGCCGCATCCAGCAGATCCTCGGCTACCCCGCGGTGTTCCTCGGGTCCTCGCCGTACCTGGCGCCGTCGATCTACCACCTCATGAGCCACCTCGACCTCACTGACGGTGTCCTCTACCCGCGCGGAGGGTTCACCGAGGTGATCGCCGCGGTCCGCAGGGTCGCCGAGCAGCAGGGTGTGGTCATCCACGCGGGCACCGAGGCGATCGAACTTGTCACCACATCCGAGGGCGCCCGCGCGCGCGGGTCCCGCCCGTCGAAGGCGCAGCTCAGGGGCGTCCGGGTGCGCGACCGGGCCGGGACGGAGCGGACGCTGCCGGCCGGCCTCGTCGTCGGGGCCGCGGACCTCCACCACCTCGAGACCCGGTGGCTCCCCGAGCACCTCCGCACCTACCCACAGTCCTACTGGGACTCGCGTACCCCCGGGCCCGGAGCACTGCTCATGCTCCTCGGCGTCCGCGGGGAGCTCCCGCAGCTGGCCCATCACACGCTGCTGTTCACCGACCGGTGGGAGGAGGGGTTCGACGCCATCTTCGGCGAGTCGCCCCACATCCCGGACCCGGCGTCGCTCTACGTCTGTCGCCCCAGTGCCACCGATACCGACCCGGACGCGGGCATCGCCCCGGAGGGCCACGAGAACCTCTTCGTCCTGGTGCCCATCCCCGCCGACCCCTCGCTGGGCCACGGCGGCGTCGACGGTGCGGGGGACGCCACGATCGAGGCGGCCGCCGACCAGGCCATCGCCCAGATCGCCGACTGGACCGGCATCGACGACCTGGCCGAGCGGATCGTCGTGCGGCGCACCATCGCTCCCGCCGACCTCGAGGACGACCTCGGCGCGTGGCGCGGTACGGCCCTCGGGCCCGCGCACACCCTGGCGCAGAGCGCGTTCTTCCGCACCCGCAACGTCAGCACGCACGTCGACGGGTTGTACTACGCCGGCGCCTCGACCATCCCCGGGATCGGACTACCGATGTGCCTCATCAGCGCCGAGCTGATCCTCAAGCACGTGCGCGGCGACACGGGCACCGCGCCCGTGGCGGAGCCCGGCGGGGGCACGGTGTTCGATCGGGACACGGTGTTCGATCGGGGCACGGTGTTCGACCGGTGATCGGGCTGGCCTACCTGGCGGTCCAGGTCATCTCGTTCGCCGGCATCCTCGTCATCGACCACCGTTGGAAGCTCGCGGCGTTCCGCGCGCCGGCCGCGACCGCACTCGCCGTGACCGCGGCGGTCGCGTTGCTGCTCACGTGGGACGTCCTCGGGGTGCGCAGCGGGGTGTTCTTCCGCGGCCAGACCGACTTCATGACCGGCCTGCTGGTCGCGCCGGAAATCCCGCTCGAGGAGGTCGTGTTCCTCGCGTTCCTGTCGCACCTCGCGTTGGTGTGCGCGACGGGCGTGGTCACGGCCGTCGAGCATGTCTCGCGGCGGCGGGGCGCGCGGTCCGGCGGCGCACGGTCCGGCGGCGCCCAAGACAACGGGGCCCAGAACGACGGCGCGCAGAACGGCGGGGCCCAGAACGGTGGCGCCCAGAACGACGGGGCGGGGGCGCGGCCGTGAGCATCTACTCGACCATCAACGCCACCATGGCCATCCCCGTCATCGCGGCCGCCCTCATCGCGCTGTGGCGCCTGCGGGGGGCCGACCGCCGACGATGGTTGATCGGGGTCGGCGGCTCGCTCGTGGTACTGCTCGTCCTCACGGCGATCTTCGACAACATCATGATCTCCGCCGGGCTCGTGGCCTACGACGACGCGCTGACCAGCGGAATCCGCCTGGGCGTGGCCCCCATCGAGGACTTCGCCTACGCCGTCGCCGTCGCCGTGTTCATGCCCTCGGTGTGGTTCGTGCTCACCGCCCGGTCGCGGGCCGGTGCCATGGCGGGCAGCCCGACGGTGTCGGGCCGGGGGGACGCGGCCCTGGCGGGCACCCCGGAACCGGGGGAGGACGACGACGACAAGGTCCGCACCCCCGAGCGGCCCGCGACACCAGGTCTGCTCACCACCCTGTTCTGGTCGTCCCGCCCGGTCTCGTGGGTGAACACCGCCGCCCCGTTCGCGCTGGCGTACTTCCTGGCCACGGGCGGTTTCGACCTGCTGGGCGTGATCGGCACGCTCTTCTTCCTGGTGCCGTACAACCTCGCGATGTACGGGATCAACGACGTCTTCGACTACGAGTCGGACCTGCGCAACCCCCGCAAGGGCGGCGTGGAGGGGTCGGTCCTCGAGCGGTCGCGGCACACGGCGACGCTCGTGGCCTCGGCCGTGACGACGGTGCCGTTCCTGGCCTACCTCGTCGTGGTCGGGACGCTGGAGTCGTCGCTGTGGCTGGCGGCGAGTGCGTTCGCGGTGATCGCCTACAGCGCCAAGGGACTGCGGTTCAAGGAGATCCCGTTCGTGGACTCCGTCACCTCGGCGTTCCACTTCGTCTCGCCGGCGATCGTCGGGTGGACCATCGCCGGCGCGGACCTCGGCGGCGGGGTGTGGGCGTGCCTCATCGCGTTCATGCTGTGGGGCGCGGCGTCCCAGGCGTTCGGCGCCGTGCAGGACGTGCGCTTCGACCGCGAGGCCGGCCTGAAATCGGTCGCCACCGTGCTCGGTGCCCGGGCAGCCGTGTGGTTCGCGCTGGCCTGCTACGCCGCGGCGGTGCTGGTGTTGCTGATCGCCGCGCCGTGGCCGGCGTCGGGGGCGGCGTTCGCGATCCTGCCGTACCTCTCCACGGTGGCCGCCTACACGCGGGTCACCGACGCCACCGCCGAGGCGACCAACGAGGGCTGGAAGCGCTTCCTGGTGCTCAATATGCTGGCCGGCTTCTGCGTCACGCAGCTCATCCTCTGGTCGGTGCTCGTCTGGGCGTGAGCCCGCGCCGCCTCACCGGCTGATTCGGCCGACCGGGCCGGGTCAGCGCTGGACGCGCTCCAGCCACCGCCGCGACGGCGGGCTCGACCGCCAGTTGAGGAAGATCGTCCGGAATGCCCGCGAGAAGCGTCGCCGCATGGCCGCGGGGTCGTCGAAGGGTCGGGCCGAGATCCCCACGGTCAGGGAACGGTCGACCAACAGGCGGTCGTCGGCGCCGAACTGGAACGACAGGTCGATGTCGTCGTGCAGTTCCGGGTCGGTGCGGTTGACCCCGTCGCGCACCCGCTCCCAGGCGCTGCGGCGCATCGCCAGGTTCGAGCCGAACAGGACGGGGTGGGCCATGGCGGCGCCGACGGAGACGAAGAACGCGTCCATGTAGAGCAGCTTCGCGGCGCGGGCCCGCCACCCCTCCAAGCCGATGAACTCGCCTGGGCCGGAGATGGCCACGAGTTCGGGATCGGCGGTGAACGCGGCCTCGATCCGGGCGAGCCACCCGGGTCCGGGCCGGGAGTCGGCGTCGAGTCGGGCGATGATGTCGCCCGTCGCGGAGTCGTAGCCTGCCGCGGCCGCTGCGGGGATGCCCCGCACGGGCTCGACGGCCACCCGGACCCCGATCCGCGCATCCGCGGCCAATGCCACCGCGACGCTGTCGTCCGAGCACCCGTTGTCCACCACCACGACCTCGTCGGGCAGCCGCGTCTGTGTGGCGAGGGAGGCCAGGGCGCCCTCGAGTTCGCGGGCGTCGTCGAGGACGGGGATCACCACGGAGATGCGCACCCGGCCATCCTGCCAGCGGGCCCGGCGGGACAGCGCCCCACCGGGCGATTTGTGCCGCGTTCGGCCGTGTGTGTAATCTGCTAAAGGCTTACGCGCCAAGCGGTTGGGTGACCAACAGCGAAGCGCGGCCCGCCCCCTTAGCTCAGTCGGCAGAGCGTTTCCATGGTAAGGAAAAGGTCGTCGGTTCGATTCCGACAGGGGGCTCGCACTGTGCGGGGCGGCTCGATCGTCCGACTGGCAGGGCATGCCGGTGTAGCTCAGCTGGTTAGAGCGCACGACTCATAATCGTGAGGTCGGGGGATCGAGTCCCCCCACCGGTACTCTCAACACGAAGGCCGCCCGCTCGCCGCGGGCGGCCTTCGTCGTCTTCTCGACTCCTACGGCATCAGGGTCTGATCACACCCGGCTCACGTCCCGTGCTCCGGTCCCGAGGACGAGGTCCCCCGCGTGTCCCGGGATCCCGGTTCCGTCCTTCTCGAGGGTCGGCCGCAGGAGGAGCATCGCGATCGCGATCACCGCGAGAACGGACACCTCGTGGACCAGCATCCCGATCGACATGGTCACGCCCCCGAGGAACAGCCCGGCAAGAAGCGCGGCAACGGTCACCAGGGCGATGGCGATGTTGAGTCGCATGGTGCGGACGGTCCGCTTGGCCAGGGAGAGCGCGTACGGGAGCCGCGGGAGCCTGTCCGCCATCAACGCGATGTCGGCGGTTTCGATCGCGGCCGGCGAGCCGGCGGCTCCCATCGCCACCCCGATGTCGGCCAGTGCCAATGCAGGGGTGTCGTTGACCCCGTCACCGACCATGGCCACGGTGTGGCCGCGGGACTGCAGCTCGCGCACGATCTCGACCTTGTCCTCCGGCATGAGCTCGGCACGGATCTCGTCGACCCCGAGTTCGGCGCCGACATTACGGGCCACCCGCTGGGCATCGCCGGTCGCCATGACGACCCTGATCCCTGCGTCGTGCAGTGCCCTGACCGCTGCCGGGGCGTCGTCACGGATGGTGTCGGCGACGGTGACGATCCCGACCGCCCGTCCGTCGACCCCGACAAACATCGCGGTCCTGCCCTGGTCGTTGAGTTCGAGGATCCGTGCGTTGTCAGGCCGGTGGTCGAGTAGATCCGCGGAGCCCACCGCGACCACTCGGCCATCCACCTCGGCGCGGATGCCCTTGCCGGCGACGGGCTCGGCCGCTTCGACCAGGTCGATCTCCAGTCCCGCCTCCCGGGCACCCGAGATGATCGCCTCGGCGAGCGGATGCTCGGACGCGGTCTCGGCTCGGGCGGCCAGCCTCAGGACGTCCTCACGCGAATAGTCGTCGTCGAGCACGTCCACGTCGGTCAGGACCGGCCGACCGTTGGTGAGGGTGCCGGTCTTGTCGACGACGACCGCGTCGACCCGGGCCGCACTCTCGAGGTACTCGCCGCCCTTGATGAGAACACCGTCCTTGGCGGAGCGGCCGATCCCGGCGACGATCGACACGGGGATCGAGATCACCAGGGCGCCGGGGCAGCCGATCACCAGGAGGGTGAGCGCGAGCTCGATGTTGCCCATGGTGGCGACCAACGACCAGGGGATCAGGGCCACCACCAGCGCCGAGATCATCACGGCGGGGGTGTACCAGGTCGAGAACCGTTCCATGAAGGTCTGGGTGCGGGCCTTGTCGTCCTGCGCGTCCTCCACCCGGTGGACGATCCGGGCGAGGGTGGTGTCGGCACCGATGCCGACGGCCTCGATACGCAGGACTCCCGACCGTAGCCAGGTGCCGGCGAACACCTCGGAGCCCTCGGACTTCTCGGCCGGGACGGACTCGCCGGTGATGGTGGCCTCGTCCACGCCGCCGTTGCCGGAGAGCACCCGGCCGTCGACGGGGACCTGCTCCCCGTTGCGCACCAGCACGAGGTCGCCGGGTTCGAGTTCCCAGACCTCGACGGTCTCCGGCTCGCCGTCACGAAGGATGGTGGCGGTCTCGGGCGCCGAGTCGACGAGGTCGGACAGGGCCCGGCGAGTGCGGTTGAGAGTCGCCTTCTCCAGGGCCTTGCCGAGGGCGAAGAGGAAAGTGACCGCCGCAGACTCCCAGTAGTTGTCGATGAACATGGCCCCGACGGCGGCGACCACGACCAGCAGATCGATCGAGATCATCCGGATCCGAAGCGCCTGAACCGCCGAGACGGCGATCCGGTAGCCGGCCACGAGAGCGGCGATGATCATCAATCCGTCCGCCACCGCGTCGGCCGAGGTGAGTCGGCCGACGAGCCACGAGGCGACGATGAGCAGGCCGGAGGCCGCCACCACGCCCCAGGTCTTCCATGATTTCAGCATTGTCCTGTCTCCTTCGGTCGCCGTCGTGCGGTCGGTGTCGTCGCGTCAGAACGCCGACGGCTTGACCGCGTAGCCGACCTCGGCGACCGCTGCGACGAGATCACGTACCGAGACCTTCGCGGGGTCGTAGTCGACCAGTACTCGTCCGGAGGCGAACTTGACCTCCGCGGACTCGACACCGTCCAGACCGTTCAACTTGTTCTCGATCTTCGCGATGCACGACGGGCACGAGAATTCATCCGAACGCAGAACGATGCTCTTGACCTGTTCGCGGACACTCATGGTGATCCCAGCTCCTCTACGGTTGCTGTTCCTCGGGGGAACGGTGCACGTTCCTTACGTGCATCTCCGAACCTAGGAGCAACCGGAGAAGACTTCCTTGACGCCAATCAATCAACGGGAAAGCGGCGCCGACCAGTTAATCGCCCGCGATCAGCCTCTCGAGTGCGGCGCGGTCGAGGACCGAGACCCATTCGCGGCCGGAGTCGATGACGCCCGCCTTCTTCATCCGCGCCATCGCGCGCGAGGCGGATTCCACTGTGGTGCCGGCCATCCCCGCAATGTCGTCGCGGCGCAGTCGGACCTGGAGGAGACTCGAGCCGTCCCGCTGGAGGCTTCCGAGCTTGCGGTCGAGGTGCCGCAGCGTCGAGCCGACCCGCTGCTCCACCGACTGCGTGGTGTGCCCGATCTCCTGTTCCCGGGCCTGCGCGAGCCGATCCTGTTGCATTCGGATCAGGCCCAGGGCGAGGCTCGGGTGGTCGCCGACCACCTCCGCCAGCGCGTGAGCGGGCAGGAAGAGCGCACAGGTCGTCTCCATCGCCCAGGCGGACTCGGTCGCGACGGCAGCCTCCGTGTGCAACGGCCCCACGGTGTCTCCGGGGGCGGCGATGTCCACGGTGAGCTCCCGGCCATCGGCGGTGTCCCGGGTAACCCGCGCGCGGCCGGAGACGACGAGATACGAACCGGGGATTTCATCCCCGGCGAGCACCATCGGATCGCCCTCGGCCCAGGACCAGGCGGTCAGGTGCCCGTTGAGGTCGCGCCGGTCATCAGGTGAGAGCTCCCGGGTCAGTGGGGCATCGGCTAGTACCCGCAGCCGGGTCTCGTCCGAGCAGGAGTGCGGGTGTGCGCAGTTGCGCCGAACCGGGTTTCGGGACATCGGTGCAGCGATTCAGTTCGAGGAGTGCAGATGGGTAGAGACCACCCGGAAGTCTCCCGCGCGGGCGAGGGCCTTCTCGATGATCGCCGGGTCCGGGCGGACCGTGTCCGGGTGTTTGACGTACAGCTGCGCGTGTTCGGCCCCGGTGAGTTCGAAGGTCGCCTGGCCCAGTCCGTGCTCGGCGAAGATGTCGTAGAGCGCCTGGAGGGCCTTCTTGACGTCCCTGTCGTTCCGGACGCCGCTGACCTCGAAGCGGCACGAGACGATGTGGGACACGTCAGATCCTTCCGTTGAACGCCTGCAGCGCGGAATCCTCGCGGGTCCCGCCTCGGCCGTCACCGTACTCCGCGTAGTCGGCTATCCACCGGATCGAGCGCACCCACTTGACGTGCTTGTAGCCGTGGTTTGACTCCACCCGCAGGCGGGCGGGGGCGCCGAGGTGCGTCTCGAGAGGGGTTCCGTTGCGCTCGTAGGCCAGAATCGTGTCGTCCTCGTAGACCGTGTCGAGGTCGAGTACCGCGTAGAACGGCTCCCGCGGCCGGTTGTCATACATCTTCTGGGCCAGACCGTAGGAGTCGATCAGCACGTAGTGGGCTCCCTCCGGCTGGGGGCCGAGGACCTCGAGCAGATCCCGCAGTCGTACGCCGGTCCACCGGGACGTGGCGGACCAGCCCTGCATGCAGGTGTGCACCGCTACATAAGAGGTGCGCGGCAGCTCCGTGAGCTCGTCCAGGGCCAGGGTCTTCTCGGCGCCCGAGAGGTCGTCGCCGATGGTCAAGGAATAGCCGCGCCAGGCATCGTCGCGAGCCTCGACCCACTCCGGCGACTCGTCCTCGGTCGGCGGCAGGCCGTTGGTCCAGTGGAACTCGGAGATGTCGTCGTCGGTGTAGGTGTTCTGCCGCCCCATCCGCGGTCGCATCCGGTTGAGGAAGAGGCGGCGGCCGATCTCGGACACCCCGGCGGTGAACCGCTGCGCCCGGGCGCGGTCGGCCAGCGACCAGTAACTCAGGGCGATCCAGAACAGGACCACGGCCACGACGGTGGCGATCGTGATGGTGAAGGCCTGGGCGGATCGTGCCGTGTCGGTGGTGCCGAACACCATGTGCACGACGTTGTGCTCGGCGTGCACCAGGAACACCAGCCCGACATGCATGACGATGAACGCGGAGATGAGCACCATGAGGATGAAGTGCAGCGACCGGGCGCCCTGGTGGCCGCCCCAGAGCTTGACGTACCAGGGGAACCGCGAGCGCACCGCCGGCGCCATGGCCACGCCGGTGAGGATGAGCAGCGGAGCGAGGACGAAGATGACGGCGGTGTAGGCCAGCATCTGTGCGGCGTCATACGGGTCGAAGTGTTCGATCGCCGGAGCCCGGAACCCGAGGTACATCCGGATCGACTCCCACGCCTCGCCGAACACGCTCCACGAGGTGGGGATGATGCGGCGCCACAGTCCGGTCGCGAACAGCAGCACCACGTACACCAGGCCGTTGAGTACCCACAGCATCACCGAGATCCCGTGCCAGTGCCGGCCCAGCCCGATGTTCTCCCGACCCGGTAGGCCGATCAGCGGCGACAGGGATTTCTCGTCCATCAGGGAGGTGTACACGCCCTCCTCCCGTGGCAGTTTCCGGCGGGTGAAGCGCAACCACTCGGTTCCAGGCTTGCAGTCGTTGCGCCACCACAACCGCGGCATCGAGGACAAGATCTCCCAACCCGACCGCAGCAGCATGCCGATCAGGATGAAGTTGATCAGGTGGGAGGCACGGAGCCACAGCGGGAAATCGGGGTTGATCACGTCGGTTCAGACTCCAAACGTCGCTCGCGGGTACATGGCCCCTACATCAGTTATCACGTTCACCAGATACGGAACCCCGCTGGCGAACGCCCGGTCCAGCGCCGGGCCGATCCGCGCGGGATCGGTGACCATCTCGCCGGCCCCGCCGAGGGCCTTGACCACCTCGTCGTAGCGGGTCCGCGGCGCGAGGTCGGCGATCACGTCGTAGCCGTAGAGCATCTGCATGGGCCCCTTCTCCAGGCCCCACGCCCCGTTGTTGCCCATCACCATCACCACGGGCAGCCGGTGCCGCACGAGGGTGTCCACGTCGATGAGGGAGAACCCCGCGGCGCCGTCGCCGAGCAGCAGGACCACCTGGCTGGACGGTCGGGCGATGCGGGCGGCGATCGCCGCGCCCAGCCCCGCGCCGAGGCACCCGAACGGGCCGGGGTCCAGCCAGTTGCCGGGCCGGGCGGGTTCGATGAACTTGCCGGCGTAGGAGACGAAGTCGCCGCCGTCGCCGATCACCACGGCGTCCTCGGCCAGCCGCGGTAGCAGTTCGCCGTAGATCCGCGCGGGGTGGACGGGGTCGGCCGAGGCGCCCAGGAGCTGCAGGTCGGCGGCGTGGGTGGCATCGGCCTTCTCCCGCAGCGTGGCCGCCCAGGTCGACCAGTCCGGGCGCGTCGCCCCCGATCGGCGCTGTACGGCCTCGACCACCGCGTCCAGCACGAGCCCCAGGTCGCCCGCGGTGGCCACGGCCGGACCGGCGTGGTGACCGAGTTGCCCGGGGGAGTCCGCGATGTGCACCACGGTCGCCGGCGTGGCGCCCTCCTTGCCGCCGAACACGCCGTAGCCGAGCCGGAAGTCCAGGGGCGTGCCCACCACGACCACCACGTCGGCCGCGCCGAACGCCAGCCCGCGCGCCTTGGTCACCAGCAGCCGGTGCCCGGCCGGGACGATCCCGCGGCCCATGCCGTTGGGGATGACGGGCAGGCCCAGCGACTCGACGCACCGCAGCGCTGCGTCTTCGCCGCGATCTGCCCACACGTCGGAGCCCAGCACCAGCACGGGACGCTCGGCGCCGACGAGCAGGTCGGCGATCCGGTCGACGGCGTCGGTGTCGGGGGAGCGGTCCGGCGCGGCGGCGGGGGAGCCGTCGCCGGCCCGCCCCGGTCCGGGCCGGACGGAGTCGCACCGGTCGAAGAAGTGGTCCATGTGCACGTCGAGGAACGCCGGCCCGCGGTGCGCGGTGCGGGCGGCGGTGAACGCGCGGTGGGTGGCGGCGGCGATATCGGCCGTGTCGCGGGCGGTCTCGGCGGACACGGTCACCGACCGCACCACCGGGACGTGGTCGAACTCCTGCAGGCTGCCGGTGCCCCAGCGGTCGGCCGGCGCGCGCCCGCCGAGGACCACCATCGGGGCGCCGGAGAACGAGGCCTGCGCCAGCGCGGACACGCCGTTGGTCACCCCCGGACCGGCGGTGAGGACGGTCAGGCCGGGCGAGCGGGTGAGCTTGCCGGTGGCCTCGGCGGCGAATGCGGCCGTCTGCTCGTGCCGCACGTCGAGCAGTGCCACGCCGTGGTCCTCCTTCTCCGCGGCGTCGTACATGGGGAACACGTGCGCCCCGGAGAGGGTGAACATCGTCCGCACGCCGTGCGCGGCGGCGACGGCCGTGGCGTGGGATCCGCCGTGCCCCTCCACCGGTGTGGGGGCGTCTCCGCCGGGCCCGCCCGGCGATCGCCCAGCCTTCTCGTGCCCGGCCCGCGGGGCCGGCTCGTCGTGGCTCACATCGCACTCCCTGCTCGACTGCCCCCACCGTAGGAGGCGCGGACGGGTCGTATCAGCGGTTCGGCGGACTCGCCCTCGGGTAGCGTCGGCGCCTGTGAGCACAGACAACGCTGATGACCTCGTCGTCGTCGTCGGGGATCCGGTCACGGTCACCGACACGGTGGTGACGCGCTTCGCCGAGGCGGTGGGCGCGCCGACCGGCCAGGTCCCCGCCACCCTCGCGGCCGCCCTGACCGCGCCGGTCCAACGCGCGGTGATGGAGCACCCCGCCCTGCGCATCGACCTCGCGCGCACCCTCCACACCGCGCAGTCCAGCGAGCACCACCGGCCGATCCGCGTCGGCGACGTCCTCACCGCCACCGCCACGGTCACCGGGGTGCGGTCGGCGCGCGGCGGGCGGATGATCGGGATCGACACCGTGCTGCGCGACGCCGTCGGCGAGCCCGTCCAGACTCTGACCAGTGCGTTGCTCACCGCGGAGGCGGAGGCATGACCGGGCGGGAGGTGCATGGGCAGGGCACGGCCGCGCGAGGCGCGGCCGCGCAGGACGTGACGACGACGAGGACCGCGGTCGCCGGGGAGGTCCTGCCGTCGCGGACCCTGCCGATCTCGCGGGACGACCTGCGCCGCTACGCCGAGGCGTCGGGGGACCACAACCCCATCCACCTGGACGATGACGCGGCGCAGGCGCTCGGGCTGCCCGGGGTGGTGGCGCACGGGATGCTCACCTCCGCGCTGGCGATCGGGGTCGTGGCCGAGTGGGCCGGGGGCGCCGACCGCGTGCTGGCGACCTCGTTCCGGTTCGCCGGGCCCGTGGTCGTCCCGGTCGATGCGCCGGCGCGGCTCGAGGTGGGGGGGACGGTGAAGAAGGTGGCCGACGACGGGTCGACCGCCGACGTCGCCCTCGCGGTGATCTGCGACGGGGCGAAGGTGTTCGGCAAGGCGATCGTCACGGTCTCGCTCGCGGGGTGACGCCGCGCGATTTCGGGCCACCGGCCGCCTGTCGTACACTGGGACGCCCGACCGAACGCGGTCGCGGACCGCGCTGCCGCCAGGCAGTCGCCGACACTGTAGAGTCGAGGCGTTCGTGCGGCCCGCAGGCGCGGGAGGGCACGGGTGGCCGGGAGACCGGCCGAAGGGGCGTAGCTCAATTGGCAGAGCAGCGGTCTCCAAAACCGCAGGTTGCAGGTTCAAGTCCTGTCGCCCCTGCACTTACCGCACACCAGACGACCCGGAGGTAGCCGCGTGAGCCAGGATCGCGACGACGACGTCGACGTCAACGGCGTCCGCGATTCCGACGCCGCTGCCGCCGTCCCCACCGGCAAGGCGGGGCGCGGCGACACCGCCGTGGCCGGACGGGTCCGTACGGACGCGGACAAGCCGGAGGACACGCGGACCGCCCGCACGAATCCGTTCCAGTACATCGGGCAGGTCGTCGAGGAGCTGCGCAAGGTCATCTGGCCCACGCGCAACCAGATGGTCACCTACACCATCGTGGTGTTCCTGTTCCTCATCTTCATGACCGCGCTGGTCTCGGGCGTCGACTTCGGCGCGGGCAAGCTCGTCGAGCTCGTCTTCGACCGCTAGAGACCTGCCGCTGGGGTCCGGGGCGAGATCCGGACCGCCGAACTTCGAGAGGACCGCATTTCCGTGAGCGACATCGATCAGAGCCCCGAGGCCGAGGGCGCCGAGCAGGCCGCGACCGAGGCGGACGCGGTGCTCGGTGACACGGCTGCGGACCCCACCGGCACCGTCGACGCCGATACCGCCGAGGCTGATACCGCCGACGCCGAGGCTGACGCCGCCGACACCGCCGCGGCAGGTGCCGAGCTCGACCAGGACGCCGCCACCGACGCGGTCGAAACCGAACTCGACGACGACGACGAGGCCGAGATCGTCCCCGAGGGTGACGAGGACGTCGCCGAGGCCGAGCTCGACGAGTCGGCGCTGCAGACGGACGACATGGGCGACGACGCCCCCGCCGAGGAGGCGCCGGCCGAGGAGGCCGCGCCCGCGATCGACCCGGTCATCGCCTTCAAGCGTCAGCTGCGCAAGCTGCCCGGCGACTGGTTCGTCATCCACTCCTATGCCGGGTACGAGAACAAGGTGAAGGCCAACCTCGAGACCCGCGCCGTGACCCTCGGCGCCGAGGACAAGATCTTCCAGGTCGAGGTCCCGGTCGAGGAGTTCACCGAGGTCAAGAACGGCCAGAAGAAGGTCGCCAACCGCAAGGTCCTACCCGGCTACGTGCTGGTGCGGATGGAACTCGACGACGAGTCGTGGGGCGTCGTGCGCAACACCCCGGGCGTGACCGGGTTCGTCAGCGCGACCGGTGGCGCCGCCGGCAAGCCCACCCCGCTCTCGCTGAGCGACGTGGCCAAGTTCCTGGCCCCCAAGCCGGAGAAGAAGTCCGCCGCCGCGGGCACCGCCGACGACCAGGGCTTCGCCCCGCAGGCCGTCGAGGTGGAGTTCGAGGTCGGCGAGTCGGTCACCGTCATGGACGGCCCGTTCGCGACGCTGCCCGCGTCCATCTCCGAGGTCGATCCGGCCGCGCAGAAGCTCAAGGTCCTCGTGTCGATCTTCGGTCGCGAGACCCCGGTCGAGCTCGGCTTCACGCAGGTCGAGAAGATCGACTGACCCGAGAAACTCCCACGACGACCCGTTCCGCGCCCGGCGTGGGGCGGGTCGCTCGTCTGTCAGCCCGGCCGTCGTCGGCGATTAGGGTTCCGACCGGCCGCGCGCGTAGACTCTCCAAGGTTGCGCCTGTGTTCCCGCCTGCCCTTCCGGGGTCGTGTGGGGAACCGGGTGCACACGACAGTCGGCCTCCCGCGTGTACAGCGCGAGCCGAGATCCAGTCGAAGAATCAGGAAGACTGAGGAAGACGATGCCTCCGAAGAAGAAGAAGGTCTCAGGGCTCATCAAGCTCCAGATCCAGGCCGGCGCAGCCAACCCGGCCCCGCCGGTCGGTCCGGCTCTGGGTGCCCATGGTGTCAACATCATGGAGTTCTGCAAGGCCTACAACGCCGCCACCGAGAACCAGCGCGGAAACGTCGTGCCGGTCGAGATCACGGTCTACGAGGACCGGTCGTTCGACTTCAAGCTGAAGACGCCGCCGGCCGCCAAGCTCCTGCTCAAGGCCGCCGGCCTGCAGAAGGGCTCCGGCACCCCGCACTCCGCCAAGGTCGGCAAGGTCTCCATGGACCAGGTCCGCGAGATCGCGCAGACCAAGATGGAGGACCTCAACGCCAGCGACATCGACCAGGCCGCGAAGATCATCGTCGGCACCGCCCGTTCCATGGGCATCACGGTCGAGGCCTGACCTCCACCCCCCGAACATCTGTGGGAGGGCAGCTCAGGCCCGCACCACACCCGACCGTCGCGCGTGAAGACGCGGCAGGAATGGAACTGACATGAGCAAGAACAGCAAGGCCTTCAAGGCCGCAGCTGAGAAGGTCGACCGCACCAAGCTGTACTCGCCTCTGGACGCCCTGGCCTTGGCCAAGGAGACCGGCTCGACGAAGATGGATGCCACCGTCGAGGTCGCCATGCGACTTGGCGTCGACTCCCGCAAGGCGGACCAGATGGTCCGTGGCACCGTGAACCTTCCGCACGGTACCGGTAAGACCGCCCGCGTCATCGTCTTCGCCGCGGGCGAGAAGGCCACCGAGGCCGAGGCCGCCGGCGCCGACGTCGTTGGCTCCGACGACCTCATCGAGCGCATCCAGGGCGGCTGGCTCGACTTCGACGCCGCGATCGCCACCCCGGACCAGATGGCCAAGGTCGGCCGTGTGGCCCGCGTGCTCGGTCCGCGTGGCCTCATGCCCAACCCCAAGACGGGCACCGTCACGATGGACGTGACCAAGGCCGTGGGCGACATCAAGGGCGGCAAGATCACCTTCCGCACCGACAAGGCCAACAACCTGCACTTCATCGTGGGCAAGGCCTCCTTCTCCACGGAGCAGCTCACGGAGAACTACCAGGCCGCGGTCGACGAGGTCATGCGCCTCAAGCCGTCCTCCTCCAAGGGCCGCTACATGCAGAAGGTCACCATCTCCACGACGACCGGCCCCGGCATCCCGGTCGATCCGTCGGCGATCTCCAAGCTCCTCGAGGCGGGTTCCGACTCCGAAGCGAGCTGATCTGCTCGGCTGAGACGCCACCAGCTCGGCTGAAGGCCCCGCGACCGGTTATCCGGACGCGGGGCCTTCCCGCATTTCCCGGCATGCCGTGAGCGGCCGGCCGCCGGCCGACCGGTCCGCAGCCGCTCCTCCCGATGGCGTCTCGCGTGCCGGCATGCCCGCCCCCCACGCAGCCGCTCCTCGCGATGGCGTCTCGCCGTCGCTTCGGGGCGTGCGAGACGCCATGTTCGGGCGCGGCTGTGGGGGAGATGGGGCTGCGGCGAGGGCGAGACGCCATCGCAACGAGCGGCCCCGGGCACGGATTCCCTCGCGTTCGCACGCGCGGTACGGCAGCCCGGAGCACACAGTGACCTAGCTCACCCGCATGACAATGCCCTCGGGTATGGTTGGGTCACGCGGTCGCCGTCGGCACGCCCGCCCCGCTACCGGAGGGGGCCACGATCGGGGTCGACCGGATTACCCGCGGTGGCCGCCGCGGACGAGGTGCTCGACGATCGCGGTGACGACGTCCGCGACACGGTCCGTCAGCTCAGCGCGGCGCTGCAGACCGTCTCCGACGGCCGCGACGACATCTTCGCCACCGTCCGCAACCTCGAGGCCTTCACCGCCGCGATGGAGGGTTCCGGCGAGCAGATCACCACCTTCAACGAGGTGATGGCGGCGGTGACCGTCTCGGTGTCGCGCGGCCGGGGGGAGATCGGCCCGGCGCTCACCGAGCTCGACCTGGCAGTCGACGAGGTCCGCGACTTCGTCCGCGACAACCGGCAGGTGGGCATCGAGACCGTCCGGACGACCACCGACCTGCTGACGGTGCTGGCCGAGCAGCGCGACGACATCGCCCAGATCCTGCACGTCGCACCCACCGCGCTGTCGAACCTGCAGGGGATCTACCAGCCGTCGCAGAACGCGGTGATCTCGTCCCTCGCGCTGACCGACTTCGCGAACCCGATGCAGTTCATCTGCTCCGACCTGGCCGCTGCAGAGGAGACCGACGTGCACACCGCCTCCGAGGAGTGCGTGCGACTGCTCGGCCCCACGCTCACCGCGCTGGCGGTGGACTACCCGCCCGTGGCGATCAATCCCAGCCGCGGCGTCGGGGCGCTGCCGCACCAGCTCGACTACACCCACGACCACCTGCGGCCGGCTCCCGCCCTCGCGACCCCTGCCGACGCGTCCCCGACCCCCGCCGGCCCGGCGGACGGTCGCGTCGGCGTGACCGACCTGCTCACCGAGGGCGTCCGGTGACCGGGCGGCGCGCCGTGGGCGCGGCGCTGCTGGTCGTGTCGACGACGACGATGAGCGGTTGCGACTGGAAGGGGCCCAACAGTCTCCCGCTGCCCGGGACGGCCGGGGGCGGGCCGGACGGCTACTCGGTGACGGTGCAGCTCGCCGACGTCACCACCCTGGACCGCAATGCCCGTGTCCGGGTCGGCGACGTGACGGTGGGCCGCATCGCCGACATCCGCCTCGGCCCGGGGTTCGCCGAGGTGACGGTCGACCCCGACGGGGAGGTCCGCCTGCCGCGCAACGCCACGGCCCGGGTGGGGCAGAGCAGTCTCCTCGGTGCGTCCCACCTCGAGCTGTCGGCACCTCCGGGCGAACCCGCCGAGGGCACGCTGTCCGACGGCGACCTCGTCCCGGTGGAACGCAGCGGCGGGTACCCCACCACGGAGCAGACGCTGGCCACGCTCGCGGCGGCCCTCGGCGGCAGCGGCCTGGCCCAGGCGGCGGAGGTCTTCGGGGAACTCGACGTCGCGATGACCGGCCGCACCGACGAGGTCCGGGCGGTGGCGGGACGCCTCAGCGAGTTGCTCACCGGGCTCGAGGCGCAGAAGGAGGACATCGTGGTGGCGTTGGAGTCACTGGAGAGGCTCTCGACCGAACTCGCGATCCGCAGCGACGAGGTGGAGGGCGGGGTCGCCGACCTCGGGCCCGCACTCCAGGTCCTCGCGCAGCGGCGGCAGCGGCTCGTCGAGGCCACCCGCGCGGTGGACACCGTCACCGCGACCGCGGGCCGTGTCGTCGAGGCCTCCGGCGGTGACCTCCGTGCCGGTCTGGAGTCCCTCGACCCCGTCCTGCAGGGACTGGCGGATTCGGGGGCTCGCTCACCGAGTCACTGCGCTACCTGGCCACCTTCCCGTTCCCGCTGGACACCTACCGCAACGCGGTGCGCGGGGACTACGCCAACGGCACGGTCATCCTCGACCTTCGGCTGCCGGTCCTGGACACCGCGCTGCTCATCGGCACACCGTTCGAGGGGTCGCTAGCGTTGCTCGACACCATCCTGGGCGTACCCGCCCCACCCCGTTGACCAGTCCGACGTCGCCCACCGCCCCGCCTTCCCAATGGCCTTCCGGGACGATCGGGGTGGAGCGCATGGACGCCGCGCCGTCGGGGCGGACGATCTTCTCCTGCAGGACTAGCGGGATCTCGAACTCGCCGGCGGGCAGTCCCAACGGATTGTCGGGACGTCCGGTGTCGAACCGGTCGCGTGGGAGGTAGCCGCCCGCGAGACCGCCGTAGACGTTGAGGCGGGTGATGGCCATGGCGTGGTCGTGGTGCCAGAGCCCGGCCGCCTCCTGCCGGTTGTCGAAGTGGTGGAGGTGGCCCTGCCCGAGGAAGGACGACTGCTCCGGGTGGCCATCGCTGGCGGGCTCGGTGACCCCGCCGTGCAGGTGTAGCGACGTGGGTACCCGGGTACGCACCGACTCCGACAGTCCGTGCAGGCTCGTGTCGATGTCCGCGGCGTGTGGGTGGACTGAGATCTCATTGCGGTAGGTCAGCGTCGTCCGCACTCCGGCGTGCGATCACCGGACCCAGGTAACTGGCCGCGCCGTAACCCAAGGTCATCGCCGCGGGGAGGCCGCGGTGGAACCGGTGGGTGCCCGTCCGCGCGGACAGTTCCAGGGACTCTCCGGGCAGGACGTCCGGACGCGGGAGTTCGTCCACGTAGGGCTCGAGGACGGGGGAGTGGAACAACAGCGGGCTCGGACCAAGCGATCCCGGGCCGACCTGTGCGCGGGTGGCGGACGCGCCGACGAGTCCCATGCCCGCCACACCGGCCACCGTGCCGAGGAGTCTTCGCATCGTCACCACGGGCCCGCGAGCGCCGCCACCGAACCCGACCATGAGAGCTCCCGCTGCTATGACACGAGTCACAGTACCCTACGGTATGGTTCGGAGGTGGGGATCACCGAGTGACCGGGGGAGAGATGGCCCGACGGGACATGAGCCGACTCCCGAGGGTGAGAGCCGTGGGCGTGGCACTGCTTCGCGTGGGGTCACGGGGGTTGGATATCCGCGAGTGCCGAAGCGGATGCAGGCGCGGCCGTGCCCGTCCCCGGGATCGCCACCGCGCCGTCGCAGGTGCCTTGGCGGTGGTGGCCAAGGGGGTCGGCGACGTCGAGAACCCCAGCCGCGGGCTGAGGACCCACGACACGATCCTCGCGTGGGAACCCGCCTGGATGGACCCGATCTGCGAGGGGTTTCGGGAGGCCGTACGTGGCTCGGACCTGCTCGTCCGGCTCCACGCGGACGGCCTCCGGGCGCGCGGGGTGGTCTACACCGACATCGTCTCGACGGTCGACCTGCTCGTGCACCCACCGCTGGAACAGTCCCCGCCCGGCACAGAGGTGCGGGTCGTCCGGCCGTTCGCGGGCAGCCGGCCCGTGTGGCACGGCGAACCCGGGCGCGACCCGGACTCGCGCGCTCTGGTCATGGAGGCCCTCGGTCCGACGTAGGGTGACGACGATGACGACACGACACGGTGCCGCGGGCCGATGACCCGGGGGTCGACATGGTCCGCCCGGCCGAGCGGTCCGCGCACGGGGCGCCTCTCGGCGGAGGACTGGGCCCGCGCCGGGCTGGACCTGCTCATGACCGAGGGCAGGTCCGCGGTCAAGATCAGCAGACTCTGCGCCGACTTCGGCGTCACGAAGGGCAGCTTCTACTGGCATTTCGCCGACTTCGACGCGCTCATGGCCGCCATCGCCAGGCTCTACTTCTCGCAGGAGATGGACGCCGCCCGTGGTCTGGTCACCATGGAGGAGATGCCACCCGACGCACGGCTGGAGACCATGAGCGCGATGCTCGTGGAATCCCGCGCCTGGGAGGGGGAGGCCGCGATCCGCGAATGGGCCAGGGCGGACGAGACCGTCGCCGAGGCGGTTGCCGAACTGGACCAACGCATCCTGCGGGTGGTCCACGACGCGTTCGTCGAACTCGGGTTCTCCGAACGGGGGGCGAGGATCCGCGCCGGCGTCTTGGTGTACGCCGGCATCGGGTTCGTCTACGGGCGCTCAGCGCTGCCCGTGCCCACCGTGGAGGAGATCCACGACGTGCTGGCGCTGCTGGTGAAGCCCGAGACCTGACCTCCGGGGCCAGGTCGGGGAGCGCGGGTCAGACCGCCACCCGGACCGTGAGCCCCCTCCGCTTGATCCGCGCCGAGAACTCGGTCACGGTGCCGCAGTCCTCGCCGTCGATCTGGAACGCGGCCGGTTTCTCCAACACGCGGGCGGTGATCCCCACGCCCTGGCGGAAATCCAGTGGCCGGGTCCGATGCTCTTCTTTCCCGCTATCCTGGGTGGAGTTCCTCCGCAGTATCGGCTTGAGCCGGTGCTGGAACGTGTGATGGGCCAGCACCGCACCCGCCTGCGCCCACCCGAGAGGGCCCTTGGCGCGCAGAGCGAGAACGTCCAGGAGTCCGTCGTCGATGACGGCGTCGGGCAACAGCACCATCCCCGCCTGCAGCATCCCGCAGTTGGCCACCAGGAGGGTGCGCGCGCGGGTCTGGATCGGCGATCCGTCGTCGAGGGCGTACTCGACCCGGATCCGGTGGCCGCGCAACAGCGTGTTGGCGAACGCGCCGACGTACGCGAGCCAGCCCACCCGTGCCTTCAGTTTGTCGTCGGTGCCCGCGATCATGTCGGCGTCCATCCCGGCGCCGAGCATCACGAGGAACACGTCATCGTGGGACACGCCGTCGCCGTCGGTGTAGTGGACCTCGCCGAGGTCGATCGCGCGGCTCCGACCGCTCATGGCGACACGCAACGCACGGTCGACATCGTCCAACGGGACGCCGAGGTTGCGGGCGAGCAGGTTCCCGGTTCCCAGGGGGACGACTCCCATCGGCACCGAAGTGCCGAGCAGGCCCTGCGCCACCGACCGTACGGTGCCGTCGCCGCCGCACGCGATCACCAGTCCGACACCGTCGGCGGCCGCCCGTGCCGCCTGACCGGTGCCCGGGTCCTCCTCGGTGGTCTCGTAGAAGACGGGATCCGTCCACCCGTGCCTGGACGCCCGCTCCTCGGCGAGGCGGCGGACCTCGTCGATTCCGACCTTGGTGGGGTTGTAGACGACGGCGAGGCGAGACGGGGCTGGGGACACCGCACCAATGTGTCAGAAAGCCGACCGGCCCGCCATTCGTCGCCCCCGGGCGGATTTGGTATGCGACGGCGGCCGCCTATATCCTTGGGTCCGAAGTTTGAACGCCTGGGAGCTCTGCTCTCGGGCACCTGATCAAGTTTCACCGAAGACCGCAGGTCGCCGCTCCCGCCGGGGGTGGTCGAAGGGTCCGGGAGCGCCCGGACGGCCCGCGCAGGAGAACACCGGTCAGCGTCGGATGTGCCGTGGGTCCCCAGGGGCCCGTGCCAGCTCCTCCACGCCCCGTGCCACCTGCGCACGGGGCGTTCGTGTTTTCTCGGGCGAGATGATGCAGAAAGGAGGCGAAACATGGCAAAGCCCGCAAAGGTCCAGGCCGTCGAGGAGATCAAGCAGCACTTCCAGAACTCCACGACCGCCGTGGTCACCGAGTACCGCGGACTCTCCGTCCCGCAGGTCACCGAACTGCGCAAGACTCTGGGTGACGCGGCCACGTACACCGTGGCCAAGAACACCCTGGTCAAGCGTGCGGCTGAGGAAGCCGGAGTCGAGGGTCTCGATGACCTCCTGTCCGGTCCCACCGCCATCGCGTTCGTCACCGGTGAGGTCGTGGACGCCGCCAAGGCGCTCAAGAACTTCGCCAAGGACAACAAGGCGCTCGTCATCAAGGGCGGTGTCATGGACGGCTCACCGCTGTCCGCCACCGAACTCGACAAGATCGCCGATCTCGAGTCCCGCGAGGTCCTGCTCGCGAAGATGGCCGGTGCCCTCAAGGGTAACCAGACCAAGGCCGCCGGCCTGTTCAACGCGCCCGCTTCGCAGCTGGCACGTCTGTTCGCGGCGCTCGAGGACAAGAAAAACTAACCCCACATGCTTCCGGGCCGTCTGACGGCACCGGGACCAACAGAAAGGACGCCACCATGGCGAAGCTCAGCAACGACGAGCTGCTCGAGGCCTTCAAGGAGATGACTCTTCTGGAGCTCTCCGAGTTCGTGAAGCTGTTCGAAGACACCTTCGAGGTCACCGCGGCCGCTCCGGTCGCCGTCGCGGCTGCCGGCGCCCCGGCTGCCGGTGGCGAGGCCGCCGCCGAGCAGGACGAGTTCGACGTCGTCCTCGAGTCGGCCGGCGACAAGAAGATCGGCGTCATCAAGGTCGTGCGCGAGCTCGTGTCGGGCCTGGGCCTCAAGGAGGCCAAGGATCTCGTCGAGTCCGCCCCCAAGGCGATCGTCGAGAAGGTCGACAAGGAGGCCGCCGAGGCCGCCAAGACCAAGCTCGAGGAGGCCGGCGCGACGGTCACCCTCAAGTGATCTGACGCACTACCGCTTCACCAGGGACGGCCCGGCGATATCGCCGGGCCGTCCCTGTCCTATTTGCGTTCCACTCGCCCGTTTCCTCACGCCCGCCTGCCCTCTGGCCGCGAAAACGAAACACTTTTCCACGGGATGTAACAAAGCATGCCTCCAGAGCGGTAGTTTATAGTGACCGTGGCCACAGATCAGGGCCGAAGTGAGGAGTGGTTGACGTGGGTGTCGAGGTTTCCGTCGAGGGTCTGACCAAGTCCTTCGGTTCGCAGAAGATCTGGGAGGACGTCACGTTCACCCTTCCCGAGGGCGAGGTCAGTGCGCTGCTCGGTCCGTCGGGTACCGGTAAGTCGGTGTTCCTCAAGTCCCTGATCGGGCTGCTGCGCCCGGAGCGCGGCAAGATCATCATCGACGGCACTGACATCCTGCAGTGCACAGCCAAGGAGCTCTACGAGATCCGCAAGCTGTTCGGCGTCCTGTTCCAGGACGGTGCACTGTTCGGGTCCATGGACCTCTACGACAACGTCGCGTTCCCGCTGCGGGAGCACACGAAGAAGTCGGAGAGTGAGATCCGTGACATCGTCATGGAGAAGCTCGAGCTCACCGGCCTCACCGGGGCGGAGGGCAAACTGCCCGGCGAGATCTCCGGCGGTATGCGTAAGCGCGCAGGCCTGGCCCGCGCCCTGGTGCTGGACCCGGAGATCATCCTCGTCGACGAGCCCGACTCGGGCCTCGACCCGGTCCGCACCACCTACCTGGCTCAGCTGCTCATCGACATCAACGCCCAGATCGACGCGACGATCCTCATCGTCACGCACAACATCAACCTCGCCCGCACAGTGCCGGACAACCTCGGAATGCTCTACCGCAAGAAGCTCGTGATGTTCGGACCCCGCGAGGTGCTGCTCACCAGCGAGGAACCGTCCGTCCGCCAGTTCCTGCGCGGCTCCAAGCTCGGTCCCATCGGTATGTCCGAGGAGAAGGACGACGCGCAGATGCGCGAGGAGATGAAGCAGGCGGAGGAGGGGCACATCGACGGATCCCCGGGCGAGGACGAGCTCAAGGGGGTGCCGCCGCAGATGCAGCCGACCCCGGGCGCCCCCGAGCGCAAGGGTGAGATCCGGCGTGAGGAGAGGGTGGCAGAGATGCTCGACACGCTGCCGGAGGGTGCGCAGCAGGCCATCCGCGAGGAATGGGCCTCTCGCGGTCACGGCAACGGTAAGGTCGCCGCGTCGGCGCCTGCAGGGGCCACCTCGTCGCAGTCGGACGCGGGCTCCAACTCGTCCGGAGTGGACGAGCACTACGGGTCCGACGAGAACTGACGCGTCGACCGAGCCGGGGTGATTTGATGGCGGAGGGTACGGCCCAGCATCCAGAAGGACGGGCCGGCATGTCACCGGCCGATGTCGGAGGAGGCTTCCGGACCGCGGTGGGCGGGGCCGGCGAGGTATTCCGACTGTTCCTCGACGTGCTACGAGGGGTCTTCAGGCGACCGTTCCAGTTCCGTGAGTTCATAGAGCAGTCCTGGTTCATCGCCTCGGTGACGATCCTCCCGTCGGCACTGGTGGCGATCCCGTTCGGGGCCGTCGTGGCGATGCAGACCGGGTCGCTCGTCCAGCAGCTCGGCGCCGAGGCCTACACGGGGGCCACCGGCGTCCTCGCCGTCGTCCAACAGGGTGCGCCGCTGGTGACCTCACTGCTGATCGCGGGCGCCGCCGGTTCGGCGGTGGCCGCCGACCTCGGTGCCCGGACCATCCGCGAGGAGCTCGACGCGATGCGAGTCCTGGGGATCGATCCCATCCAGAGGCTCGTCGTCCCGCGGGTGCTCGGCATGATGCTCGTCGCGGTGCTCCTGAACGGACTCGTCTCCATCGTCGGGATCTCCGGCGGTTACGTGTTCAACATCATGCTGCAGGGCGGCACACCGGGCGCCTACCTGATGTCCTTCGGTGCCCTCGCACAACTGCCCGACTTCATCATGTCCTCGATCAAGGCCCTGATCTTCGGACTCATCGCCGGCGTGGTCGCCTCGTACTGCGGGATGAACCCCAAGGGCGGCCCCAAGGGGGTCGGCGACGCCGTCAACCTCGGCGTGGTCCTCACATTCCTCCTGCTGTTCTTCGCCAACCTCATCTTGACGGCGATGTACCTGCAGATCGTTCCCCCGAAGGGGTCGTAATGGCGATCCATACCGATGTCGGACCCACGAGGGCCCGGCTGAGGGCCCTCGTCCGTGGCCCGGTCAGTTCGTTCGACTCCCTGGGCGACCAGCTCGCCTTCCACCTCCGGGCGATCCGCTGGATCCCTCAGACGATCGTCCACTACCGCCACGAGGTACTGCGCCTGATCGCGGAGGTGACCTTCGGCGTCGGCACGCTGGCGGTGCTCGGCGGGACCATCGGCGTCATCGTCATGATGAGCGGGTTCACCGGGGTCGTCGTCGGCCTGCAGGGGTACGCAGCCCTCGACCAGATCGGTAGCTCGGTCCTCACCGGGTTCCTGTCCGCCTACGTCAACACCCGCGAGGTCGCCCCCATCGTGGCGTCGCTCGCCCTGTCCGCCACCGTCGGCTGCGGCTTCACGGCCCAACTCGGCGCGATGCGGATATCCGAGGAGATCGACGCCTTGGAGGTCATGGCGATTCCGAGCGTGCCGTACCTCGTCACCACTCGGGTCATCGCCGGGTTCATCGCCGTCATTCCGCTCTACGTCGTGGGTCTGCTCTCGTCATACCTCGCCACGCGGGGAGTCAACACCATGATTCAAGGACAGTCCACAGGGTCGTTCGACCACTACTTCCATCTGTTCCTGCCTCCGGAAGACGTGATCTACTCCTTCATCAAGGTGATCATCTTCGCCTTCGTGCTGGTGATGATCCACTGCTACTACGGCTACACCGCGTCCGGGGGCCCGGCCGGCGTCGGCGTGGCGGTGGGGCGCGCTGTCCGCACCACGATCGTCGTGGTGGCGATCCTGAACTTCTTCGTCGGACTGGCACTTTGGGGCACGACCACGACGGTGCGGGTGGCGGGATGAACGAGCTCTCCGTACTCTCCAAGCGGTTGCTGGCCGCCCTTTTCATCATTATCGTCCTGGCGTTCGTCGGGACCACCATCGCGATCTACAACCGCGCCTTCACCGACTCGGACAGCGTCACCCTGTACACCGATGACATGGCCTTCGCGCTCCCCAACGACGCGGACGTCAAGGCGCGCGGTGTCCTCGTGGGCCGCGTCTCCGGGGTCGAACCCGACGGGGACCGGGTGCAGGTCAACATGGAGTTCGACCCGGCGTTCATGGAACAACTGCCGGCCAACGTCAGTGGCCGCCTGCTCCCCAAGACGTTGTTCGGTGAGCGGTTCGTCGACCTGGGGTTCCCCGATCAGCCCGTGGGGACGCTCGAACCGGGAGCGACCATCGAGCAGGACACCCGCGGCAACGCTCTCGAGTTGGGGCGCGTCCTCGACGGGCTACTGCCCGTTCTCGAGGCGGTCCCGCCGCAGAAGTTGGCCGGGACGCTCGGAGCGCTGAACCAGGCGCTCGCCGGGAAGGGTGACGAGATCGGCGCCAGCCTGGTCGAGATCGGACAGGTCTTCGACGGCATCAACCAGGAGCTGCCCGCTCTGGAAGCCGGGCTGGAGGATCTGGCGACCTTCTCCCAGACCTATTCCGAGGCGCTGCCTGATCTCATCAACGCCCTCGACGCACTGCGCACCACCGGGGACACGGTGATCCAGCGCCGCCCCGACATCGCCGACGGCATGCGGCGCATCAGCGAGTCGTCCGAGGTTCTCACCGGTTTCCTCGCCGCAAACCGCAACGACCTCATCGCCCTGGCGGCGGATTCGCGCACCACCCTGGAGTACCTGGCCGAGTACTCGCCGGCACTGCCGTGCTCGGTGGAGCTCTACATGATCGCACTGGAGCGGTCTGACGCCATCCTGGGCGTGGGCACCGAGCACCCCGGCATCCGGGTGACGGTCGAGGTCGCCAGTCCCAAGGGGCGTTACATACCCAACCAGGACGAACCGCGTTTGTTCGACACCCGCGGTGCCCGCTGTTACGACCCGGCGCAGGAGCCGTTCAACTTCGGGGTGGCCCCTGGCGGGGCGGTCGCCGACGGGAGCTATCAGGTCCCCACCCGCAACCCGGGGCCCGCGTTCGTACCGACCCTGCCCAACCCGCTTCTCCAGGACGGGCCGGTTCCCGCCATCCGTAGCCGTGGCTCGGTTCCCCCGGCTCCCGGCCAGGCGGTGCCCGAGCAGCCCAACATGCCGTTCCCGTCGACCGTGACCGCGGGCCAGGGCGCCGATGTGATGGCTATGGCCTACGCCGGCTCTCCGCTGGAGACCGACACCGTCCGCACCGTGCTGGGGGTCGCTTCCTCGCGCGACGCGGAGGAGATCCCCGCCTGGATCGGCGGGATCGGCGCCCCAGCGCTGCGCGGAACGGAGGTGGGTTTTCGATGAACGCCAAACTCAAGGCGCTGTTCCGTGGCGGCCTGCTGGGGTCATTCGTCAAGCTGGCGGTCTTCATCGTGGTCACCGCGCTGCTCAGCACGGTCCTCGCAGTGACCATCCGGGGCGGCACCCGGGCGGAAGGTACGGGGTACTCTGCGATCTTCTCCGACGTGACAATGCTGGAGGAGGGCGACGACGTCCGGATAGCCGGCGTCGTGGTGGGCCAGATCACCGGGATGGAGATCCACGACCGCGACCGGGCGAAGGTGGACTTCACGCTGGCCGGCGACCGCACCCTGCCGGCCAACGTGCACCTGGCGCTGCGGTTCCGCAACATGATCGGCCAGCGGTACATGAACATCTCGCGGGAACCCGGGCCGGTCCAATCGACCCTGCAGGAAGGGACCACGATCGGTATCGAGAACACCTCGCCCGCGGTCGATCTCACGGCGCTGTTCAACGGCTTCCGGCCGCTCTTCACGACCCTGCAGCCGGAGGACGTCAACGCGCTCGCGGACTCGCTGGTTCGGGTATTGCAGGGGGAGGGCGGAACGGTGACGAGCCTGGTCCGCCAGACCGGTGAGCTGACCAACCACCTGGCCGATCGGGATCAGGTGATCGGCGAGGTCATCGACAACCTCACCCGGGTCCTCGAGACGATCAACGAGCGGGACGTGCAGTTCCAACAGCTCGTCGTGACCACCAGGCAACTCGTCGAGGGACTCGCCGACGAGCGGGACGCGATCGGTAGTTCGCTCGACTCGATGGCGGACCTGACTTCGTCAGCGGAGAACATCGTCACTGCCACGCGGCCCGCCGTCACCGAGTCGCTCGACCACCTCAAGTTGGTCACCGACGACCTCACGGCTAACCGCGACAAGCTCAGCGAGGTTCTCATCAATCTGCCGCGCAAGACCGACGGCCTCATCAGGATGGGTTCGTTCGGGTCCTGGTTCCAGTTCTATCTCTGTGGCGTCGACGTGGTGCACGGCCCGGGCACCGACGTGCCCAACCTGCTTCCGAGCGGTGGCCCCACGATCAATCATCCGGTGTACACGAACGTCGCGCCTCGGTGCCACGCAGGGGGAATCCCATGAGCAAGCGCAGGCCGGGTGAGCCCCGGTTCAGTAACGCCACCGTCGGAGCGATCGGGGTCCTGGTGATCCTCGCCCTCACCGCCGTGTCGTTCAGGCTCGACGCGCTACCGATCGTGGGGGCGGGGCCCAAATACACGGCCTACTTCTCCGAGGCCGCCGGGCTGGCGGGTGGCAGCGAGGTCCGCGTGGCCGGCGTCAAGGTGGGCGTCGTGACCGACGTGGCGCTCGAAGGCGACAAGGTGGCCGTGGGCTTCCGGGCAAAGGACGCCTGGCTGGGGGACGACACCCGGGCGAGCATCCAGCTCAAGACCGTGCTCGGCCAGAAGTACCTCGCGCTCACGCCGGCGGGAACCGGGGAACTCGAAACGGCGGAGCCGATCCCGCTCGAGCGCACGGTGGCTCCGTACGACGTGGTCACAGCATTCTCCTCCGCCGCCGAGACGCTCGGCGAGATCGATGACGCCAAACTGGCCGAGAGCCTGGTCACGCTCACCGACACCATGCAGGCGTCGCCCGAGGAGTTCCGGGGCGCGGTCGACGGTATGGCGCGTCTGTCGCAGACCGTCTCCAGCCGGGACGCTGAATTGCGGAGGCTACTCGAGGCGACGCGCACGAGCTCTCAGATCGTGGCCGACCGCAATGACGACTTCCGGCGCCTGATCATCGGCACCGGACAGCTGCTAGGTGAACTCAACGAGCGCGCCGAGAGCCTCAAGCTGGTGTTGGCCTCCACGCGCGGACTGTCGATCGAGCTCCGCCGGTTCGTCGCGGAGAACGAGGCCGAGTTCAAGCCGACCCTGGATAGTCTCGACTCCGCCCTGGCCGTGCTGACCGACCACGAGGAAGAGCTGAGGGCGTCCATCCACAACCTCGGGCCCTTCTATCGGCTGTACTCCAATATGCTGGGCACGGGCAGATGGTTCGATGGCGTGATCACCAACCTCCTCCCGCCGGGTATCCCCGAACCGCCCTTCTATCCCGGCGCCCGCGCGCCCGCAAGACAGAGTGGGATCAACTGATGCGCAAGAAGCTGCCGTACCCGCTCGTCGGGCTGTTGCTCGTCGTCGTCGTGGCCGCCGTGACCGTGGGCTACCTCGCCGTCACCAGCCTCGGACGCACTACCATCACCGCCACCTTTTCGACAGCCGTCGGAATATCCGAGGGCTCCGATGTCCGGATCCTGGGGGTGACGGTGGGTTCCGTCGACAAGGTGACCCCCATGGGGGAGACCGTCGAGGTCGAGCTCCACGTCCGCCGGGGCGTGGACGTCCCGGCGGACGCCAAGGCGATCCAGGTGACGCCCTCGGTCGTCCCGGACCGCAACGTCCAACTACTGCCCGCCTACTCGGGTGGCCCCAAGATGGAATCGGGAGCGCACATCCCCCTCGAGCGGACGGCGACACCGGTCGAGGTGGACGAGCTCTACGCCTCGGTGGAGGGCCTGACCGATGCTCTCGGTCCGGAGGGCGCCAACAAGGACGGCGCGCTCGACCGGTTCGTCACCGCGTCCGCGGATACGCTCGGAGGCAATGGTGCCGCACTCGGGCGGTCGATCGACGAGTTGTCGCAGGCCGCGACGACGTTGGCGGACTCGAGTCAGGACATCAGCGAGACCGTGGTCAATCTCCAGTCGTTCGTCACGATGCTCGCGCAGAACGACGCCCAGGTGAGGCAGTTCAACTCCCAGATGTCGAGCTTCAACCAGACCGTCGCCGGTCAGCGCGAGGACCTCCAGGGGGCCCTGGCCGAACTGAGCTATGCGCTCGCGGATGTCGCGCGCCTCGTGCGGGACAACCAGGACGTGATCCGCAGCAATGCGGACCGCTTGGTGAGGCTCAGTCAGATCACCGCCGACCAGAGGGACGACATCGAGGAGATCCTTAAGTTGGCTCCGCTGGGTCTGTCCAACCTCGTCGGCGCCTACGATTCCGAGTCTGGGACGGTGTCCTTGCGTCTCAACATCCCGGAGTTGCAGGACCCGGCCGGCGTCCTGTGCCAGCTCATGAGGCTCGGCCGCCTCAATCCCGGGGACCAGATGCTGGCCGAGCTCGACAACATCCGGCGCGCGGATATCGAGGCCTGCGAGGCTCTCGCGCCACAGCGCAACGCCGATCTACGCGCGTCCAACCCGGACCTGCCGTTGGGCATCCTCGCGGGCGAGATGAATCAGTCCATCCCGGTTCCCGGGACGGTCCAGGGCAATCGCGGGTGGCCGATGACGCCCGCCTCGGAAGGGGGCCGGGGATGATCAGGCCGACCATGCCCGTACTCGGTCGCACCGCCCGCGCGGTCGGTGCCAGCGCGCTCGTGGCCGCGCTCGCGGCGGGGTGCTCGATGAATCTGGAGGACTACACCCTGCCGGGTGGCGCGGACCTGGGGGAGAACCCCATGCACGTGGCCGTCCGCTTCGACGATGTGTTGGATCTGGTCCTGCAGTCTTCGGTCAAGGTCAATGGTCTGGACGCCGGCCGCGTGTCCGGTATCTCGCTGGCGGAGGACGGGTGGACTGCAGAGGTGGACATCGTCGTCCGCGGCGACATGGGGCTGCCCGCCAACGTCGAGGCCTCGATCCAGCAGACCAATCTCCTTGGCGAGAAGTTCGTGCAGCTCAGCCCGCCGGAGGACGAGCCGCCCACCGGAGAGCTGTCCAGCGGTGACGTCATCGCCACCTCGGACACCCGCACGGCCACCGACATCGAGCAGGTTCTCGGCGCGCTGTCGCTGTTGCTCAACGGCGGCGGCGTGGACCAGCTGCAGCCGATCGTGGCCGAACTGCGCAAGGCCACCGACGGCCGCGAAGAGGATCTCACCCGGACCCTGCGATCGGCGGACGAACTCATCGGGGGGCTCAACCGGCAGCGCGACAGCATCACGGAAGCCCTCGAGGGCGTGAACCTCATGACGTCGCGGGCCAACGACCAGCGCCAGCAGATCGAGGCGGCGCTCGACCAGCTGCCCGCCGGGGTGGCGGTGCTCGAGGAGCAGCGCTCGCAGTTCGTGGAGATGCTGCGCCGGGTCGACGCGCTGGGCCAGGTCGGCTCGGACATCCTGCTCACCAGTAGGGAGGACCTCATCGCCGACCTGCGGGCGCTGCGCCCGGTCCTGCAGTACCTCGGCGAGACCACTCCAGAACTCATCGAACTGCTCGGTTTCGTCCCCACCCTCCCCTTCCCGGACTCGTCTATCCCGGCGACCGTCGGCGGTGCGGCCAATCTGTTCCTTTCCGTGGACGCGACGATCTCTGAGACGCTCCGGAATCTGGGGGCTAACCAGGGCGAACCGGTGGTTCTCCGTCCGACCACCACGAGCGGGCCCTACGTCGTGGACCCGCAGAACCCCTGGGTCGGCGACAACGGCCCCGACCGGCGGACGACCATCGTGTTGCCGCTCCTGCCGGTCCCGCCGGTCATGGACCGGGCGGTGGTGCCCAAGCCCGCACCAGGAATTTCGGAGTTCTCCGAGAACTACCTGCCCGAACCAGGGGAGCCAGGATACCGATGACCAAGACACTCAGGAACCAGCTCATCGCCTTCTGTGTGATCGCGGCGGTCGGGATCACCTACGTTGGCGCCAACTACGTGCGCCTGCCTTCGCTGTTCGGGATCGGCCAGTACCAGGTCTATCTGGACCTGCCCGAGACCGGCGGGGTGTTCACCAACGCGGCCGTCAACTACCGCGGCACGGCGATCGGACGGGTGGGGGAGCTCTCGCTCACCGACGACGGTGTGCGTGTCGAGCTCGACCTCGACTCGAGCGCCCCCGACATCCCGGCGGACACCGAGGCCGTGGTCGCCAACCGCTCCGCCATCGGAGAGCAATACGTGGACCTGCGACCCAACAGCAACTCGGCGCCGTATCTCGAGGACGGGGACACGGTCTCCGCCGGCCGCGAAGCGCTGCCGGTACCCGTCGAGAACCTGTTGGCCTCCGTCGACGACCTTTCCCGATCGGTCCCCCTGGACGACCTTGAGGTGACCGTCGACGAACTCGGCAAGGCTTTCCAGGGCAGGGGGCCCCAGCTGGAGCGGCTCTCGGACTCCCTCATCCGGATTTCCGAGTCCGGTATCCGCACCATGCCGCAGTTGCAGACGCTGATCCGCGACGGGGCGACCGTCCTGGAGACGCAGGCCGACCAGTCCGGCGAGATCGTCAGCTTCTCCCGGGATCTGAGGACGGTCACCGAGGCCTTGCGCGACTCGGACTCCGACCTGGAACGGCTGATCACCACGGGACCGGAGTTCGCCGATGAGACCCGCTACCTGGTGGAGAACTCCGGCGACCCGCTGTCCGGAACCGTGCGGAACCTGTCGGCGACCATGAAGACGGTCGATCCACTGGCGCCGTCGTTCAAGGTGCTCCTGCAGCTGTTGCCGGCACTGGCTGCCGGCGCATTGACCGTGGCTCCGGGAGATGGAACCATCCACTTCGGTCTGTCGCTCGAGACGAATAACCCCCCACCGTGTACCCAAGGGTACGAAGGTACGTGGGAGATCATCGAGCAAATGGAGGCGCAGGACCCGTCCTTCGACTGGCAGGAACAGGACTTCCCGCCCAACTACGATGCGCAGTGCACCGTGCCGTTCGGCAGCCCCACCGGCGTCCGCAGTGCCGATCGGATGGAATATGCGCACCCGGACGTGCCGCAGCCGTGGGACACCAAGCCCAAGATCGACCCCGACAAGGCCAACCTGTCCGTGGCCGCCACGCAGCTCGCGGTGCTGCAGGGGCTGATCCCCCGGTGACCGCGCAACCGGGCGGCGACTCGGCGGACGGCGGGTCCGGTAGTGTCGCCGCCATGAGTTCGCAGGGAACGGACGGGGGCGCGCGCCGCCCCGGGG
Organism: Dietzia sp. 111N12-1; assembly: GCF_001658045.1. Classification (NCBI taxonomy): domain Bacteria; kingdom Bacillati; phylum Actinomycetota; class Actinomycetes; order Mycobacteriales; family Dietziaceae; genus Dietzia; species Dietzia sp. 111N12-1. The sequence goes on along the minus strand of NZ_LSSV01000038.1, from coordinate 137,620 downwards.
TGGTGGGGACCGTACCGAGATGGCTGGCGGTCCTCGCGGCGATCATCCTCGTGGCGGGCCTGGCGACGCTGGTGGTCTTCGGGGTGCGTTACGCCGAGGCGCGGTCGGCACAGGAGGTGGCGTCCGAGCGCGAGGCGGCCTCCGATGTCGCCGCCCAGGTGATCGTCAACGCGTTCAGCTTCGACCACCGGAACGTCGACGACTCGCTCGAGCAGCTGGCAGAGGCCTCGACCGGTGAGTTCCTCACCGAGCAGGAGCAGTATGCCGACGACGTGCGGACGCGCGTGGTGGAGCAGAAGGCGGTCACCACGGCCACGGTCTCGCACACCGCCGTGGAGACCCTGGACCTCGAGGCCGGCGACGCGGCCGTCCTGGTGGTGTTCACCGCCCACTCCGAGCGGGAGGGCCAGGATGACATCACCGGTCGGCAGGCGATGCGCGTGGATCTGACGCGAGAGGACGACACCTGGAAGGCCGACGCGGTCAACCAGGTGGGCGTGACGGTCCCGGTGGGCGAGTCCAGCCAGTCCGTGCAGGAGCTCAACGGGCCGGAGGAACAGGACGACCCGGCCACCGAGGAGGAGTCGACCCCCGCGCCGACCACCTCCGCCGGACGATGACGAAGGACGACAGTCGCTGATGCCACCGATCAAGAGGACACAGAAGCCGGTCACTCCGGCGCCCCGTAGGCGGCTGGCCGGACACGGCGGTCAGACCCGACCCGAGGGCGGCACCGGAACCGGAACCGGAACCGGGACGGATCGCGGGGAGCGGCATGCCGGCCGTCGGCCCGGCGGTCGCACGATCGCGTACTCCGCCATAGCGGTGGGGCTGGTCGCCGGGGCCGTCGGCACGTTCTTGGCGACGGAACCCGGGGTCGACGTGGACAACCGGGCGTTCGTCGACCGCGAGGCCACCGAGGAGGTCCTCTCGGCGGCGACGACCAACGTCCAGCGGCTCGTGGCGATCGACCACGAGACCCTCGACGAGTACCACGATTCCCTGGGTGAGTTCCTCACCCCGGAACTCGTGAACGAGCTCGACGAGAACTGGCCCGCGTTGCGTGACAGCTACGAGCAGTCCGCGACGAGCGTCGACGCAGAGGTCCGCGAGGCCGGTCTCGCCTACCTGCAGGGCGACAAGGCCGAGGTGTTGCTGGTCCAGGATGTGTCGATGACCAGGGACGGCGCGGCTGCGGGAAGTACCAGCGGCACCTATCTCGTCGGTCTGGACAAGATCGACGGCGTGTGGAAACTGTCGAGGATCCCGGATCTGCCCTCCTGACGAGGACTGGTCGGGAACCGATCCGGCAACCGACCGTGCCAGATCCTTGACGAAAGTGCTTTCACCCGTCACCCTTTAGGGGCATCGGGCGAGTGCCGTAGAGGTTGAGTGCGACACGGTCCGGGTGCGACGTCCCGACCGGGGGCCGATGAGGCGAGAGCCACGAGGGCAACCAGCGCAGAGACGGACGCCGCACCACGCACGTGACCAGCCTCCGGGGGACACTCCGTTGAAGGCTGGACTTTGTCGCCGCCTTCCGCTAGATTAGGTCGTTGCGCTGGCTGCTATTTGCCCTCCCGTCCGTCCGTGACGGCTCACTCCCGGTTCCACCGGGTGCTTTCCGAGCCCTCGATATCGCGGCGGACCTGGGCGGATACCCGTCGGCGGACCGCTCGCAGATACATCTGTGGTCACCGCCCGTGGTGATCACGTGAGGTGCTGGAAGGACCCATCTTGGCAGTCTCCCGCCAGACCACGTCAGTCTCCACCGTTCCCGGTGCGCCCCGGAGGGTTTCGTTCGCGAAACTCTCCGAGCCGTTGCCGGTCCCGGGGCTGCTCGACCTCCAGACGGAGTCGTTCGAGTGGTTCATCGGCTCGGAGGAGTGGCAAGAGAGGGCCGCCTCGCGCGGTACCACGAACCTCGAGGGAGGCCTGGAGTCCATCCTCAAGGAGATCTCCCCGATCGAGGACTTCTCCGGATCAATGTCGCTCTCGTTCTCGGAGCCCTACTTCGAAGAGGTCAAGGCGTCCCTCGAGGACTGCCGCGAAAAGGATCGCACCTACGAGGCGCCCCTGTTCGTCACGGCCGAGTTCGAGAACACCGAGACCGGTGAGATCAAGTCCCAGACGGTCTTCATGGGTGATTTCCCCATGATGACCGACAAGGGCACGTTCATCATCAACGGCACCGAGCGGGTCGTCGTCTCCCAGCTCGTCCGGTCGCCGGGCGTGTACTTCGATCGCTCGCGTGACAAGTCCACGGAGAGGGACGTCCACTCCGTCAAGGTCATCCCGTCGCGTGGCGCGTGGCTCGAGTTCGACGTCGACAAGCGCGACACCGTCGGCGTCCGCATCGACCGCAAGCGTCGCCAGTCGGTCACCGTCCTGCTCAAGGCCCTCGGGTGGACGACCACCGAGATCAAGGAGCGTTACGGCTTCTCGGAGATCATGATGTCCACGCTCGAGAAGGACACGGTCGAGGACACCGACCAGGCCCTGCTCGAGATCTACCGCAAGCTGCGCCCGGGCGAGCCGCCGACCCGCGAGTCCGCGGAGGCGCTCCTGGAGAACCTGTTCTTTAAGGAGAAGCGCTACGACCTGGCCCGCGTCGGTCGTTACAAGGTCAACCGCAAGCTCGGTCTGCCCGACCCCGAGGGTGACGCCACCACGACGCTCACCCGCGAGGACATCGCCGCCACCATCGAGTACCTCGTGCGCCTCCACGCGGGCGAGGAGTCGATGCAGGTGGCCGGTGGCCGCGAGGTGCCGGTCGAGGTCGACGACATCGACCACTTCGGCAACCGTCGTCTGCGTACCGTCGGCGAGCTCATCCAGAACCAGGTCCGCGTCGGCCTGTCCCGCATGGAGCGTGTCGTCCGCGAGCGCATGACCACACAGGACTCCGAGGCGATCACCCCGCAGTCGCTGATCAACATCCGGCCCATCACGGCGGCGCTCAAGGAGTTCTTCGGAACCTCCCAGATGTCGCAGTTCATGGACCAGAACAACCCGCTGTCGGGTCTGACCCACAAGCGTCGTCTGTCCGCGTTGGGCCCCGGTGGTCTGTCGCGTGAGCGCGCCGGGCTCGAGGTCCGCGACGTGCACGCCTCGCACTACGGCCGCATGTGCCCGATCGAGACCCCCGAGGGTCCGAACATCGGTCTGATCGGTTCGCTCTCGGTGTACGCGCGGGTCAACCCGTTCGGTTTCATCGAGACCCCGTACCGCCGCGTCTACGAGGGCGTCGTCACCGATCAGGTGGACTACCTCACCGCCGACGAGGAGGACCGCTACGTCGTCGCGCAGGCCAACTCGGAGATCGACGCCGACGGCCGCTTCGTCGAGGACCGCATCCTCGTGCGCAAGAAGCACGGTGATGTCGAGATGGTCGAGCCGGGCGATGTCGACTACATGGACGTCTCGCCGCGACAGATGGTCTCCGTGGCCACCGCGATGATCCCGTTCCTCGAGCACGATGACGCCAACCGTGCCCTGATGGGCGCGAACATGCAGCGGCAGTCCGTGCCGCTCGTGCGTTCCGAGGCGCCGCTCGTCGGCACCGGCATGGAGCTGCGCGCGGCCGTGGACGCCGGCGACGTGGTCGTCAACACCGCCCCGGGCATGGTGGAGGAGGTCTCGGCCGACTTCATCACCGTGATGGACGACGACGGCGGGCGTCAGACCTACCGCCTGTCGAAGTTCGCGCGCTCGAACCAGGGCACCTGCTCCAACCAGCGTCCGATCGTCGACGAGGGTGACCGCGTCGAGGTCGGCCAGGTCCTGGCCGACGGCCCCTGCACCGAGAACGGCGAGATGGCGCTGGGCAAGAACCTGCTCGTCGCGATCATGCCGTGGGAGGGCCACAACTACGAGGACGCGATCATCCTCTCGCAGCGCCTGGTGGAGGAGGACGTGCTCACGTCCATCCACATCGAGGAGCACGAGATCGACGCCCGCGACACCAAGCTGGGCGCCGAGGAGATCACCAGGGACATCCCCAACGTCTCCGACGAGGTCCTGGCGGACCTCGACGACCGCGGCATCGTGCGCATCGGCGCCGAGGTCCGTGACGGCGACGTCCTCGTCGGCAAGGTCACCCCGAAGGGTGAGACCGAGCTGACCCCGGAAGAGCGCCTGCTGCGCGCCATCTTCGGGGAGAAGGCGCGCGAGGTGCGCGACACCTCGCTCAAGGTGCCCCACGGTGAGTCCGGCAAGGTCATCGGCGTCCGCGTCTTCTCTCGGGACGACGACGACGACCTGCCCCCCGGCGTCAACGAGCTGGTGCGCGTGTACGTCGCGCAGAAGCGCAAGATCCAGGACGGCGACAAGCTCGCCGGTCGACACGGCAACAAGGGCGTCATCGGCAAGATCCTCCCCGCCGAGGACATGCCGTTCATGCCCGACGGCACGCCGGTGGACATCATCCTCAACACGCACGGCGTCCCGCGTCGTATGAACATCGGTCAGATCATGGAGACCCACCTCGGCTGGCTGGCCAAGGCCGGCTGGGAGGTCCCGCGTGAGGCGGACGGCTCCCTGCCCGACTGGGCGACCAAGCTGCCGGAGGAGATCCACAGCGTCGAGGCCGGCACCAACACGGCCACGCCCGTCTTCGACGGCGCGGCGGACACGGAGATCACCGGTCTGCTCGGCTGCACCCTGCCGAACCGTGACGGCGAGCGCATGGTGCAGGCCGACGGCAAGGCGACCCTCTTCGACGGTCGCTCCGGCGAGCCCTTCCCGTACCCGGTGTCCGTGGGCTACATGTACATCCTCAAGTTGCACCACCTCGTGGATGACAAGATCCACGCGCGTTCGACCGGTCCGTACTCGATGATCACCCAGCAGCCGCTCGGCGGTAAGGCCCAGTTCGGTGGCCAGCGATTCGGTGAGATGGAGTGCTGGGCGATGCAGGCCTACGGCGCGGCGTACACGCTGCAGGAGCTGCTGACGATCAAGTCCGACGACGTCGTGGGCCGCGTGAAGGTCTACGAGGCGATCGTCAAGGGCGAGAACATCCCGGAGCCGGGTATCCCGGAGTCCTTCAAGGTGCTTCTCAAGGAGCTGCAGTCGCTGTGCCTCAACGTGGAGGTGCTCTCCAGCGACGGCCAGGCCGTCTCCCTGGGTGAGGGCGACGACGACGATCTCGACCGCACCGCCGCGAACCTGGGGATCAACCTCTCGCGCGACGAGTCCTCGGCGGCCGACGAGCTGGCGCAGTAAGTAGGCGGGCGGGCGGCAGCCCTGTCGCCCGCCCCGCACCCGAAGAATTCAGTTCCACCACGGCGGGCCCCCGGCCCCACCCCGCGAGGCCCGCCATCATCCCACCCGGGAAAGGACGCCTACGTGCAGGACGTCAACTACTTCGACGAGCTGGTCATCAGCCTCGCGACGGCCGAGGACATCCGTAACTGGTCCTACGGCGAGGTCAAGAAGCCGGAGACCATCAACTACCGCACCCTCAAGCCGGAGAAGGAGGGCCTGTTCTGCGAGAAGATCTTCGGCCCCACCCGGGACTGGGAGTGCTACTGCGGCAAGTACAAGCGCGTGCGCTTCAAGGGGATCATCTGTGAGCGCTGCGGCGTCGAGGTGACCCGTGCCAAGGTCCGCCGCGAGCGCATGGGCCACATCGAGCTGGCCGCGCCCGTCACCCACATCTGGTACTTCAAGGGCGTCCCGTCGCGCCTGGGTTACCTGCTGGACCTGGCGCCCAAGGACCTCGACAAGATCATCTACTTCGCCGCCTACGTCATCACCGGCGTCGACACCGAGCTGCGTCACAACGAGCTCAGCACCCTCGAGGCCCAGGTCCTCGAGGAGCGCAAGATCATCGAGGACGAGCGGGACTCCGACATCGAGGCCCGCGCGCGGAAGCTCGAAGCCGATCTCGCCGAGCTCGAGGCCGAGGGTGCCAAGGCCGACCAGCGCCGCAAGGTGAAGGACGGCGGCGAGAAGGAGATGAAGAAGATCCGCGAGTCGGCCCAGCGCGAGCTGGACCGTCTCGACGAGATCTGGACCACCTTCACCAAGCTCGACGTCAACCAGATCATCGTCGACGAGGGCATCTACCGCGAGCTCGAGGACCGCTTCGGCGAGTACTTCGAGGGCGGCATGGGCGCCGAGGCGATCCAGGCGCTGCTGCTGAACTTCGACCTGGCCGCCGAGGCCGAGTCGCTGCGGGAGATCATCCGCAACGGCAAGGGTCAGAAGAAGATCCGCGCCCTGAAGCGCCTCAAGGTCGTCTCCGCGTTCCTGCAGTCGGGCAACCACCCGGCCGCGATGGTCCTCGGGGCCGTCCCGGTGATCCCACCGGAGCTGCGTCCGATGGTCCAGCTCGACGGTGGCCGCTTCGCCACCTCGGACCTCAACGACCTCTACCGTCGGGTGATCAACCGCAACAACCGCCTCAAGCGGCTGATGGATCTCGGCGCCCCCGAGATCATCGTCAACAACGAGAAGCGGATGCTGCAGGAGTCCGTCGACGCGCTGTTCGACAACGGCCGGCGTGGCCGGCCCGTCACGGGCCCGGGCAACCGCCCGCTCAAGTCGCTCTCGGATCTGCTCAAGGGCAAGCAGGGCCGGTTCCGTCAGAACCTGCTCGGCAAGCGCGTCGACTACTCCGGTCGTTCCGTGATCGTCGTGGGCCCACAGCTGCAGCTGCACCAGTGTGGTCTGCCCAAGCTGATGGCGCTCGAGCTGTTGAAGCCCTTCGTCATGAAGCGTCTGGTGGACCTCAACCACGCGCAGAACATCAAGTCCGCCAAGCGCATGGTCGAGCGTCAGCGCGACCAGGTGTGGGACGTGCTCGAAGAGGTCATCGCCGAACACCCGGTGATGCTCAACCGTGCGCCCACGCTGCACCGCCTCGGCATCCAGGCGTTCGAGCCGCAGCTCGTCGAGGGCAAGGCCATCCAGCTGCACCCGCTCGTGTGTGAGGCCTTCAACGCCGACTTCGACGGTGACCAGATGGCCGTGCACCTCCCGCTGTCCGCGGAGGCGCAGGCCGAGGCGCGCATCCTCATGCTCGCCTCGAACAACATCCTGTCGCCGGCGTCGGGTCGTCCGCTCGCCATGCCGCGTCTGGACATGGTGACCGGCCTGTACTACCTCACCCGTCTGGACGAGGGTGCGACCGGCTCGTACGTCCCGGCCTCCGAGGACACCCCCGCCGTGGGCGTGTACTCGACGCCGTCGGAGGCCATCATGGCCGTCGACCTCGGCGTGCTGGACATCCACGCCCCGATCCAGGTCCGACTGACGCACCAGCGTCCGTCGACCGACGTCGAGGCCGAGCAGTTCCCCGAGGGCTGGACGCAGGGCCAGGAGTGGCTGACCGTGACCACCCTCGGTCGCGTGATGTTCAACGAACTGCTCCCGGCGGACTACCCGTTCGTCAACGAGCAGATGCCCAAGAAGCGTCAGGCCGTCATCATCAACGACCTGGCCGAGCGCTACCCGATGATCGTCGTGGCGCAGACGGTGGACAAGCTCAAGGACACCGGTTTCTACTGGGCCACCCGCTCGGGTGTCACCATCGCCATGTCCGACGTGCTGGTCCCGCCGGCCAAAAAGGAGATCCTCGCCTCGTACGACGCGAAGGCCGCGCGCCTGGAGTCGCAGTACGACCTCGGCAAGATCACCGACGAGGAGCGCAAGTCGGACCTGGTCAAGCTCTGGCAGGAGGCCACCGACGAGATCGGTCAGGCCATGGAGGAGAACTACCCGGACTCCAACCCGATCCCGACGATCGTGAAGTCGGGCGCGGCGGGCAACATGACCCAGATCCGCTCGCTCGCGGGCATGAAGGGTCTGGTGACGCGTCCGAACGGCGAGTTCATCCCGCAGCCGATCAAGTCCTCGTTCCGCGAGGGCCTGACCGTGCTCGAGTACTTCATGAACACGCACGGCGCCCGTAAGGGTCTGGCCGACACCGCCCTGCGTACCGCCGACTCGGGTTACCTCACCCGTCGTCTCGTCGACGTCTCGCAGGACGTCATCGTGCGCGAGACCGACTGTGGGACGTCGAAGGGTGTCGAGACGACCATCGCCCGCCCGGTGATGGACGTCCACGGCAGCCCGACCGGGTCCCTCGAGCGCGACGAGCACGTCGAGACCTCGACGTTCGCCCGGACGCTCGCGGAGGACGCGCTCGACGCCGACGGCAACGTGATCGTCGCCGCGGGCACCGACCTCGGTGACCCGAACATCGAGGCGCTGATCGTCGCCGGTATCGAGAAGGTCAAGGTCCGGTCGGTCCTCACCTGCACCACCGGTACCGGCGTCTGTGCGACCTGCTACGGCCGCTCGATGGCCACCGGTCTCCTGGTGGACATCGGCGAGGCCGTCGGCATCGTCGCCGCCCAGTCGATCGGTGAGCCGGGCACCCAGCTGACGATGCGTACCTTCCACCAGGGTGGCGTCGGTGACGACATCACCGGCGGTCTCCCGCGCGTGCAGGAGCTCTTCGAGGCTCGTGTTCCGAAGGGCAAGGCGCCGATCGCCGAGGAGGCGGGCCGGATCCGTCTCGAGGAGGAGGAGCGCTTCTACACGATCACGATCGTGCCGGACAACGGTGCGGACGAGATCGTCTACGAGAAGCTGTCGAAGCGCCAAGGCCTGGCCCATATCGAGCTGGAGGACGGCTCCTCCCGCCCGATCGCGGACGGCGATCACCTCGAGCGCGGGCAGGCCCTCCTCGAGGGCCCGGCCGATCCGCACGAGGTGCTGGCCATCCTCGGCCCCAACGGTGTCCAGAAGTTCCTCGTCGACGAGGTGCAGAAGGTCTACCGTGCGCAGGGTGTGTCGATCCACGACAAGCACCTCGAGGTCATCGTCCGTCAGATGATGCGTCGAGTCGCGATCAACGACTCGAACAGCACCGAGTTCCTGCCCGGTGCGCTCGTGGAGCGTGCCGAGCTCACGGCGGAGAACCGCCGCGTGCTCACCGAGGGCGGCTCGCCGGCCTCGGCGCGTCCGGTCCTCATGGGCATCACCAAGGCCTCGCTGGCCACGGACTCGTGGCTCTCGGCTGCCTCCTTCCAGGAGACCACCCGCGTGCTCACCGACGCCGCCATCAACAAGCGGTCGGACAAGCTCGTGGGCCTCAAGGAGAACGTCATCATCGGTAAGCTCATCCCGGCGGGTACCGGCATCAACCGCTACCGGAACTCGACGGTCGAGCCCACCGAGGAGGCCCGCGCCGCCGCGTACTCCATCCCGGACTACGGCGATGGTTTCTACGGTCCCGAGGACGGGTTCGGGGACGCCACCGGCGCCTCGGTCCGCCTGGACGACCTGGGCTACTGAGCAGACCCCACGGCGACGAACCGACCGTGGAGTGACACCGACACCGGACCCCCGAGCGCCTCTCGCGCCGGGGGTCCGGTGCGTTCGTCCGGCCGTGTGTGGGACCGGGGCGAACGTGTTCTAGACTTTCCCGATGTGCCCGTCGCGGCCCGCGACACTCGCCGACGGCGGGCCGACGACCATGAAGGAGGCGATCGAGAAGTGCGGATCGCGCTGCTCTCGTACCGGAGCAAGCCACACGGCGGGGGCCAGGGCGTCTACGTCCGTCACCTCAGCCGCGAGTTGGCGGCACTCGGACACACGGTCGAGGTGTTCTCCGGTCAGCCCTACCCGGAACTCGACCCGGGCCCCACGCTCACCGAGGTCCCGAGTCTGGACCTGTACAACGACGCGAACCCGTTCCGTACCCCGCACCCGCGGGAGATCCGCGACCTCATCGACGTGCTCGAGGTGGTCACCATGTGGACCGCCGGGTTCCCGGAGCCGCGGACGTTCAGCATGCGGGCCGCGCGCACACTCCGGGAGCGTCTGGACGACTTCGACGTGGTGCACGACAACCAGTGCCTGGGATCCGGCCTGCTGGACCTGGAGAAGGCGGGTTTCCCCGTCGTGGCCACGGTGCACCACCCCATCACGCGGGATCGCGCGCTGGCCATGAAGGAGGCCCCGCTGCGCAAGAAGATCACCACGTGGCGCTGGTTCGGGTTCCTGGGCATGCAGATGCGGGTCTCCCGCAAGCTGCAGGAGATCATCACGGTCTCCAGCAACTCCGCCGATGACATCGCCACCGACTTCGGCGTGGACCCGGACCGCATCGTCACGATCCCGCTGGGCGTGGACACCGACCGGTTCCACCATCGTCGCGTGCGCGAGCCCGGCCGCCTGGTCTGCGTGGCCAGTGCCGATCAGCCGCTCAAGGGGGTGCCGGTCCTGTTGCGCGCGCTGGCCAGGGTCCGCGAAGAGCACCCGGGCGTGCGCCTGACGCTGGTGTCCAAGCTCAAGCGCAAGGGTGAGGCCGCGAGGCTGCTCGACAAGCTGGGCCTGCGGGACGCGGTGGACCTGGTGTCCGGGGTCGACGACGACGAGCTCGCCGATCTCGTCGGGTCGGCCGAGATCGCGGTCGTTCCGAGCATGTACGAGGGTTTCTCCCTGCCGGCGGTGGAGGCCATGTCCAGCGGCTGCGCTCTCGTCGCGACGCGTGCCGGCGCGCTGCCGGAGGTCGTCGGCACGGACGACTCGGCGGCCCGACTGGTCGAGCCGGGCGACGTCGACGCGCTGGCCCGTGAGATCAGCGCGCTGCTGTCCGACCCGGCCGAGCGGCAACGCCTCTCTCAGGGCGGCCGTGCACGGGTCATGGAGCGTTACAGCTGGGCCGCCGTCGCCCGCCGGACCGTCGAGGTCTACGAGGCGGCGATCGCCCGGGTCCGCGGCGACGCGCTGCCGGACCTGACGGCCGGGCCGGTCCTCGGGCCGGATCAGACCGAGATCGACGAGCACGTCACCGATGACGTGCCCGAGGTGCTCCCGGAGTCCGGTGAGTACACCATCCGTGAGCAGGAGGACGCCGCATGCTGACCGCTGATTTCGACCGTCTCGGGGTCACCCCCGGTATGCGAGCCATCGACGTGGGGGCCGGCCTCGGTCGTCACACCTTCGAGCTCTACCGGCGTGGCGCGGACGTCACGGCGTTCGACCAGAACGCCGACGAGATGCAGCAGGTCTCCGACATGCTCGCCGCCATGGAGGCCGAGGGCGAGGGGCTGCCCACCTCGAAGGGGGAGGCCGTCACCGGGGACGCGCTCAACATGCCGTACGAGGACGGGACCTTCGATCTGGTGCTCATCTCCGAGGTGCTCGAGCACGTCCCGGAGGACACCAAGGCCATCGCCGAACTGGTGCGGATCCTCAAGCCGGGCGGCGTCGCCGCGGTGACAGTGCCGCGTGAGTGGCCGGAGAAGCTCTGCTGGAAGCTGTCCGACGCCTACCACTCCAACCCGGGTGGGCACTGCCGGATCTACACCGCCGAGGAGTTGGGGTTCAAGCTCCGCGCGGCGGGCCTGGAGGTCACCGGCACCGGGTTCGCCCACGCGCTGCACGCCCCGTACTGGTGGCTCAAGTGCGCGGTGGGCACGGAGAACGACGACCACCCGTTGCCGAAGGCGTACCACAAGCTGCTCGTCTGGGACCTGATGAAGGGGCCCTGGATCACCCGCACCGCCGAGAAGGTGCTCAACCCGGTGATGGGCAAGTCCATCGTGTTCTACCTGCGTAAGCCCGTGGAGGCCTGATCGTCCGTGCAGACGCCCAACACCGGAGTCACCAGCCAACGTCCGGTCCCCGCCGTGCCCGGGGTCCTCGACGCCGACGCGGTCCGCGCCACCGGCGAGTGGCTCGCCTCCGTCCAGAAACCCAACGGTGAGATCCCGTGGTTCACCGGCGGTCACACCGACCCCTGGGATCACGTGGAATCGGCGATGGGCCTGTCCGTCGCGGGTCAGTGGGAGGCCGCCGAGAGGGCGTACGGGTTCCTCCGGGACACCCAGCGGGGCGACGGGTCGTGGCCGATGAAGTGGCAGGACGACCACGTCGCCGACGGTGACATCGACTCCAACTTCTGCGCGTACGTCGCGGTGGGCGTGTGGCACCACCACCTGGTGAGCGGCAGGCCCGGCTTCCTCGAGTCGATGTGGCCGACGGTGCGCCGGGCACTCGACCTGGTGCTGACCTTCCAGGGTCCCGAGGGGCAGATGTGGTGGGGCGCCGGACCCGAGGGCTTCTGCGAGGAGGCGCTGGTCACCGGCTCGTCCAGCATCCACCACGCGCTGCGCTGCGGCGTCGCGATCGCCGAGGAACTCGGCGGGAGCGCGCCGGACTGGGACGCCGCCGCCGACCGGCTGGGCCATGCGCTGCGCGCCCACCCCGAGCTCTTCACACCCAAGGACGAGTTCTCCATGGACTGGTACTACCCGGTCCTGGCCGGTGTGATGGTGGGGGACCAGGCACAGGCGCGGCTCGACTCCCGGTGGGACGACTTCGTGGTGGACGGCCTGGGCATCCGCTGCGTCGACCACCGGCCGTGGGTCACCGGGGCCGAGACGTGCGAGCTGGTGCTCGCCCTGGAGGCGGCCGGGCGACACGAGCAGGCGCTCGCGCAGTTCACCAACATGCAGCACCTGCGGGACACCGACGGCTCCTACTGGACCGGACTCGTCTTCGCCGACGGCAAGCGGTGGCCGGTCGAGCTGAGCACATGGACCGCGGCCGTCATGTTGCTGGCGGCGGACGCCCTCTCGCGCACCACCCCGGGCAACGAGATCTTCCGCTACGTCTCGCACCACACCATGCAGCGTCTGCAGTCCCAGCCGGGGGATCCGGCCGACTGCGTGGCGGGCGAGGTCTGCCCACCCGCCGCCGTCGTGCGCTAGTCTGTGGCGACACCGCCGCTGGACACCTGTCTGATCAGGTGTCGGGCGGCGGGTCGACGCAGCGCACGAGGGAGAACGCATGGAATTCGGACTGACCCTGTTCACCAGTGACCGGGGCATCCGGCCGACCACGGCCGCCGTGGCCGCCGAGCGCGCCGGGTTCTCCGCGTTCTACGTTCCCGAGCACACGCACATCCCGGTGCGGCGCGAGGCCGCGCACCCGGGTACCGGCGGCGCCGAACTCCCCGACGAGCGGTACAGCCGCACCCTGGACCCGTGGGTCGCCCTCGGCGCCGCCGCGGCGGTCACGTCGACCATCCGTCTCGGCACCGCCGTGTCCATCCCGGTGGAGAGCGACCCCCTCACGCTGGCCAAGACCATCGCGTCGGTCGACCACCTCTCCGACGGGCGCACCGTGCTCGGTGTGGGGTACGGCTGGAATCTGGACGAGATGGCCGACCACAACGTGCCGCCGCAGCGTCGGCGCACCATGCTCCGCGAGTACCTCGAGGCCATGCGGGAGCTGTGGACGCACGACGAGGCCGAGTACCACGGAGAGTTCGTCGACTTCGGTCCCAGCTGGGCCTGGCCCAAGACCGCCCGCACGCCCGGCCCGCTCACCCTCGTGGGAGCGGCCGGCACGGAGAAGAACCTCAAGTGGATCTGCCGCAGCGCCGACGGCTGGATGACCACCCCGATCTCCCAGGACATCGCCGGCAGCGTACGGACGCTGCGGGAACTGTGGGCCGAGGCCGGCCGGGAGGGCGAGCCCTACATCGTCGTCCTCGACGGGAAACCGGATCACGAGAAGATCGACGCCTACCGCGAGCTCGGCGTCCACGAACTCGTCTACGGCACCCCGGACCGGACCGAGGACGAGGTCCTGGCCTACATCGACCGCCTCGCCGGCAAGCTCGGACTCGACGCCCTGGTCTGAGGCGGGCGGGGCTCCCGGGAGCGCCCCACCGGGACTCCGCACGCCGGTACCGTCAGGGTATGGACACCAGCGCGCCCGCCGCCCCCGTCGTCGTCGTCACCGGAGCCGGGGGCGGCCTCGGGGCCGCCACCACCGCGCTCTACGCCTCCCGGGGCTGGCACGTCGTGGCCGTCGACCTCCAGGCGCCGCCCGGCGGTGACCGAATCACGCCCCTCGCCGCCGACGTCACCGACTCCGCCTCGCTCACCGCCCTGGCCGACCGGGTCCGACGCGAGCACGGCCGCCTCGACGCGCTCGTCACGTTCGCGGGCGTCCTCGGGATCGGGCCGCTGGCCGAGACCGATCCGGACCGGGTGCAGCAGGTCCTGGACGTCAACGTCATGGGCACCGTGCGCACCGTCCACGCCCTGTGGGACCTGCTCCGGGAGACCCGCGGGAGGGTGGTGCTCATCAGCTCCGAGACCGGCCCCCAGCACGGCATGCCGATGAACGGCGCCTACGCCATGAGCAAGCACGCGATCGAGGCCTACGGTGACGCGCTGCGGCGCGAGCTGATGTTCCTCGGCCTGGACGTCGTGCTCGTCCAACCGGGTCCGTTCCGCACCGGGATGACCGCCTCGATCCGGCGGCGCTTCCAGGAATCGACCGCCCCCGGTTCGCCGTTCGCCGCGATGGCCGCGGTGATGGGGGAGATGGCCGCCGGTGAGGACGACAAGGCCACCGACCCGTCCGTGCTCGCGGAGGCCGTGTGGACCGCCGGTACCACCGCGCGCCCCCGCCGCCGCTACGCCGTGCGATGGGACCTCGGCCGGCGTCTCCTGGACCACCTGCCGGTGGCGGTCGTGGACAAGGCGCTCGTCCTGGCGCTGGGCGGGAAGATCAACGCCAAGAAGCTGGAGCTGCGCCGCGAGGCCGTCGACGCCCGGGCCGAGATGAGCGAGGTCGTCGAATGAGCAACCTCGACCCCGACCCGCCCGAGATCGAGTGCGAGGCCGGCGGTGCGCCGGGCGGGCCCCGTTCGGCAGAAGCGCAGCCCGGCGGGGCCGTCGTGGAGATCATCACCTCCCGCGAGGTGCCCCTGGGCGGGCCGCGGGCGATGACGGTCCGCCGGACGCTGCCGCAGCGCCAGCGTTCGCTCATCGGCGCCTTCTGCTTCGTCGACCACTACGGACCGGATGACGTCTCGGCCACCGGCGGCATGGACGTGCCCTCGCACCCGCACACCGGCCTGCAGACCGTGAGCTGGCTCTTCGAGGGCAGCGTCACCCATCACGACTCCGGGGACAACCATGCGGTGGTGCGCCCGGGGGAGGTCAACCTCATGACCTCCGGCTCCGGCATCTGCCACACCGAGGTCTCGACCCAGGACACCACCGTCCTGCACGGCGTGCAGCTGTGGACCGTGCTACCCGAGGAACACCGCGAGAGCAGCGGCCGCAGGTTCGACCACCACGTGCCCGACCCCGTCGGATTCGCCGGCGGATCGGCGCGGGTCTTCATGGGGTCCCTGCTGGGCTCGTCGTCGTCGGTCACCACCTACACCCCCCTCGTCGCCGCGGAGCTCCGGCTCGACCCCGGCGGCGAACTGCGACTGGACGTCGACCCGGCCTTCGAGCACGGGCTGCTCGTCGACTCCGGTGATCTCACCCTCGAGGGCGTCGACGTCGAGGTCAGCCACCTCGCGTACACCGGCGTCGGCGAGACCACCCTGACGATCCGCAACACCGGCACCACCGCCGGGCGGGCGGTCCTCATCGGTGGCACCCCGTTCGAGGAGGACATCATCATGTGGTGGAACTTCATCGGCCGGACCCACGACGAGATCGCGGGCTACCGCGAGCAGTGGGAGGCCGGATCGGAGCGCTTCGGACGCGTGGACGGCTACATCGGCCACGACCCGCGGGGGCTGACCCGGCTGCCCGCGCCCACCCTGCCCACCACCACCCTCAGACCGCGGGTCAACCCGGACCCGCGCGCGCAGTCGACCCCGATGTGAGAGGACACCGCAGATGACCGAGTACACCGACAAGACCGGCGCGACCGTGACCGTGGACCGAGCCGACTCCACCGAGGCGTTCGAGGTCCGGGACGCCTCCGGCGAGGTCGCCGGCCACGCCGACTTCCGCGACCACGCCGGCGAGCGCGTCTTCCACCACACCGTGGTCGACGAGCAGTTCGGTGGCCGGGGCATCGGCACCGCACTCGTGCGCGGCGCGGTGGAGGCCACGCGCGACGAGGGGATCACCATCGTGCCGGTGTGCTCGATGGTGGAGGGTTTCCTCGGCAAGAACGCGGACGAGTTCGCCGGCGCGTACCGGGAGGCCACGGACGCCGACCGGGCGCGATTCGGCGGGGAGGGCTGACATGGGGGTTCCGCAGTTGGACCGCACCCAGCGCGAGGTCTACAAGCGGTTCGTCCGCACCGCCGTCGCCTCGCGGGAGGCCTCCGGCGAGGCCGGGCTGGAGGAGTCGCTGCTCGAACTGGTCAACGTGCGCGTCTCGCAGCTCAACGGCTGCGCGGCCTGCCTGGCCACCCACGTGCCGGCGGCCCGCAAGGCCGGGGTCTCCCAGGACCGGCTCGACCTGCTGCCCGCGTGGCGGGAGATCGACGCCTTCGGTGACCCGGAGAGGGCGGCACTACGACTGGCCGAGACGCTGACCCGGCTGGACGACGCCGAGGAACGTGCCGCCGCGATCGCAGCCGCCGCCGACCACTTCTCCGACGAGCAGCTCTCGGCGCTCGAGTGGACGATCGTGCTGATCAACGCCTTCAACCGGGTGTCGATCGCCAGCCACCACCAGCCGACGCTCGAGGACTGACCCGGCCCGGCCGCGGTGCGGGGGTGCGCGGTCAGCTGGTGGCGACCGGGCGGTCAGCGGGTGGCGACCGGCACCATCGCCGCCCGGTCGGAGCGGACGATCTCCTTGCCGAACGGCCACAGCACGTAGGCGGCGATCCGGAAACTCGCGACCCCGAACGGGATCGTGATGATGAGGATGCAGGCGAGGATCCCGGCCAGCACGTAGCCGAGGAACAGCCAGATGCCCGCGGTCAGCAGCCAGATGATGTTGAGGACGAGGGTCAGCACTGCACGCATGGTGCCCACCCTATGCCGGAAGCGGAAGTGGCATCGCAGGGCTACGGTGGGCGGTGTGAGCGATAAGCCGAACGTCAAGACTCTCGGCGAGCTGCGCGCCGCCGGATACACCAGCCGCACCCTCCGGGAGGAGCTGCGCGAGAACCTGCTCGCGGCCCTGGCCGCCGGACGCGATCCGTGGCCCGGCATGCACGGCTTCGACACGACGGTGATCCCTCAGGTCGAGCGGGCGATCATCGCCGGCCACGACATCGTCCTCCTCGGCGAACGGGGGCAGGGCAAGACCCGTCTGCTTCGCACGCTCGTCGGGTTGCTGGACGAGTGGTCGCCCGTCGTGGCCGGGTCCGAGCTGGGCGAGGACCCGCTCGCGCCGATCACCGGACCCACGCGCGAGCGGATCGCCCGTGAGGGCGATGCGCTGCCCGTGCAGTGGCGCCACCGTGACGAGCGCTACGTGGAGAAGCTGTCCACCCCGGACACCTCCGTCGCCGACATGATCGGCGACGTGGATCCCATGAGGGTGGCCGAGGGCCGCCGACTGGGTGACCCGGAGACCATCCACTACGGGTTGGTGCCGCGCGCGAACCGCGGGATCGTGGCCCTCAACGAGCTGCCCGACCTGGCCGAGCGGATCCAGGTGGCGCTGCTCAACGTCATGGAGGAGCGGGACGTCCAGATCCGCGGCTACGTCCTGCGCCTCCCTCTGGACGTGCTGGTGGTGGCCTCGGCCAACCCGGAGGACTACACCAACCGCGGTCGGATCATCACTCCGCTCAAGGACCGGTTCGGCGCCGAGATCCGGACCCACTACCCGCTCGACCTGGCCGACGAGATCGAGGTCGTGCGGCAGGAAGCCGAGCTGACCGCCGAGGTGCCGGACCCGCTGATGGAACTGCTCGCCCGGTTCACGCGCGAGCTGCGCACCTCCGACTCGATCAACCAGGCCTCCGGCGTCTCCGCCCGCTTCGCCATCGCCGGCGCGGAGACCGTCGCGGCGGCGGCCCGACGGCGGGCGGCCGTGCGGGGTGCCGACGACCCGGGTGAGTCCGTGGCACGGCTCGTCGACGTGGACGCCGCCGTCGAGGTCCTGCGCGGCAAGATCGAGTTCGAGCCCGGCGAGGAGGGGCGCGAGACCGAGATCCTGCGGTACCTGCTGCGCATCGCCACGGTGGACGTCGTCCGCGGACTGTTCCGGGGGATCGACATGACCCCGCTGGTCGACGCGTTCGACGGGTCGGTGACCCTCACGACCGGCGCGAGCGTCACCGCCGCCGAATTCCTCGCAGCCCTGCCCGAGCTGTCCGAACCGGGGCTCTACGACGAGATCGCCGACAGGGTCGGGGCGTCCAACGTCGGCCAGCGGGCCGGCGGGATCGAACTCGCGCTGGAGGGGCTCTACCTCTCACGGCGTCTGTCCAAGGAGACCGGGGACGGCGCCGCCGTCTACGGCTGACATCATCTGCGGCGGCCTGGTGCCGCCGGAGCAGGAGGTGCGCGATGTCGCGACCAGAGCCCCGCGCCCGCTACGGGCGATACATCGGCGGGCCGGACCCGCTCGCGCCCCCGCTCGACCTGTCCGAGGCGCTCGACGCGGTCTCCGAGGGCGTCATGGCCGGGTACTCCCCGGAGCAGTCCATGCGGGAGTTCCTCCGCACCGGCGGCCGCGACCAGACAGGCCTCGACGAGCTGGCCGGACGCATCCAGCGTCGACGCCGCGAACTGCTGCAACGGAACCACCTGGGCGGCACCCTCGAGGAGGTCTCCCGGCTGCTCGACGAGGCGCTGCTCGCCGAGCGGGGACAGCTCGCCCGCGACACCGCCATGGATCCGATGGACCGCACCCTGCGGGAGATGACCATCGAGAACCTGCCGGACTCGCCGGCCGCCGCGGTCGGGGAACTCAAGGACTACGACTGGGCCTCGTCCGACGCCCGCGAGGCGTACCGCCGCATCCAGGACCTCATGGGCGCCGAGGTGCTCGACGCCCGATTCGCCGGGATGAAACAGGCGCTGGAGAACGCGACCGACGCCGACCGGGCGGCGGTCTCGGAGATGTTGTCGGACCTGACCGAACTGCTCGACAAGCACGCCCGCGGAGAGGACACCCCCGAGGACTTCCGTGAGTTCATGGACAAGCACTCCGACGCGTTCCCGGAGCAGCCGAAGGACGTCGAGGAGTTGATCGACACCCTCGCCGCGCGGGCGGCCGCGGCCCAGCGGATGATGCGCTCGATGACGCCGGAGCAGCGGGAGGAGCTCATGGCCCTGTCGCAGCAGGCGTTCGGTTCGCCCGAGTTGATGGAGCAGCTGGGCCGGTTGGACGGGCTGCTGCAGTCCCTGCGTCCGGGCGAGGACTGGGACGGCTCGGAGGACTTCGAGGGCTCCGAGGGGCTGGGGATGTCCGAGGGGACCGCGGCCATGGCCGAACTCGGGGACCTCGACCGGCTGGCCGAACAGCTCTCCCGGAGCGACAGGTCCCCGCTGTCCGAACTCGATCTGGAGGCGGTGGCCCGCCATCTCGGGCGCGAGGCGGCGGTGTCCGTGCAGACGCTGTCGCGGCTCGAACAACAGATGCGCGAGTCCGGGTACCTCAGTCGCCGACCGGACGGGGACCTCCGACTCTCCCCGGCCGCGCTGCGCAAACTCGGGAGATCACTGCTCCGCGACGCCGCGCAGCGGTTGTCCGGCCGGACCGGTGCGCGCGAGACCAGGCTGTCGGGGGCCGCGGGGGAGCAGACGGGGTCGAGCCGGGCCTGGGAGTTCGGTGACGTCGAGTCCTGGGACGTGCCGAGGACCGTGGGCAATGCGATCTCCCGGATCGCCGCGGAGGGGGGCGAGACGGGTGCGGGGATCCGGCTCCTGCCCGAGGACATCGAGGTCAGGGAGACCGAGGCGCGGACCCAGGCCGCCGTGGCGCTGCTGGTGGACACGTCGTTCTCCATGGCCATGGAGGGGCGGTGGGTCCCGATGAAGCGTACGGCCCTGGCCCTCCACCACCTGGTGAGTACCCGCTTCCGGCAGGACCGGCTGCAGCTCATCTCGTTCGGCCGCTTCGCCCAGACCCGGACAGTGGAGGACCTGCTCTCCCTGGACGCGCAGTACGAGGCCGGCACGAACCTGCATCATGCGCTCCTGCTCGCCGGGCGGTACTTCCGTGAGCACCCGACGATGCAGCCGGTGCTGCTCATCGTCACCGACGGCGAACCCACCGCTCACCTGCTCAGCGGCGGGGAGCCGTGGTTCGCCTACCCGCCGGACCCCGAGACCATCCGGATCACCGTCGACGAGTTGGACCGGGTCGCCCGCACCGGGGCTCAGACGACCTTCTTCCGGCTGGGCGACGACCCGGGTCTGTCCCGATTCCTGGACGCGCTCGCCCGGAGGGTCGACGGCACGGTGGTGGCGCCGGACGTCGACGACCTGGGCGCAGCCGTGGTGGGGCGGTTCCTGCACTCGCGGCGCGGTCGGCCCTCACCCGGCGACCCGTGGAGCGCCGGCGGTCGCTGGGCGGTGTGACCCACCCCGCCGCTGCCCCGCCGCTGCCCCGCCCCGGCTCTCCGCGAACCACGAAATCCGCTACTCCGAATCGGGATCCGCTACTCGTATCGGAATAGCGGATCCGAATTCCGGGTAGCGGATCCTTGGAGGTGCGGGTCAAGGGGCGTGCGGGGCTCAGGGCATCGGCGCGCCGACCTCGCCGGAGTCGCGGCGCAGCACGCGCAGCGAGTCCACGGCCCGGACCTCGGTGAACTGGCCCGACTCGAGCGCGCGGCAGTAGATCTCGTACGGGGGACGGCCGCCGTCCTCCGGGTTCGGGAACACGTCGTGGATGAGCAGCGCCCCGCCGATCTCCACCCACGGGGCCCAGCCCTCGTAGTCGGCCTGCGCCGCCTCGGAGGAGTGGCCTCCGTCGATGAAGACGAACGACGCGGGCCTGCCCCAGACGCGGGCCACCTGGGTCGACGTCCCCACCGCCGCGGTCACCACGTCGTCGAGCCGGGCGTCCCACATGGTGTGGCGGAACGAGCCCAGGGTCTCCAGGCGGCCGGTGTGGGGGTCCACCAGCGAGGTGTCGTGGTACTCCCAGCCGGGCTGGTGCTCCTCGGAACCGCGGTGGTGGTCCACGGTGACGATGCTGCCGCCGGTCACGCGGGCGGCCGCGCCGAGGAACACGGTGGAGCGGCCGCAGTAGGTGCCGATCTCCACGCCCACACCGTCGCCCAGGAACTCGCAGGCGATGTCGTACAAGGTGATGCCCTCCTCCAGCGGCATGAAGCCGGGGGCGGCGAGCGCTACGGCGAGCAGCGCGGGTTCGATCTCGGGTGCGGTCATGGGTTTCAACCTAGCGCCCGCCCCTCAGCCCTCGGCGCGGCGGGCGGCCTTGCGGGCACGCGCCACGTGCGGGCCCACGACGTTGCCGAGTTTGGTCCCGTTGGGCCAGCCCGCGTAGTAGCAGAGGAACACCACGATCTCCTCCAGTTCCTCGGGCGTCAGCTCGTCGTTGCCGAGCGCCGCCCCCACCTGGATGTCCGCGATGTCGGTGTTGCCCTGGGCCGTCAGCGCCCCCAGGAGCAGCAACCGGCGATCGCGGTGACTCAGGCCCGGGCGGGACCAGATCCTGCCGAACAGGTGGTCCGCGGTCTCGGCGAAGTAATCACCCGGCCCGTCGGACATCTCGAAGCCGTACACCTCGGTCATCATGGCCAGACCGTGCTCGCGCTCCGGGCTCATCCCGGCGTCCGCGGCGTCGCTCATCGGTTCTCCTCGTCGTCGTCGTGGTCGTCGTCGTGGTCTCGTCCGGTCCCGCCCGCATCGCCGGACACGCCGTCGGACGCGCGGACGTCCGCGCGGCGGGCCAGGTCACCCGGCCCGACACCGAACCCGGTGCCCAGGTCGCGCAGCGCGATGGTGCCCAGGGGCAGGTCCACGCCCAGCCGGTCGGCCAGGCCCAGGGCGAGGGACAGGTCCTTCTCGCCCAGGCCACGGACGTGGGTGAACACGCCGTGCCAGAAGTCGTCGGCCGCGATCGGCGCGGTGGTGTCCCGCAGCATCACGGCCCCGGCGCCGCCGGTGATGGCGTCGGTGTGGCGGACCACCCGGCCCAGCTTGGTGATATCGATTCCCGCGGCCTCGGCCAGCCGGGAGGCCTCGGCGGTGGCGGTGAACGAGATGAAGTGCAGGAGGTTGCGGGCCAGTTTCATCCGCGTGCCCGCACCCACTTCCCCGGCGTGCACGGGCATGCCCGCCCACAGCGCGAACACCGGCTTGCACGCCTCGTAGACCTCGCGCGGTGCGCCGACCATCACGGCGAGCTGACCCGATTCCGCCCCCTGCGCGCCACCCGACACCGGCGCGTCCACCAGGTGGACCCCGGCCGCCGCACACACCTCGGCCAGCTCAACAGCCGTCGAGTCGGCGATGGTGGAGTGGACCGCGATCACGGTCCCCGGTGCGGCGGTGCGCAGGATCCCCTCGGGTCCGTCGACGACGTCACGCACCTGGGCGTCGTCCAGCACCGTCACCGACACCAGGCGCGCCGTGCGGGCGACCTCGGCGCCGGTGGCGGCGGCGGTGGCGCCCTCGGCGACGAACGGCTCGGTCGTCTCCGGGCGCACGTCGCACACCACGAGCCCGCCCGGCCAGGCCAGGAGGCGATTCGCGATCGGCGCACCCATGTTGCCCAGGCCGATGAACCCGACCGGCGCGGGGGAGTCGCCGGGACCGCCGGGGCCGATCCCGGGTGCGGGGTCCCGTTCGGGGGCCGGGGCCGGGTCGGGGGTCGAGGCAGGGTCGGCCTCGGCGTGGTGCCCGCTCATGACCGGATGATCTGTCCGCCGTCGACGTTGAAGATCTGCCCGGTGATCCACGACGCCTCGTCCGACAGCAGGAACAGCAGCATCCCCACCAGGTCCTCCGGCTGACCCATGCGCTTGATGGGCAGCTTGTCGACCATCTCCTTGACGATCGACTGCGGGGTCGAGGAGCGGTTGGCCTCGGTGTCGATCGGCCCGGGAGCGATGGCGTTGATGCGGATGTTCGAGCCGCCCAGCTCGGTGGCGAGCTGCTGGGTGAGGCCGTTGACGCCCACCTTGGCCAGCCCGTAGAAGCCCGAGTACAGCCACGCCGCGGTGGAGGACTGGTTGACGATGGCGCCACCGCCGGCGGCGGTCATCTTCTCCCAGCAGGCGCGGACCATGAGCAGCTGACCGTTGAGGTTCACCGACATGAACTTCTCGTAGTAGTCCCACGGCACGGTGATGAGGAAGTCGAGCTTCATGCCGCCGAAGATCGCGGCGTTGTTGACCAGGATGTCCAGGCGGCCGAACTCCTCGACCGCGGCCTCGGCACAGGCGTTGGCCGAGTCGGGGTCGGAGACGTCCGTGTGCTGGAAGACCGCCCGGCCGCCTGCGGCGACGATGTCCGCGGCGACGCGCTCCCCGTTCTCGGTCGACACGTCGGCGACCACCACGTTCGCGCCCTCGGCCGCGAGGGCCTTGGCGTACTCCTCGCCGATGCCGCCGGCGGCTCCGGTCACGATGGCGGTCCTACCGTCGAAACGTCCCATGTCGTGTGTCTCTTCCTGTCGGCGTGGTGATGCTGGATGGGGTGGTGCTGGTGAGTGGTGCTGGTGAGTGGTGTGGGGCCAGGTGCCGGGCCAGGTGCCGGGCCAGTGGTGCCGGGTGCCCGGGCTCTCCGGTGCTGTCCCGGGTTGTCCGGGGCCTCAGGCCGGGGTGGCGACGGACTTGATCTCGAGGTACTCCTCGAAGCCCTCGCGGCCCATCTCGCGGCCGATGCCGGACTGCTTGTACCCGCCGAACGGCACGTCGGCGCCGTACCACTGGCCGCCGTTGACGCCGAGGGTGCCGGTGCGGATGCCGGCCACGACCTTCTCGATCCGCTCGGGGTCGGTGCCCCACACGGCTCCGGACAGCCCGTACGGGGAGTCGTTGGCGATGCGGATCGCGTCGTCGTCGCCATCGTGGGGGATGACCACCAGGACGGGGCCGAAGATCTCCTCCTGCGCCACGCGTGCCGAGTTGTCGAGACCGGAGATGAGGGTCGGCTCCACCCAGAACCCGCGCTCCATGCCCTCGCCGGTGGGGCGGCCGCCACCGATCTCGATGGTCCCGCCCTCCTGGCGCGCCAGGGCGATGTAGCCCTCGATGCGCTCGCGCTGGACGGCGGAGATGACCGGGCCGCAGAAGGCGCCCGGGTCGTTGGGGTCCTTCGGCGCGAACGCCGCCATGGCGCCCTTGGCCGCCTCGACCGCCTCGTCGTACCTCTCGCGGGGCACGACGAGGCGGGTGGTCAATGCGCAGCCCTGTCCGGCGTGCGTACACGCGTTGAGGGCGGTCATGAAGCACGCCGAGTTCAGGTCGGCGTCGTCCAGCACGACCGCGGCGGACTTGCCGCCGAGCTCGAGGAAGACCTTCTTCAGCGTCTCGGCGGCGGCGGCCATGATCTTCTTGCCGGTCGCGGTGGATCCAGTGAAGGAGACCAGGTCGACGCGAGGATCGGTGGTCAGCTGTTCGCCGAGGCCGTGGTCGGACGACGACACCACGTTGAGTACGCCGGCGGGGATGTCCGTCTCCTCGGCGGCGATCCGGGCCACGGCCGCGGCGATGAGCGGGGTGTCGGGGGCGGGCTTGAGCACCACTGTGCAGCCGGCGGCCAGCGCGGGGCCGATCTTGGCGAAGTTGATCTGGTTGGGGAAGTTCCACGGGGTGATGGCCCCGACGACGCCGATCGCCTCGCGCCGGGTCGAGCGGTTGGAGCGCACGCCCATGATCTCGGACTCCCCGAGCTCGGTGACCCACTCGTAGGCCTCCACCAGGTCGGCGAGCCAGCCCAGGTCCGCGACGGGCCCCTCCAGCTGGGGGCCGGTCGTGAACATGTGGGGCGCGCCGACCTCGGCGATGGTCAGTGCCCGCAGCTCCTCGATGTGTCCCTGCAGTGCGTCGCGGAGCTGGCGCAGGCACCGCGCACGGAACGCGTGGTCGGAGGACCAGTCGGTGGTGTCGAACGCGGTGCGCGCGGCGGCGATGGCCGCGTCCATGTCCTCGCGCCCGGCGTCGGCGGCCCGGCCGATGACCTCCTCGGTGGCGGGGTTGAGGACGTCGAACGTGGCGCCCCCGGTCGCGGGTCGCAGCTCACCGCCGATCAGCAGGGGGGCGGTGTCGGTGATGCTCGTCGTCACTTCGGAGCCTTCCGTCGTGGTGGGTCGATTCAGGGGTGGATCGATACAGAGGTGGATCGATCCAGAGTGGGTGGACAGCTGTCTAGACGATAGTCCGGACGGTGGTGTACTGTCCAGACACATGTCCAGTGATCTTCGGTTCGAATCGACGCGGCGCAGGCTCAACGGCCAGCAGGCCGAGACCGTCGACCGCCTGACCAGCGCGGCGGTCGAGGTACTGCGGGAGAAGGGTCCGGGAGGCCTGGCCGTCCGTGCCGTGGCCGCCAGGGCCGGCGTCGCACCGGCGACCGCCTACACGTACTTCTCCTCCAAGGGCCACCTCATCGCGGAGGTGTTCTGGCGGCGTCTGGACGACCACGTGACCGAGGCCGCCGACGGTGGCTCCACCGCCGACCGGGTGGTCGCCGTGTTGCGCGACGTCGCGCTCCTCCTCGCCGACGAGCCCGAACTGTCGTCGGCCGTCACCGCCGCCCTGTTGGGTGACGACCCCGAGGTATCCCACCTCCGGGTCCGGATCGGCGCCGACATCCGACGTCGCCTCGTGGCGGCGTTGGGGGAGCGGAACGACGACGAGGTGGTCCAGGCGCTGGAGATGGTCTACGCCGGGGCACTCGTCCGGGCGGGCATGGGCTACGGCTCCTACTCGGACATGGCAGACGCGATCGAATCCGCGGCACGACTGATCCTGAGGTGACACCCGAGATGACCACCGCGACGCCCGCTCCGCTCGTGTTCAGCCCGTACGACTACGCGGTGCACGAGGATCCCTACCCGTTCTACGCCCGTCTCCGCGCGGAGGCGCCCGTCTACCACAACCCGGACCTCGACTTCTGGGCGCTGAGCAGGCACGCGGACGTCCGCGAGGCGTTCCGCGCGCCGGACGTGTTCTCCAACGCCATGGGGGTCTCGCTGGACCCCGCCGCGTACGGTCCGCACGCCTACAAGACGATGTCCTTCCTCGCGATGGACGATCCCCGCCACGCCCGCCTGCGCAAGCTGGTGAGCAAGGGGTTCACCTCCAGGCGCGTGGACGCCCTGTCCGAGGGGATCTCGAGGATCTCGCGGCAGTACTGGGACGAGTGCCTGGCCCGGTCCCGCGACGGGGAGACCGTCGACTTCGTCGACGACTACGCGGGCAAGCTGCCCATGGACGTCATCTCGGATCTCATGGGCGTACCGGAGGTCGACCGGGCCGAACTGCGTCGGCTGGCCGACCTCGTCATGCACCGCGAGGAGGGCGTGCAGGACGTGCCGGAGGACTCCATGGTGGCCGCGCTCGACCTCATCACCTACTACCAGGGGATGGTCGCCGAGCGTCGCACCGCCCGGACCGGGGACCTCACCTCCGCACTACTCGACGCCGAGATCGACGGTGAGAAGCTGGACGACGACGAGATCCTGTCCTTCCTGTTCCTCATGGTGGTGGCCGGCAACGAGACCACGACCAAGCTGCTGGCCAACGCCCTGTTCTGGGGCCACGAGTACCCCGGGCAGTCGCGGGCCGTGCTCGACGATCCCGCCCTGGCGCCGGCATGGGTGGAGGAGACGCTGCGTTTCGACACCTCCAGCCAGATGGTCCTGCGCACCACCACGCAGGCCGCCACGGTCCGGGGCGTCACCATCCCCGCCGACCAGAAGGTCCTGTTGCTCATCGGGTCCGCGAACCGCGACGCGGAGGTCTTCGACAACGGGGACACGTTCGATCTCGCGCGGGACACCACGGCGAGCCTGAGTTTCGGTCAGGGACCCCACTTCTGCCTCGGCGCGCACCTCGCCCGGCTCGAGGGCCGCATCGCGCTGGACATGATCGCCCGCACGATCACCGGCTACGAACTGCTCCCCGGGGCCGAGCGCGTCCATTCCTCCAACGTCCGCGGCTTCGCCCATCTGCCCATGCGGGTCGAGGTGGCGCGCTGATGAGCCTGCGGTTCCCGTCCCACCCGGACGCCTCCGAACGTCCCGCCCTGGTCACCGGCGCCTCCTCGGGCATCGGCCGCGCGAGTGCCGAGTCGCTCGCGGCACTCGGGCACCCGGTCGTCGTGGGCGCGCGCCGCGCGGATCGGCTCGACGACCTGGTGCGCACCATCCGCGAGTCCGGAGGCGAGGCCACGGCCCGGGCGGTCGACGTCACCGACGCCGACTCCGTCGCCGGGTTCGTCGCCGCGGCCGCCGATGCATACGGCCCCGCAGAGGTGCTCATCTCCAGCGCGGGGAGCCTGAAGATGGCGCGGGTCTGGGAAATGGACCCGGACGACTTCGCCGCCCAGCTCGACATCCACCTGCTCGCCGTCCACCGCCTGTTGCACGCGGTTCTGCCCGGCATGATCGACCGCCGCCGCGGGGACGTCGTGCTCATCGGCTCCGACGTGGCCTACACGGCCCGGCCGCGCTCTGGCGCGTACGTGGCGGCCAAGGCCGGACTGGAGACCATGGCCAAGCAGGCCCGCCGGGAGCTCGAGGGCACAGGAGTGCGGCTCGGCGTGGTCCGGCCCGGTCCGGTGATGACCGAGATGGGTACGGACTTCGACCAGGACACGGCCGAGGCCGTCATCAACGAATGGGTCAGGCACGGATTCGGTCGTCATCCCCGGATGTGCAAACCTGCCGACCTCGCGCGCGGGGTCACCGCCATGGTGTCCATGCCCCGCGGCGCCCAGATCACCGAGCTGGAGATCCAGCCGGAGGCCCCCATCGAGGAGGACTACTCGTGACCAGCATCGACAGTTCCACCGACGAGCCCACCGACTTCTCGGGGCTAAACGAGCCGCAGTGCGTGTCCGGCGGAGAGGGCGGACTCGGCCACATGGACGAGTTGCGCACCGACCCGATCAGCCTGTTCTGGCGGGTCCGGGAGGAGTGCGGCGACCTGGGCGTGTTCCGGATCGCCGACCGCGACATCTGCCTGGCCTCGGGTGCCGCCGCGAACGAGGCGTTCTTCCGGGCCCCCGACGAGGCGCTGGACCAGGCGGCCGCCTACCCCTTCATGACCCCGGTGTTCGGTGAGGGCGTCGTCTTCGACGCCAGCCCCGAGCGCCGCTCGGAGATGCTCCACAACACCGCCCTGCGCGGTGACCACATGCGCCAGCACGCCGTCACCATCCCGCACGAGGTCCAGCGCATGGTGGCCGAGTGGGGCGACGAGGGCGAGATCGACCTGCTCGAGTGGTTCTCCGAACTCACCATCTACACCTCGTCGGCGTGCCTCATCGGCCCCAAGTTCCGCGAGCAGCTCGATTCCCGGTTCGCCCACCTGTACCACGACCTGGAACAGGGGACCGACCCCCACGCCTACATCGACGCCTACGCCGACATCCCCGCGTTCCGCAAGCGTGACGCGGCCCGCGCCGGGCTGGTCGAACTCGTCTCGGCGATCATGGACGACCGCGTCGCCAACCCGCCCGCCGACAAGGAGGACCGGGACCTTCTCGACGTGCTGGTCTCGGTGAAGAACGACGACGGCACGCACCGGTTCACCCCGGACGAGGTCACCGGCATCTTCATCTCGATGATGTTCGCCGGGCACCACACGACCTCGGGGACGAGCGCCTGGCTGCTCATCGAACTGCTCAATCATCCCGAGTACCTCTCGCAGGTCGTGGCGGAACTCGACGAGGTCTACGCGGACAGTGCCGAGTACAGCTTCGGCGCGCTGCGGCAGATGCCCAAGGTGGAGAACGCCCTCAAGGAGACGCTGCGGCTCCACCCGCCGCTCATCATCCTCATGCGCGTCGCCCAGGAGGACGTGCGGATCGGGGACTACGTCGTCCACGCCGGCCAGACCGTCGCCGCCTCGCCGGCGGTGTCCAACCGGCTGCCGGTGGACTTCCCCGACGCGGATGCGTTCGACCCGGACCGCTACGCGGAACCGCGGCAGGAGGACATCGTCAACCGCTGGACCTGGATCCCCTTTGGTGCCGGCCGGCACCGCTGCGTGGGGGCGGCATTCGCCCAGCTGCAGATCAAGGCCATCTTCTCGGTCCTGTTGCGGGAGTTCGAGTTCGAGCTCGCCCAGCCGGCGGAGAGCTACCACAACGACCACTCGAAGATGGTCGTCCAGCTGGCCCAGCCGTGCACCGTCCGCTACCGGAGGAGGCGTCGCTGATGGGCGGGGAGTCGCCGATGCGGGTCGAGGTCGACTTCGACCTGTGCCAGGCCCACGCCGAGTGCCAGGCCGAGGCGCCCGAGTGGTTCACGGTGCCCAAGGGGCCCGAGGCGAAGGTACGGGCCAAGCGGGGCCGGATACCCGCCAGCCAACTCGAGGCCGTCAAGGCCGCCGTCAAGTACTGCCCGACACAGGCGCTGCGCCTGGTCGACACCCCAGCCCCGACGCAGGAAAGCCCCAGGAGCGAGTGACGTGACCCGATACGACCGCGCCGAGATCGCCGAGTTCGTGGAGCGCTGGATCGAGGCCAACGCGGTGTGCGAGCGCAACAAGGACTGGACGCCGCTGGCCGACTTCTACGCCGAGGACGCCACCTACGGGTGGAACTACGGCACCAAGGACGACTTCATGGCGGTCGGCCGCGACGAGATCCGCGACATCGCGCTCGGGCAGGAGATGGCCGGTCTCGACGGCTGGGAGTACCCGTACGTCCGCACGATCATCGACCCGGAGACCGGGGACGTGTTGTGCCTGTGGAAGCAGATCGCCCGCGACACCGTCGACCCCAGGACGGGCGAGCCGTACGAGGTCCACGGGTTCGGCGGATCCTGGTTCCTCTACAACGGCAACCAGCAGTGGGCGTGGCACCGCGACTTCTTCGACTTCGGCAACGTCGTCGACCTGTTCATGCGCATGTACGAGGCGGACGTCCTGACCGACTCCATGAAGCAGCGGTTCGAGGCGGCCGGAGACAAGCCGGCGGGCTGGTACCGCATCGAGGACGGCCCGGCACCGCTGTGGCCCGTCTCCTCCCCGGACGAGGTCTGAGTCCCGTGAGCAACTCCTCGCCACGCGATCCCCTCGAGGCCCTCGACCACGCCACGCTCGCCCGGCTCCTGCCCGACCTGCTGCTCGTCGGCCAGCTCATCGATCGGGCCGGCATGCCCGCCCTGCTCGGCGAGTTCGGCGTCGACGGCATGAGGGACGTGGCGATCGAGGAATGGCAGGCCGCCAGTCCCCACTACGCCCGCCGCATGAAGGACGCACTGTCGATCACCGGCGACGGGGTCGCCGAGATCTTCAAGGGCTTCCAACTGGACGTCGGCGCCCCGCCGGAGTTCATGGACTTCCGGTACTCGGTGACCGACCACGACAACGGTGAGTTCTGGCTGGACCACTGCGGCGCCCTCATGGACGTCGAGCCGATGGGGGACCGGCTGGTCACCACCATGTGCCACGACATCGAGGACCCCACCTTTCCCGCCACCGCGCTGGCCACCAACCCGCTCGCGGTCGTCGAACCCATCCACCGCCCGCTCCGCGCCCCGGAGGGCCGCACCCCGCACTGCCACTGGCGGGTGCGGATCGACCCGGACGGCGAGCCGTTCCCGGTGCCCGGACCCGCGCTCGAGTCCGCGTCCAGCCGGATCATCGGCTTCCGGTTCGACCCCCCGGCGCCCCGGGACACCGCCGGCGAGGGCCCGCGCGACGACTATGCGGGACCGCTGCTGACGGACCTGGTCTTCTCCGAGTTCACCTCTGCCGCACTCATCCGGATCACCCGCGAGGTCTATCTCCAGATGCACCTGCTCGCAGTGGGCTTCCACCAGTCGGTGCGGCGTCGGTCGGACACCGAGACCGCCGACCGGCTCCTCGCCTATCAGGCCACCGGCATCGCCGGTGTCGCGGCGGGACGGATCCGCGAGGTCCTGGGCGTGGGCCCCGACACGCTCGGCCTCGCCACCGTGCTCGACCTGCACCCGATGGCCGGGCCGACCGCCTACACCGGCTTCTCGTCGGAGGTGTCCGCAGACGGCACCGAGCTGACGGTCCGCTGGGACACCGCGGCCGACGGGTTCGCCGACGACACCTGGCTTCCGCTGCTCGCCCGGGACGGCCTTCGGCCCCTCGCCGCCGCCGCGCAGGCCGTCGACCCGCACTGGACAGTGGAGCGAGTCCCGACGGACGGCTCGCACGTGGAGGCGGTCCTGCGGTTGGGCGACGAGCCGGCCACGGAGGGCGAGGAGGCCGCCGTCACCCGCATCAGCACCGGCGCGGCGTTCACCTTCGGGCCCACCCGCACCCCGCTCCCCATCACGCCCGTCTGAGCCGACCCCACCCGACGAGTCCGCTCCACCCGAGTAGCCCGCCCCGGAGGACCCCGTAATGGCACACACCCTGGCAGATCTCTTCGAGCAGGCGGTCGACGCGTACGGACGCGACCGGCTCGCGGTGGTGGAGGACGACCGCCGGCTCACGTACGCGGACCTGGAGGCCGAGGCCAACCGGTGGGCGGACGGGCTGGCCTCCCGGGGGGTGGGTCCCGGCGATCACGTGGCGATCCACCTGCGCAACGGGGTGGACTGCATCGCGCTGTTCCTCGGCGTCCTCAAACTCCGCGCCGTGCCCGTCAGCATCAACTACCGCTACGCGGGATCCGAGCTGGGGTACCTGTACGACTACTCCGACTCCTGCGCCCTGGTCTTCCATCGCGAGTTCACCCCGGCGGTGGCGGGTGCGGTCGGGGACGCGGAGCGGCTGCGTCACCTCATCGTGGTCGAGGACGGATCCGGGGCGGGGGAGCTGCCGTCCGGCACGCTCGACGCCCGGGAGCTCCTCGCCGCGGCCTCGCCGGACCGGGCACCGGTGGAACGCAGTGCGGACGACCTGTTCCTCGTCTTCACGGGCGGTACCACCGGCAAGCCGAAGGGCGTGATGTGGCGGCAGGAGGACCTGTGGCGCAGCCTCGGCGGCGGCAGTGATTACTACACCGGGGAGCCGGTGCCCGACGAGTACCACCAGTCCCGTGCCGGACTGGGCGGGGACCCCGCACGCTATCTCGTGCTGCTCCCGCTCATCCACACCTCCGGGCTCATGCCCTCGTTCACCGCGCTGTTCTCCGGGGGCACGTGCCACTACCTGCCGCACTTCCGGGCGCCCGACGTGCTCGAGGAGATCGAGAGCGAGAAGATCCAGATCGTCGTCCTCGCCGGCGACGCCATGGTGCGGCCGATGCTCGAACGGATGCGCAACACCGGTGCCGACACCTCGAGCGTGTTCATGGTCAGCTCCGGTGCGGCCTTGTTCTCGCCGTCGGTCAAGGCCGAACTCTTCGAGCTACGCCCCGATCTCATGATCATGGACGCGTTCGGGTCGTCCGAGAGCGGCTTCGGCGGCCTGGGAGTCGTGACGAGGGCGAACGTCGACGACGGGTCCCTGTTCGCAGACCACGGCCCCCGCATCCCCCGGGGCAGCGGCCTGCAACTGGTGGACGACTTCGACGAGCCGCTGCCCGACGACTCCACCGAGATCGGCTGGATCGTCAAGGCCGGCTACCAGCCCAGTGGCTACTACAAGGACGCCGCCAAGTCGGCGGAGACGTTCCGCGAGATCGCCGGGACCCGGCGGGTCTTCACCGGCGATCGCGGCAGGTACGACGGCCCGGACACGATCATCATGCTCGGCCGGGGCAGCCAGGTGATCAACTCCGGTGGCGAGAAGATCTTCGCCGAGGAGGTCGAGTCGGCGCTCAAGGCCGCCGAGGGCGTGCAGGA
Source organism: Dietzia sp. 111N12-1 (assembly GCF_001658045.1). Classification (NCBI taxonomy): domain Bacteria; kingdom Bacillati; phylum Actinomycetota; class Actinomycetes; order Mycobacteriales; family Dietziaceae; genus Dietzia; species Dietzia sp. 111N12-1. Next base: position 104,998 of record NZ_LSSV01000038.1, on the reverse strand, counting down.
CGCCGTGGCGCTGGGCGTGCCCGACGAGCGGTTCGGCCACCGGGTCGGGGCGGTGCTCCAGTGGGATGACGGCCACACCGGGGATTTCGCAGCCCTGGAGGAGGCGCTGCGCGCGACCCTGGCAGGGTTCAAGATCCCGGTCGCGTTCTGGGTCGTCGACAAGGTGGAGCGGCACCCCAGCAGCAAGACGGACTACGGGTGGGCCAAGCGGACCCTCGCCGCCCGTGGACCAGACCACGACCGCCGGCAGTGACCGCGCTCCACCTGGGCGGGCGGGCGTACGCCGTCACCGGATCCTCTCGCGGGATCGGGGCCGCGGTGGCCGAGGACCTGGCGGCCCGCGGCGCCGACGTCGTGCTCAACGGCCGGGATCCACGGGCGCTGGCCGAGCACGTCGACGACCTCGCGGCACGGTCGACCGGCCGGATCCGCGGCGTCGCCGGGTCGGCGCACGAGCCCGCCGTCGCCGAGGAGCTGCTCGCCCGGGCGAGGGAGGGGGACTCGGTCGTGGGCGGGCTCATCACGTGCGCCGGGGTGCCCGAACCGGCGGGGTCGTCGATGCTCACGGTGTCCCACGCCGACTTCGCCGACCTCATCGACGCCCACCTGGGCACTGTGTTCGCCCCGTGTCGCGTCTTCGCGCCACACCTGGTGGAGGCGGGAACGGGTGCGATCGTCACCACGTCGTCGTTCGCCTGGAAGGGCGACTACGGCGGGACCGGCTACCCGGCCGGCAAGGGCGCCGTCACCTCACTCACCATGGCGATCGCGGCGGAACTGGCCGAGCACGGGGTCCGGGCGAACGTCGTGTGCCCCGGCGCGCGCACCCGTCTGTCCAGTGGTGAGGCCTACGAGGAGCAGATCCGGGACCTGGGGCGCCGGGGAATGCTCGACGAGCTGAGTGTGGCCGGGGCACTGGACCCGGCGGGCCCGGAGTACGTCGCACCCCTCTACACCTATCTCGTCTCCGACCTCTCCGCGGGGATCACCGGGGGCGTCTTCGCCGGATCGGGCGGCTTCGTCGGACGATTCCCCACGCCGGAGGCGCAGATCCTGGCGTACCGCGATTTCCACTCGCATGCGCCGTGGACGCCCGAGGAGATCGACGGCCTCCTCCGGACGTGAGCCGCCTCGGGACCCGCGTCGCGTGGCGGCCGCCCGCGGACCGCGCACCGGACGGCGTCCACCGTCAGCGCAGTGCGTCCTCGCGGAACTCACCGGGGAAGTCCACCGACGGGCCGTTGTCGACCTCGCCGCGGCGTAGCTCCACCCGCCTGATCTTGCCCGAGATGGTCTTGGGCAGGTCGGTGAACTGCAGGCGCCGGACCCGCTTGTAACCGGCCAGGTGCGTGCGCGAGTACTCGAAGATCTCGCGCGCCGTGGCCTCGGTGGGCTCCCAGCCGCCGGCCAGGACGACGAAGGCCTTGGGCACGCTCAGCCGCACCGGGTCGGGGGAGGGGACGACGGCGGCCTCGGCGACGGCCGGGTGCTCGAGCAGCACCGATTCCAGCTCGAACGGCGAGATCCGGTAGTCGGAGGACTTGAACACGTCGTCGGTGCGCCCGACGTAGGTGATGTAACCCTCCGCGTCCCGGGACCCCACGTCACCGGTGTGGTAGAAGCCGTCCGCGTAGGCGGCGTCGGTGCGCTCGGCATCACCGTGGTAACCGACCATCAGTCCCAGCGGGCGGGGATCGAGGCGCAGGCAGATCTCGCCCTCCGCGCCGTCGCCGGCGACCTCCTGCCCGGTGGCCGGGTCGACCAGCACCACGTCGAAGCCGGGGCACGGCCGGCCCATCGAGCCGTCCTTGATGGGCTGGCCCGGGGTGTTGGCGATCTGCACGGTGGTCTCGGTCTGGCCGAACCCGTCGCGGATCGTCACCCCCCACGCGTCCCGGACCCGACCGATGACCTCGGGGTTCAGCGGCTCGCCCGCGCCCACCGCCAGGCGGGGCGGGACCTGCAGCTGGGTCAGATCGGCCTGGATGAGCATCCGCCACACGGTCGGGGGGCAGCACAGGCTCGTCACGCCGCAGCGGTCCATCTCGCGCATCATCGCCGCGGCGTCGAAGCGCGAGTAGTTGTAGATGAACACGCACGACCCGGCGATCCACGGGGTGAAGACGTTCGACCAGGCGTGCTTGGCCCAGCCGGGGGAGGAGACGTTGAGGTGGACGTCGCCGGGCTGGAGGCCGATCCAGTACATGGTCGACAGGTGGCCCGCCGGGTAGGAGGCGTGCGTGTGCTCGACGAGCTTGGGCTTGCTGGTGGTGCCGGAGGTGAAGTACAGCAGCAGGGTGTCGTCGGCGTGGGTGGTGTGGGTCGGTTCGAAGTCGGGGGAGGCGTCCATCGCTCCGGCCAGGTCAGTCCAGCCCGCCGGCGTGCCGCCCCGCTCGTCCCCGCCGACCGAGATGCGCTGGTAGTCGCCGGAGATGTCGGCGAACCGTTCGGCCAGCTCGCCGCGCGCGATGACGTGCTTGATGCCGCCGCGCGCAATGCGGTCCCGCAGGTCGCCCTCGGCGAGCAGCGTGGTGGCGGGGATGACCACGGCACCGAGCTTGATCACCGCCAGCATGACGTCCCACAGCTCCACCTGGTTGGCCAGCATGAGCAGGATGCGGTCGCCGGGCTCGACGCCCCGCTCTCGCAGCCAGTTGGCCGTCCGGTCGGACCGGACCCGCATCTCCTCGAACGAGTACTTGGCCTCGGTCGGGGCGCCGCCGCCGTCGTTCTCCTCGACGATCCACAGGGCGGGGTCGTCGTTCCCCTCGGCCTGGACGTCGAACCAGTTCAGTGCCCAGTTCCACTCGTCGAGCTCGGGCCAGGCGAAGCCGTCCCGCGCGGCGTCGTAGTCCAGCGCGTGTGCCTGGAGGAAGTCGCGGGCGGCGCGGAACCGGACGGTGGCCTCGGTGGGCAGCGGGGGCATGGATGCTCCTGTCGACGGAACGTGTGAGTGAGTCAGCTCACAGTAGGTCTGCGGCGGGGCGCGGCGGTACACCCGAAAGGGGAGGGTCCGGGGTCGATCGGGCCCCGGCTATGGATTACTAGGAGTTGCAAGTATATGGTGATGGGCATCACGGGACAGGGGTGAGCGGGCGAGAACAGCGCGCCGCCCCACTGAGGAAGGGACGTCCATGTCGGATCTCAGGCAGGTCGAGCACTACATCAACGGCGCGCGGGTCGCGGCCACCGGGGGGCGGAGCCAGGAAGTGCTCAACCCCAGCACGGGCAAGGCGCAGGCGGTCGTACCACTGGCCACCACGGCCGAGGTCGACGACGTCATCGCCAAGGCAGCCGCCGCGCAGAAGGCGTGGGCCGCGCAGAACCCGCAGAAGCGCGCCCGCGTGCTCATGCGGTTCGTGGACCTGGTCAACCAGAACATGGACGAGCTCGCCGAGCTGCTCGCGATCGAGCACGGCAAGACCACGCCGGACGCCAAGGGCGACATTCAGCGCGGCCTCGAGGTCGTCGAGTTCGCGATCGGCATCCCGCACCTGCTCAAGGGCGAGTTCACCGAGAACGCGGGCACCGGCGTGGACGTCTACTCCATGCGCCAGCCGCTGGGCGTCGTCGCCGGCATCACCCCGTTCAACTTCCCGGCCATGATCCCGCTGTGGAAGGCCGGCCCGGCCATCGCCTGTGGCAACGCGTTCGTCCTCAAGCCCTCCGAGCGGGATCCCTCCGTGCCGGTGCGCCTGGCCGAGCTGTTCACCGAGGCGGGCCTGCCGGACGGCATCTTCCAGGTCGTGCACGGCGACAAGGAGGCCGTGGACGCGATCCTCGACAACGACACGATCCAGGCGGTCGGCTTCGTCGGCTCCACCCCGATCGCGCAGTACATCTACTCCAGCGCCGCCCGCACCGGCAAGCGCGCCCAGTGCTTCGGCGGCGCCAAGAACCACGCGATCATCATGCCGGACGCCGACATGGACCAGGTCGCGGACGCCCTGGTCGGCGCCGGTTTCGGTTCGGCCGGCGAGCGCTGCATGGCCATCTCCGTGGCCGTCCCCGTCGGCGAGGGCACGGCCGAGGCGCTCCTCGAGAAGCTGCTGCCCAAGGTCAAGGACCTCAAGGTCGGCCACAGCCACGATCCGCAGTCCGACTACGGCCCGCTGGTGACCCCCGAGTCCAAGGCCCGGGTCCTCGACTACATCGATCAGGGCGAGAAGGCCGGCGCCGAGCTCCTCGTCGACGGTCGCGGTGTGGGTGCCTACACCGGCGAGTTCAACGGTGAGGACATCTCCGAGGGCTACTACGTCGGCCCGACGCTCATGGACAAGGTCACCCCGGACATGAGCGTCTACACCGACGAGATCTTCGGCCCCGTCCTCGTGGTGGTCCACGCCAAGGACTTCGAGGAGGCCCTGAGCCTGCCCAACGACCACGAGTACGGCAACGGCGTGGCCATCTTCACCCGCGACGGCGACGCCGCCCGCGAGTTCGTCTCCCGCGTCGAGGTCGGCATGGTCGGCGTCAACGTGCCGATCCCGGTCCCGATCGCGTACCACACCTTCGGTGGCTGGAAGAAGTCCGGTTTCGGCGACCTCAACCAGCACGGCCCGGAGTCGATCAAGTTCTACTCCAAGGTCAAGACCGTCACGCAGCGCTGGCCGTCGGGCATCAAGGACGGGGCCGACTTCAACATCCCCACGATGGACTGACCGGCTCGCCCCAGGAGAGGAACACCCATGTTCACCCTTGATGACGACGACAAGGTCATCGTCGACGCCGCACGCGACTTCTCGGACAAGCGGATCGGTCCCAGGGCGCAGGAGTGGGACGAGACCCACCACTTCCCCAAGGACGTCCTCCGCGAGGCTGCCGGGATGGGCATGGGCGCGATCTATGTCTCCGAGGAGGTCGGGGGCAGCGGGATGCGTCGACTGGACGGCGTGCGGATCTTCGAGCAGCTCGCCCGCGGGTGCCCGTCGGTGGCGGCGTACCTGTCCATCCACAACATGTGCGTGTGGATGGTCGACGAGTTCGGCACCGACGAGCAGCGCCGGCAGTGGATCCCCGAGCTGGCCTCGCTCGAGAAGTTCGCCAGCTACTGCCTCACCGAGCCGGGCGCCGGGTCGGACGCGGCGGCGCTGCGCACCAAGGCGGTCCGCGATGGTGATCACTACGTGCTCACCGGGACCAAGCAGTTCATCTCCGGGGGCGGCCAGTCGGACGTCTACCTGGTGATGGCCAGGACCGGGGACGCGGGCCCCAAGGGCATCTCCGCGTTCCTGGTCCCGGCCGACTCGGACGGGCTGAGCTTCGGCCCCGACGAGCAGAAGATGGGCTGGAACGCCCAGCCGACGGCGCAGGTGATCATGGAGGGCGTCCGGGTTCCGGCCGCCAACCTCATCGGCGGCGCGGACACCGGCGGAGAGGGGCTCGGCTTCACCATCGCGATGCGCGGACTCAACGGCGGGCGCATCAACATCGCCGCCTGCTCGCTGGGCGGGGCCCAGGAGGCGTACTCGCGGGCCGTGGCACACGTGCGGGACCGCGAGGCGTTCGGCGGCGCGCTCATCGACGAGCCGACCATCCGGTTCACCCTCGCCGAGATGGCCACCGAACTGGAGGCGAGTCGGCTCATGCTGTGGCGCGCCGCCGCGGCGCTGGACGCCAAGGAACCCGACCACGTGGAGCTGTGCGCCATGGCGAAACTCTTCGTCACCGACCGGTGCTTCGACATCGCGGACCGGTCGCTGCAGTTGTTCGGCGGCTACGGGTATCTATCCGAATACGGAATCGAGAAGATCGTGCGGGATCTGCGGGTGCACCGCATCCTTGAGGGCACGAACGAGATCATGCGCGTCGTCGTCGGCAGGGCCGTCGCCGCGCGCGGACTGGGAGCGTAGGAATGACCAACGAACTGCCGACCGTCGCTTTCCTCGGACTGGGCAACATGGGCGGTCCCATGGCGGCCAACCTCGTCGGTGCCGGCCACGAGGTCCGCGGTTTCGACCCGGTCTCCGCCGCGCAGGAGGCCGCGCGTTCGGCCGGCGTCACCGTGTGCGAGACGCCGGCCGAGGCGGTCCGCGGGGCCGGCGTCGTCATCACGATGCTCCCCAACGGCGCGCTGGTCACCTCCACCTACGACGACGTCCTGGGCGAGGCGGAGGCAGGCACGCTGTTCATCGACTCGTCCACCATCTCGGTCGACGACGCCCGGGCGGTGCACGCCAAGGCCGTCGAGGCGGGGATGCTCCAGGTGGACGCCCCCGTCTCCGGCGGTGTCAAGGGCGCGACCGCGGGGACGCTGGCGTTCATGGTGGGCGGTGAGGACGAGGCGTTCGCCGCGGCGCAGCCGGTCCTCGAGCCCATGGCCGGCAAGGTCATCCACTGCGGCGCCGCGGGGGCCGGCCAGGCCGCCAAGGTCTGCAACAACATGGTCCTGGCCGTCCACCAGATCGCGATCGGCGAGGCGTTCGTGCTCGCGGAGCGGCTGGGGCTCGAGCACCAGGCCCTGTACGACGTCGTCACCGGGGCCACCGGCAACAGCTGGGCGCTGCACACCAACTGCCCCGTGCCCGGCCCGGTGCCCACCTCCCCGGCGAACAACGACTTCACGCCCGGCTTCGCCACGGCCCTGATGAACAAGGACCTGGGACTGGCCCTGGCCGCGCTGGAGAGCACCGGAACGGTCGCGCCGCTCGGTGCGGCGGCCGCGGCGCTGTACGACGAGTTCGCGCAGGACAACGGTGGCAAGGACTTCAGCGCCATCATCACCAGCATCCGCGATTCCGCGCGGAGCTGACCGTCTCCACTCTCGGGAGCTGACCATGACCACCCTTCGACCCAGTGATTCGGACGCGGTCCTCGGCGCCCTGCGACGCGCGCGGCAGGAGTCCGGTCTGCCGATCGTGTTCGCAGGGCAGGCCGACGGCGAGACGGCGAAGCTCAGCCGCTTCATCGGCGTCCGCACGAACTCCATGCAGGGTCTGGCCGTGGCGAAGGGCCGGGGGCTCGGTGGGCACGTCATGGCGTCGGGGCGTCCCGCGACGGTCCGCGACTACGAGGACTGCTCCAGCATCACGCGCGACTACGCCGATGCGGTGGAGCAGGAGGGCCTCCGGGCCATCATCTCGGTGCCGGTGATGGTCTCCGGCGTCGCGCGGACGATCCTCTACGGGTCGGCGCGCGTGGCCACCCAGCTCGGCGACCACGTCGCCAGGACGTTCAACTCGGTCGCCTCGGACCTCGCCGCGGAGTTCCAGGTCAGGGACGAGGTCGACCGCCGGCTGCGGATGGCGGACCTCGCCGCCGCGGAGCACTCCGTCGGCTTCGAGGCCGCGGACCGCGAGCAGCTGCGGGTCCTCCACGGAGAGCTACGGGCGATCGCCGCTGAGCTGGGCGACCCGGCACTGCGCGACCGTCTCCTGGCCGCCGGGTCCGCACTCGCCGGCGTGGGACGGGCGCCCGACGCCGGTGACATCCCGGTTCCCGCCAAGTCGGTGCTCTCGCCGCGCGAGATCGACGTGCTGGCCCAGGTGGCGCTCGGCTGCTCGAACGCCGAGGTGGGGGCGCGGCTCTCGCTGTCCCCGGAGACCATCAAGGCGTACCTGCGCAACATCGGCACCAAGCTCGGCACGCGGTCGCGGATGGAGTCCGTGGCGCGCGCCCGGCTCCTCGGCGTCCTGCCCTGAGCCGCGCCGACCGGCCGGCGGCCCGGAACGGTGGTGCGTGTTGGCAGGTCGCCCTGTCCCGGACCCCCGGACCCCCGGTCCGGCCGCGTCACCCGGACCCCGGTCGCGGGAAGGCGACGTCCCCCGGCCCCCTGTCGCCGCACGGCGACCGCGAGCATCTCGCCGGGACAGTGGCCCCGGTGCGGACACTCGCCCCGCTCTGCGGAACGAACGCCTCGCGCTGCCCGGCGTCGTCCACCCCATGAATCGGGCGGGGTCGACCGTCGTGGCGTCGTCCCGGTGATCGGGGTCCGTGTCGGCGCCGGGGCGATCCAGCCGGACCCGTTCGCTGCGTGCCCGGGGCACCCATGTATCTCGAAGTCCCGGGATTCTCCGTGAGCGCGACCGCCGCGGACGCGGCGAACCGCGCTACCGGCACAGTCGGGCGGGCGAGGGTCTGCAGCTCCACGGTGCTGTCCGGTCATCGACTGCAGCGCCGTCGGAGCCCCGCAGGTCGGCCGTCGCCGCCAGGGCCGAGTCGGGTTCCTCGAATGGTCCGCCAGCCCGCACCGCGCGGATCAGGCCGGTGGCCACACGGTCCAGTCGGACGCGCTCGACCGAACGTCGTGGAGGTGTCGCCGTATACCGTGCCGACACCCCTGCGCGCCCAGTCGCTGGGCAACCCCTTGAGCTCATCGGCGACCAGCTCCGCGAATCGTGCGGCGCCCTCGTCCAATCCGTGGACAGCGCCCGGACCGACAACGGGGAACCGGATGAACCCGGGCATGGCGCCGTCGCGCTCGACCTTGTAGCCGTTGTAGAAGCTCGAGAGCCCTCCACACCCCGCAGCAGGTCCGCGGCGTCCCACGAGCCGCAGTCGGACCGGGGCCTACGAACCGGGGGAGACCCCGCTCGCTGTCGTACCCGCGAGGCGGAGAGCTATACGGACTGGTGGGAAGTCGAGGGCTGGTCGCTGAGCACTCGTGGGGGGAGGGAGGCCGAGGCATCGGGCGCGCTTCTTCGGGCTGGTTGTCGGCGTCTCGCTCGTCTTCCGAGGGACATTCGCGGCGGTGCGCTTCCGGTCCCGCGGTGCCTGGGTCGCCCGGCCACTACGTGATCCGGATCACCGACCATCCACTTTCGGGTGTATCGGGTGTGGCCCCAGTCACATACCTTTTCCTCAATCGACGTTCACTCGTCGGGGAACACGTCCCGCGCCAGGGCCCCCACCCGGCGCCCCACGAGACTTGGAGTTGTCTTGACAGCCACGAACCTCCCCGCCGGGGGTACGGCGCCACAGTCGCCGAACCCGTCAGCGGAGCCCAAGAAGACCTCGCTCACGAAGGTGGCGGCGGCCTCCTCGATCGGAACGACGATCGAGTGGTACGACTTCTTCATCTACGGCACCGCCGCGGCGCTGGTCTTCCCCACTCTGTTCTTCCCAGGCCAGGATGCGGCGGCGGCGACGCTCTCGTCGTTCGCGACCTTCGCGGTCGCCTTCTTCGCGCGCCCGGTCGGCGCCGCGCTCTTCGGCCACTTCGGCGACCGCATCGGTCGTAAGCGCACGCTGGTGTGGACGCTGATGATCATGGGCGTCGCCACCGTATTCATCGGGCTGCTGCCCGGGTACGGCACCGGCGCGTTCGGAATGTTCGAGGGCGGTATCGGCATCTGGGCCCCGACCCTCCTCGTGGTCTGCCGGTTCTTCCAGGGCTTCGCGGTCGGCGGCGAGTGGGCGGGCGCGACGTTGCTCACCGCGGAGTACGCACCCCAGGGCAAGCGCGGGATGATGGGCATGTGGCCCCAGCTCGGTGTGGCCTTCGCGTTCTTCCTCTCTTCGGGGACGTTCCTCCTCTTCTCCCTGATCGCCGGCGACGGCGCCGACGTCGACAGCCCGTTCATGCAGTACGGCTGGCGCATCCCGTTCCTGCTCTCCGCCGTCCTCGTCCTGATCGGGCTGTGGATCCGCATCTCGATCGAGGAGACCCCGGTCTTCCGTCAGACGCAGGAGCGTCAGGCCAGGGAGGCCGCCGCGACCGAGGCCGCCGACAAGGCCGCGAACCGGGCCCCGGCCCCCAAGACGCTGCCGTTCGCCGACGCGATCCGCCACCAGTGGAAGGAGATCCTCATCGCCGGTGGCGCGCTCACCTCGCTGTTCTCCCTCTTCTACATGGGCACCTCGTTCCTCACGAACTACGCCACCAAGAACCTCGAGCACACGCGGCCCTTCGTCCTCGGCATGGGCATGCTCGCCGCCCTGATCTTCGGTGCCGCCATCGCACTGTCCGCCATGTACTCGGACCGGATCGGCCGCAAGAAGGTCATCGGCACCTCGGTGGCGCTGGCCGTGGTCTGGACGCTGTTCGTCTTCCCCATCCTCGACACCGGGTCGCCGATCGCGTTCGCAGTGGTCCTCTTCGTCACGCTGATCATCTTCGGTATCGCCTACGGTCCGGCCGGCGCGCTCCTGCCCGAGTTGTTCCAGGCCCGCTACCGCTACACCGGTGCCGGCCTCGGGTACAACCTCGCCGGCATCCTCGGTGGCGCACTGCCCCCGCTGGCTGCCGCCGCCATGGTCGCCGCGGGCAACACGCTCGGTGTCGGAATCATGCTCTCGCTGCTGTCCGCCATGTCCATGCTCTGCGTGGTGGCCATGACCGAGTCCAGCAAGAACGAGATGCACGCGGACTCCGAGATCACCGAGGACCGCGTCCTCGCCACCGAGGTGCCCTGACCCGCACCTGACGGGACCGGGGGCTCACAGCCCCGAGCGGATCCGTCCCACGAACAGCCGCGCCCGGCCCCACCCGAGAGGGGGCCGGGCGCGGTGTCGTGTCAGGGGTCCGGCGATCGCCACGGTAACACCGACCGGCGGTGGCGGGGAGCGGCCCTCCCGGCCGGGCCGGGTGGGTCAGAAGTCGCCGGCGGACCGGCGAAGCGCGGCGATGGCCTCGATGAGCGCCACCTGATCGTCCTCGTCCATCCCCGGGTCGGCGAACACGCCGGAGTTCAGTGCCGCGGTCGCCTCGGCCACCACCTGCCTGCCCTCGGCCGTGATCTCCACGAGGGTCGTCCGCCCGTCCGTCGGATGCGGCCGTCGCTCCACGAGTCCCGCGTCGAGGAGTCGCTTCATGGCGCTGGTGACGCTGGTGACGTGTACCTGGAGGCGCTCCGAGGCCTTGGTGATGGGCAGCGCTCCGGAGCGGGAGAAGGCCAGCAGCCGGAGGAGTTCGTAGCGGGGGAACGACAGGTTCCACGGCCGCAGGGTGTCCTCGACCCGGGCCAGGAGGATCTGGTGAGCCCGCATCACGGAGGTCACCACCGTCATCCCCTGCGCGGCGTCCGTCCAGCCCTCTCGCTCCCAGTTGGCGCGGGCCTGGTCGATGCGATCGGGGATCGGGGCGGTCCTGGGGGGCAAGGCTCACTCCTGTCGGACGCGGCGGTGGGATGATGGGCAGTCTATCCACACCAACCAGGAGGTTCAGGCGCCGTGGCCGATTCCGATGCGCAATCCCCGCCGGTGGCGACGACGGCCGGGGCGCCCCGGGTCCACGACCGCGCGGCGCAGGTGATCGCGGCCGCCGGCGGCCGGGTGCCGGACGCCCGTGGGGGAGCGGTGTTGGCGGTGGCCGGGGGCGACGACCAGGGCGGCCCGCCCACTGTGGAGCGGGTCGCCGGAGGGTGCGGGGGCGGGCGCCGGGTGCTGCTCGAGGGCAGGGCCGTGGTCCGCTCCGACGGCGTTCGCCCCACGCATCTCCTCGTGTGGGCATCCGGCCCCGACGGCGGGGAGGTGCTGGTCCTGGTGGAGCGGGGGGACCGGGGCGTCTCGCCCTGGCCCGCGGAGGGCACCACGGCAGGGGAGATCGGGTTCGAGGCGGTCCGGCTGGACGCCGATCGGGTCGTGTCCGGCACCCTGAGCTGAGCGTCCGCGGGCGACGCGGTGAGGGGCGGGCCGTGATGTGTCCCGTCTCCGCCGTCGGCGAGGTGGCCCGCAGGGCGCCCGCCCACTCCGGCCGGGGGTGGGGCCCGGATCGCGAGTCGGGGTCCCGGACGACCCGGCGATAGGCTCCGCGTATGAGCACCTCCGTCCAGCAGCGGGGCACCGCGTACGACCCCTCACGCATCCGCCATCCCCACTTCCGGGGACTGGTCACCGACGCTGCCTCCGCTGTGGATCAGATCGCCGATGGTGACACGGTGGCGATCAGCGGGTTCGCCAGCGCGGGCACGCCCAAGGCCTTCGCGCCGGCCCTGGCCGAGCGCATCCGTTCGGTCCGGGCGGCAGGTGGCAGACTCGCCGTCAACCTGCTCACCGGGGCGTCCGTGGCGACCGAGGCCGAGGCGATGCTCGCCGAGGTCGACGGCATCGCGCTGCGGATGCCGTATCAGAGCGAGCCCACGGCCCGCGGCAAGATCAACTCGGGCGAGATGGACTACGTGGACGTCCATCTGTCGCACGTGGCACAGCAGGTGTGGCAGGGCCACTACGGTGACGTGGACGTCGCGGTGGTGGAGGTCGCCGCGATCACCGAGGACGGCAAACTCGTCCCCGCGATGTCGGTGGGCAACAGCAAGACCTGGCTCGACGTGGCGGACAAGGTGATCCTCGAGGTGAACTCGTGGATCCCGGACGGCGTCGAGGGCATGCACGACATCTACTACGGCACGGCGCTCCCGCCGCAGCGCAGGCCGATCATGCTGTCGCGGGCCGACGACCGGATCGGCCAGCCCCTGCTCGAGGTGGACCCGGCCAAGGTCGTCGCCGTGGTGCCCACCGACCAGAGGGACTCCGCCAGCGCCCTGACCAAGCCGGACGCGGTGAGCGACGCCATCGCGGGCCACGTGCTCGAGTTCTTCCACCACGAGGTCGCCGGCGGCCGGATGCCGGCGGGCAGTCTCCTCCCGCTGCAGGCGGGGATCGGCAACGTGGCCAACGCGGTCCTCGCCGGACTGGCGGCCGGCTCGTTCTCCGACCTGACCTGCTACTCGGAGGTCATCCAGGACTCGATGCTCCAGCTCATCCGGGAGGGCACGGTCGCCCACGCCTCGGCCACCGCGCTGGCGTTGTCCGCGGACGGACTGACGGAACTGGTGGACAACTTCGACCTCTACCGCGACCACATCACGTTGCGCCCGCAGGAGATCAGCAACCACCCGGAGATCGTCCGGCGGCTGGGGATCGTCGGCATGAACGGCATGCTCGAGGCGGACGTCTACGGCAACGTCAACTCCACCCACGTGGGCGGGACCCGCATCATGAACGGCATCGGCGGGTCCGGTGACTTCACGCGTAACGGATACGTGTCGATGTTCCTCAGCCCGTCAACGGCCAAGGACGGGGCGGTCTCGGCGATCGTGCCGATGGTCCCGCACGTCGACCACACCGAGCACGACGTCCAGGTGATCGTCACCGAGCACGGCCTCGCCGACCTGCGCGCATTGAGCCCACGCAAGAGGTCGCGTCTCATCGTGGACCGGTGCGCGGACCCCGTCTTCCGACCACTTCTGCACGACTACCTCGATCGGGCCGAGGCCCGTCCGGGTGCCGGCAACACGCCACATATCCTCGAGGACGCCTTCTCGTTCCACACGCGCCTCGCTGCCACGGGGAGCATGCTGGGGTAGGCGTCCGCCCCAGATCGACTAGGAGTCCGAGGATCGATGACGAGCACCCAGAGCCCCCTGCGCATAGGTAACGTCTCGGCGTCGCGGGCAGACCGTGCCACGGCGACGGCCGAGTTCCTCGCGGCCGCGGCGCTGGACGTGCTCGCGCTCGACATGCTCTCCGACGAGGCGATGCTCGATCTGGCCGAGCAGCGGTCCGCGGGCGGACCGGGTTACGAACGGGCGGCGCTGGTCCAGATCGGCGAGTGTCTCGGGCAGCTCGGCGCCGGGGGCGTGCGGATCGTCACCAACGCGGGCGCACTGGACCCCGAGGGCCTCGCCGCCGAATTGCGGTCCGTCGCCCGGGACGCGGGTCTGGACCTGGCAGTGGCCTGCGTCGATGCCGGTGACGTGACGGACCGGACGACCGAACTCGGTCTCGGTGGGGCCGATGTCGCGACGGTGCGTCACGGGGCGTTCGGCATCTCCCGGGCGTTGGCGGCCGGCGCCGTCGTCGTCGTCACCGGGCGCGTCAGTCGCGAGGCCCTCGTCGCCGGCGCCGCGGCGGCCCACCACGGCTGGACGCCGTCCGCCCTGGACTCCCTCGCCGGATCGGTCGCGGTGGGGCACGTGCTCTCCGGTGGCCCCGGCGCGACGGGGGTCGTCGACTCCACGACCGATGTCACCCGCACCACCGATCCGGTCACCGGGGGTTACCCCATCGCGGAGATCGCCGACGACGGGTGCGCGGTCGTCACGCGCCATCCCTCGGCCTTCGGGTCGGTCACCGTCGGGACCGTCACCGATCAGCTCCTCGACGGCGTCGCCGGGGCGCGGTACGCGGCGCCCGACGTGGTGCTGCGGCTCGACTCCCTCAGGCTTGCGCAGGAGGGCACCGACCGGGTCCGGATCAGCGGTGCCCGTGGTGAACCGGCCCCGCCGGTCGTGGCGGTGGTCGCCATGACACGGGGTACCGGTGGCGACCGGCGTCCCGTGCGGGTCGCCCGCCCCCTGGCGCAGGGGGAGACGGGGCACTCCGTGGTCATGCCCGACGGCGCCCGCGTCACGGTCCCGGTGCCGGTCGAGACCGCGCCCATCGGGCCGGGGGAGTTACCGACCCCGTGGACTCCGGGCGCCGTCCCGGGCGGGGAGCCCGTCACCGCCGTCCTGGGCTCGGTCGCGAGTGTGCGACGCGGGGTGGTCGGCCGCGGGGTCAACATCGCGGTGTGGACATGGGACGACTCGGCGTTCGCCTGGTTGGCCGGGGAGCTCACCGTCGAGCGGATCCGTGAACTCATCCCGGGTCTCGACGGTATGGACATCCGGCGCTACCTGCTGCCCAATCTCCGGGCGGTCAATCTCGTGGCCCGCCCGCCACGGGGCGAGGTGCTGCGGCCCGGGCTCGGAGCCGACCTCACGGCGGCCCGCCTGGAGATCCCCGGCGAGCTCCTCGAGGTCGGCCCCTGACCCCGCCCTGTCATTGCGCCGCCCGCAGCTCGGCCTTTCGGATCTTCCCGGTCGCCGTGCGGGGGATGGAGTCGACCACCACGACGTCGCGCGGCCGGTGCGAGGGGGAGAGCCGCTCCGCGCCGAACTCCATGACCGAGCCCTTGAGATCGTCCTCGGCCGGTGCGCCCTCGGCGGGCACCACGACTGCGACCACGAGCTCGCCCCACTTGGGGTCCGGGCGCCCGACGCAGGCGACCTCGGCGACGTGCGGGTGGTCCATGAGGACCCGCTCCACGTGCATCGAGGAGACGTTCTCGCCGCCGGACTTGACGATGTCCTTGACGCGGTCGGCGAACCACACGACCCCCTCCCGGTCGATACGCCCCAGATCGCCGGAGTGCAGGCGGCCGCCCACGAACGCCGCGGCGTTGGCCTCGGGGTTGTTCCAGTAGCCCTCCATCACCGTCGGTCCGCGGTAGACGATCTCGCCTTCCTGGCCGACGGGCATGAGCTCGGCACCGCCCGGTTCGCTGATCCGGTTCTCCGCGATCGGGGTGGGGTAACCCCAGGAGTCGGACTTGTCCGGATTGAGCTCGGGCCACTGCATCACGGTGGCCGGGGTGCACTCGCTCATCCCCGAGGCCAGCGCCATCCTGGCGTCCGGGAGCGCGGACTCCAGGCGTCTGCGCATCTCCTCGGACATCGGGGCCATGGCGTAGAGCAGGAACCGGATCGAGGACAGGTCGAGGCCGCGGTCCCTGCCGTCGGCGAGGGCCTCCAGCATGAGAGGCAGGCCGACCAGGTGGGTGGCGTGGACCCGGGCGACCGTGTCGGCGTATTGGACCGGGTCGAAGCCCGGCAGGAGGTGGACGGTCGCGCCCATGGTGACGGCGGACAACAGGACCCCGTTGAGGCCGGCGGTGTGGAAGAGGGGGAGCGGGCAGACCGTGACCGAGGCCTCGGCTCCCCAGTTGAGGCCGAAGACGGCCCCGTTGCCGAGCGCGGCCATGGTCACCGCGAGGTGCGAGGTGAGGACGCCCTTGGGGCGTGAGGTGGTCCCGGAAGAGTAGAGGCACTGCACGACCTGGCGGTCGCCGATCACCGTGTCGGGATTGGTGTCGTCGTCGGCCAGGAGGTCGTCCCACCCGATCAGCGCGGGACCGTCGGCGGGGGCCTCCAGGCCGTCGGGCACGCCTCCGACGACGACGACGGTGCGGATCGCGGGAATGGCGGCGACCGCTCCCATCACCAATTCCGCGAGTGAACCGTGGACCACGAGGATGCGGGTCCCCGAGTCGGTCAGGGCGTGCTCGATGTTGTCCAACCCGGACAGGAGGTTGATGGGCAGCGAGACCATCCCCGCCTTGGCCGTCCCGAAGTAGGTGGCGACGAACTCGCGGCAGTTCATCGACAGGAGCGCGACCGGTTCCTCCGCCTCGATCCCGTGCGCGGTCAACCCGTGGGCGAACCGGTTGGACACGGCCTCGAGCTCGAGATACGTCCACGATCCCGCGTCGTCCGTGAGGGCGGTCCGGCCCGCGAACGTGGCCGCCGCCCGGGTGGGGAGGGCACCCACCGAGCAGCGGCGGGCCAGGGCGTGGTCGACGGGGTCGATCCCGGTCAGATCTAGTCGCACGGTGTCTCCGTAAGGGGTCGGGGCCTCCCGCATCAGAAGTGACGGGGATCACCACGGCAAAGACTTCCAGGGGTGGCGGACAAAAGCAAGCAAGCACGCTTGCTTTATTCGTGGGGAGGTGGGATCGTTCTCGCCATGACCAAGCCCCAGCCCTCCGAGACGGAGGATCCGCACGCGGCCCTCGCCGCACTCAACGCCCGGGTGGACGAGCTCGTCGAGACCGTCGGGGCCGATCGCTGGAACACCGATACCCCGGCCGAGGGCTGGGACGTCGCGATGCAGATCGCCCACCTGGCCTGGACCGACGAGGTCTCCGTCACCGCCATCCGCGACGCGGAAGCCTTCCAGGCCGTGGTGGACAAGGCCTCGTCAGACCCCACAGGCTTCGTCGACGCCGGCGCGGCCGAGATCGCCGCCACCGGTCGCGACGAGGTCCTCGCGCGCTGGCGCCTCGCCCGGGGCGAACTCGCCGACGCGCTCAAGGCCGCCGACCCGGGGGAGAAGATCCCGTGGTTCGGCCCGCCCATGCGGTCCAAGTCCATGACCACCGCCCGGATCATGGAGACCTGGGCGCACGGCGTGGACGTCGCGGACGCCCTGGGCGTGGGCGTCGACACCGACCCGGCTTTCCTCGGCGCCCTCCCGCACGTCGCCCGTCTGGGCTGGAAGACCCGCGCGTTCGCCTACATGATGAACGGGCTGGAGGCACCCGCCTCCGAGGTCCACGTCGCCCTCACACAGGCCGACGGCACCGTCCTCGAGTTCGGCCCCGCCGACGCCGAGCAGCGGGTCACGGGCCCGATCCTCGACTTCTGTCTGCTGGTCACCCAGCGTGTGCACCTCGACGACACCGCTCTGGAGGCGGACGGCGAGGACGCGCTGGGATGGCTCCGCATCGCCCAGGCGTTCGCCGGACTCCCCGGCAGCGGCCGTGAGAAGGGAGCACGAGCATGACCTCGTCCACGTCCACGCCGTCCACCCCCGGACCGTCCACCCCCGCGCCACTGCGCGTCGGCAACATGTCCGGGTTCTACGGCGACCGCATCTCCGCGATGCGCGAGATGCTCTCCGGCGGCGAACTCGACGTCCTCACCGGTGACTACCTGGCCGAGCTGACCATGCTCATCCTCGGCCGCGACCGGATGAAGAGCGCCGAGCTCGGTTACGCCAAGACCTTCCTGCGCCAGCTCGAGGACTGCCTCGCTCTGGCACTCGAGAAGAACGTCAAGATCGTGGCCAACGCGGGTGGGGTCAACCCGGCCGCGCTGGCCGACGCCATCCGCCAACTCGCGGATCGGCAGGGGCTGCCGGCGAAGGTCGCCCACGTCGAGGGCGACGACCTCATCGCCCGGATCGGGGAGCTCGACGTCCCAGAGGACGCCGGGTTCCCGGTCACGGCCAACGCCTACCTGGGCGCCTTCGGCATCGCACGGTGCCTCGACGCGGGGGCCGACATCGTGGTCACCGGCCGCGTCACGGACGCGTCCGTGATCGTCGGCCCGGCGATCAGTCACTTCGGTTGGGGACGCGACGACCTGGACGCACTCGCCGGCGCCACCGCCGCGGGCCACGTCATCGAGTGCGGCACGCAGGCCACCGGCGGAAACTACGCCTTCTTCAACCGCGGCGAGATCGCCGACCCGGTGAAGCCCGGCTTCCCGATCGCCGAGATCGCCGCCGACGGCACCTCCGTCATCACCAAGCATGCGGGAACCGGGGGCGCGGTCACCGTCGGCACCGTCACCTCGCAGCTGCTCTACGAGGTCACCGGCGCGCGCTACGGCGGACCCGACGTCGTCACCCGACTCGACACCGCCGTGCTCGAGCAGGAGGGTGCCGACCGCGTCCGGATCTCCGGCGTCGTGGGCGAGACGGCACCGCCCACCACCAAGGTGTCCGTCACCTGCCTCGGCGGCTTCCGCAACGAGATCACGTTCCTGCTCACGGGCTTGGACATCGAGGACAAGGCGGCCCTGGTCGAGCGCCAGCTCCTGGCCGGGCTCGAGCGCGAGCCGGCGCAGCTGGACTTCCGCCTGCACCGCACCGACCACCCCGACGCCGACACCCAGGCCGCCGCGACCGCGCTGATGACCATCGTCGCCTGGGACCCGGACTCCGACGTGGTCGGTCGAGCGTTCTCCGATGCCGCGGTCGCCATGACCTTGTCCAGCTATCCGGGCGCCACCCCCAGCGCGCCGCCCGGCCGCGGGGGACCGTACGGCGTGTACATCCCCGCCTACCTGGACCAAAACGAGGTGCCGCACATCGCGGTCCTGCCCGACGGGACCCGGGTCGACATCGACCCCCCCGCCAGGACGGAGGAGATGGGCGACGGCCACGCCTCCGACGGACTGGACGCCGACGGCAACCCGCTCGTTTCCGCAGTGCCGGTGACGGGGTCGACCCGCCGGCGCCCGCTGGGCGACGTCCTCGGGGCCCGCTCCGGCGACAAGGGCGGCACCGCCAACATCGGACTGTGGGCCGGTGACGCCGAGGCCTACGCCTGGATGCGAGACACCCTCACCGTCGACGAGCTGAGACGCCTCCTGCCCGAGGCCGCGGAGTTGCCGATCGAGCGCTATGAGCTGCCGAAGCTGGGCGCGGTCAACTTCGTCATCGACGGACTGCTCGGCAAGGGCGTGGCGCACGGTTACCGCTGGGACCCGCAGGCCAAGGGCCTGGCGGAGTGGCTCCGCTCCCGGGTCGTCGACATCCCCGACCACATCAACGCCCCCGTGACCGCCGCACCGGCCCAAGCGAAGGAGAACGAGTGACCATCCCACGCCGTACCGTCCCCGCCGTCCCACCCCATGTGCCAGGCGACCCCTGGTACTCCGAGGAGCGTCTCGCGCTGCGCGAGGCCACGACCCGCTTCGCCGAGCGGGAGATCCTGCCCCACCTCGACGAGTGGGAGGCCGCGGGCTCGATCCCGCGCGAGCTCCACCGCAAGGCAGGCGAGCTGGGACTGCTCGGGGTCTCGTTCCCCGAGGAGGTCGGCGGCGGTGGCGGCGACGCGATCGATTCGATGATCGTGTGCGAGGCGCTGCACGAGGCCGGAGTGTCCGGCGGCGTGTTCGCGTCACTCTTCACCTGCGGCATCGCGATCCCGCACCTGGCCCAGTCCGGCACCCCGGAACAGATCGAGCGCTGGGTCAAGCCCACCCTCGCCGGCGAGATGATCGGCTCCCTGGCCATCACCGAACCCGGTGGCGGATCGGACGTCGGCCACCTCACCACCACGGCCCGGCGGGACGGCGATCACTACGTCGTCAACGGTGCCAAGACGTACATCACCTCCGCGACGCGCGCCGACTTCGTCGTCGCCGCCGTCCGTACCGGCGGCGAGGAGCTCAAGGGCGCCGCCGGTGTGAGCCTGCTCGTCATCCCCACGGACACCCCGGGCTTCCACATCTCGGCGCCGCTCGACAAGCTCGGCTGGCGCGCCTCCGACACCGCCGAGCTGACGT
The DNA here is from genome assembly GCF_001658045.1 of Dietzia sp. 111N12-1. Classification (NCBI taxonomy): domain Bacteria; kingdom Bacillati; phylum Actinomycetota; class Actinomycetes; order Mycobacteriales; family Dietziaceae; genus Dietzia; species Dietzia sp. 111N12-1. The sequence continues at coordinate 85,223 of NZ_LSSV01000038.1, read as the reverse complement.
TCACCGACTGTCGGGTGCCGGTGGAGAACCTCGTCGGCGCGGAGAACGACGGCTTCGCGCAGATCGGGATCGGCTTCGTCGGCGAGCGCGCCGCGCTGGCCGCCCAGGGATACTCCCAGGCACAGCGCTGCCTCGATCTCACGCTGGACTGGGTCCGCGAGCGGGAGACCTTCGGACGCCCGCTGCTGTCCCGGCAGGGCGTGCAGAACACGGTCACCGAGATGGCCCGTCGGATCGATCTCGCCCGCACCTACACGCACCACTGTGTGAACCTGGCGGTGTCGGGGCAGGACGCCATCGCCGAGGTCTGCTTCGCCAAGAACACCGCCGTCGAGTGCGCCGAATGGGTCGCCAACCAGGCGGTGCAGCTGTTCGGAGGACTCGGCTTCATGTCGGAGTCCGAGGTCAGCCGCCAGTACCGCGATGTCCGGCTCCTGGGCATCGGGGGCGGCACGACCGAGATCCTGACCACCCTCGCCGGACGACGTTTGGGGTTCACGGCATGACAATCCTCCGTTCCACACTGGACACCACCAGCGCCGAGTTCGGTGCCGCGAGGCAGGCCATGGAGGGCAAGCTCGACCAGCTCGCCACGGATCTCGAGCCGGCACTGTCCGGCGGTGGCGAGCGCAAGGTCGCCCGCCACCGCGAGCGCGGCAAGTTCACCGCCCGCGAGCGGATCGACATGATCCTCGACCCGGAGTCCCCGTTCCTGGAGTTGTGCGCGCTCGCCGCGTGGGGCTCCGACTTCCAGACCGGTGCCTCCGTGGTGGCCGGGATCGGTGTGGTCGAGGGCGTCGAGTGCCTGCTCATCGCCAACGATCCGACGGTCAAGGGCGGCACCTCCAACCCGTGGACGCTGCGCAAGGTCCTCCGTCTCAACGACGTGGCCATGAAGAACCGGATCCCGGTCATCAGCCTCGTGGAGTCCGGTGGCGCCGACCTGCCCACGCAGAAGGAGGTGTTCGTCCCCGGCGGCGCGCTCTTCCGCGACCTGACCCGCCTGTCCAAGGCCGGCATCCCCACCATCGCCGTGGTCTACGGAAACTCCACCGCCGGTGGCGCGTACGTGCCCGGCATGAGCGATCACGTCGTCATGATCGAGGAACGTTCCAAGGTCTTCCTCGCCGGCCCGCCGCTGGTCAAGGCCGCCACCGGTGAGATCGCCGACGAGGAGACCCTCGGTGGCGCCGACATGCACGCCCGAGTCTCCGGCCTGGCCGACCACCTGGCGGTGGACGAGGCCGACGCTGCCCGCTTGACCCGGGGTATCGTCCGCCGTCTCAACTGGACCAAGGCCGGGCGCGCCCCGCGTGCCCAGGTCGCGGAGCCGCTGTACGGCACCGACGAGCTGCTCGGGATCGTCCCGGAGGACCTCAGGATCCCGTTCGACCCGCGCGAGATCATCGCCCGGATCGTCGACGGCTCGGTCTTCGACGAGTTCAAGCCGCTGTACGGCGCGAGTCTCGTCACCGGTTGGGCCGAGCTCCACGGTTACCCGGTCGGGATCATCGCCAACGCGCGCGGCGTGCTGTTCAGCGAGGAGGCCCAGAAGGCAACCCAGTTCATCGAGCTGGCCAATCGATACGACACACCCCTGCTGTTCATGCACAACACCACCGGCTACATGGTCGGGTCGGAGTACGAGCGCGGCGGCATCATCAAGCACGGCGCGATGATGATCAACGCGGTCTCCAACTCCGAGGTCCCGCACCTGTCGCTCATCACGGCCGCCTCCTACGGTGCCGGCCACTACGGCATGTGTGGCCGCGCGTTCGACCCCCGGTTCCTCTACACCTGGCCCAGCGCCAAGTCCGCCGTCATGGGTGGGCAGCAGCTCGCCGACGTGGTCACCTCCGTCGCCGCGGCCGCCAGCGCCGCCCGCGGTCAGGAGATGGACCAGGAGACCATCGACGGACTCAAGACCGCGATCGCCGACCAGATCGAGAAGGAGTCCCTGCCCGCCTTCCTGTCGGGGATGCTCTACGACGACGGCGTCATCGACCCCCGCGACACCCGGACGGTGCTGGGCCTCAGCCTGTCCGCGATCCACTCCGGAGAAGTCGCCGGAACCGACCGCTTCGGCGTCTTCCGGATGTGAGGAACGAAATCATGGAGAATTCATCAATCCCGACTCCGATCACTTCAGTCCTGGTGGCCAACCGCGGCGAGATCGCCCGACGCGTCCACCACACCGCGCGGTTACTCGGCATGACCACTGTCGCCGTGTTCTCCGACGCCGATGCCGAGGCGCCCCACACCCGCGAGGCCGACGCCGCCGTCCGCCTGCCCGGCAACACCCCCGCCGAGACCTACCTGCGCGGTGATCTGGTCATCGCCGCGGCCGAGGCGGCCGGCGCCGACGCCATCCACCCCGGATACGGGTTCCTGTCTGAGAACGCCGGGTTCGCCCGCGACGTGATCGACGCGGGCCTGACCTGGGTCGGCCCGCCGGTCGCGGCCATCGAGGCCATGGGCTCCAAGATCGAGGCCAAGAAGATTATGGGCGAGGCCGGCGTGCCGATGCTCACCGACCTCGAGCCCGCCGACCTCACCGAGGACATGCTCCCGGTGCTCGTCAAGGCGTCCGCCGGTGGCGGAGGTCGCGGCATGCGGATCGTCCGCACCCTCGACTCGCTGCACGACGAGATCGAAGGCGCGCAGCGCGAGGCGAAGTCCGCCTTCGGCGACGACGCGGTGTTCTGCGAGCGCTACCTCGAGCGTGGACGTCACATCGAGGTCCAGATCATGGCCGACTCGCACGGCACCGTCTGGGCGGTGGGGGAGCGCGAGTGTTCCATCCAGCGCCGCCACCAGAAGGTCATCGAGGAGGCCCCCAGTCCCCTCGTCGAGCGGACTCCGGGAATGCGGGAGGCGCTCTACAAGGCAGCCCGCGACGCCGCCTCCGCGATCGGGTACACCGGCGCCGGCACGGTCGAGTTCCTGGCCACCGACGACGGCGAGTTCTTCTTCCTCGAGATGAACACCCGCCTCCAGGTGGAGCACCCGGTCACCGAGGCCACCACCGGACTCGATCTGGTCGCCCTGCAGTTCGACGTGGCGGCGGGCCTGCCGCTGCCGTCCGCGGAGCCACCGGCCACCCACGGCTGGTCACTGGAGGCCCGCCTGTACGCCGAGGACCCGGCGAACGACTACACGCCGGGGTCGGGAACTCTCTGGGCGCTCGACGTCCCCGGGGTCTCCTCGAGCTTCGAAGGGCCCCACCGCCCGGGCATCCGGGTGGACAGCGGTGTCGAGCCGGGCCCCGACGGCGCCCTCATCGGCGTCCACTACGACCCGATGCTCGCCAAGGTCATCTCTTACGGCCGCACCCGCGCGGAGGCCTGCGCCTCCCTCGCCGGCGCCCTGGCCCGGGCACAGGTCCACGGGCTGACCACCAACCGGGCCCAGCTCGTCCGCGTGCTGCGGCACCCGGAGTTCATCGCCGGGAACCTGTCGACGGCGTTCCTCGACGACCACGGTGCCGACTCGCTCGCCGCGCCGCTCGCGGACGACGAGGCCGTCGCCATCTCGGCGCTGGCCTCGGCAGTGGTCTCCGGCACCGCCGACCACCTCGCCGGACCGGTGGCACTGGCCCAGGCCGGGTTCCGCAACGTCGGCCGCACCCTGCAGAAGCGGACGTTCCGTCACGGCGAGGACGAGCTCGAGGTGGCCTACATTCGCGAGCGCTCCGGCGCCCGCCCCGACGGGGACCTGGCCGATGTCGTCACCGTCGAGGAGGTGGGCCCCGACTCCGCCGTGCTCGAGGTCAGGGGAGTGCGCCGCGTCTTCACCGTGGCCCGCTACGAGACCCCGGGCGCGGACACCGTGGTCGAGGTCGACTCGCCGCTCGGCCCCGTCTCGCTCATCGAGCCGCCCCGCTACACGGATCCCGCCGCAGAGGTCGCCGCCGGCTCGCTGCTCGCGCCCATGCCCGGTGCGGTCATCCGCGTCGCGGTCTCCGTCGGTGACACCGTCACCGCCGGCCAGCCGCTGCTGTGGATGGAGGCCATGAAGATGGAACACACCATCTCGGCCGCCGTCGACGGCATCGTCACCGAGCTCCCCGTGGAGGTCGGCACACAGGTCGAGTCGGGGACGATCCTCGCCGTCGTCTCCGATTCCGACACCGACACCGACAGCACCGACACCACCAGCGTCCAGGAGTGACCACGATGACCGACATCTCACAGATCCCCAACCCCGTCATCGACACGGAGGAGCAGACGGCGCTGCGCAAGGTCGCGTTCGACCTGGGCTCGCGCTACGGCATCGAGTACATGCGGTCCAAGTCCGACGCCGGGGAGACCACCGACGAGCTGTGGAAGGAAGCGGGCCAGCTGGGACTGCTGGGCGTGAACCTGCCCGAGGAGTACGGCGGCGGCGGGGCCGGGATGACCGAGCTCGCGATCGTGGAGGAGGAACTCTCCGCCGCGGGCGCCGGCCTGCTCATGATGGTCGTCTCGCCGGCCATCAACGGCACGATCATCTCGCGATTCGGCACCGAGGAGCAGAAGAAGCGGTGGCTGCCGGGCATCGCCTCCGGTGAGACCATCACCTCCTTCGCGATCACCGAGCCCGACGCCGGGTCCAACTCGCACGCCATCACCACCACGGCGCGGCGCGACGGCTCCGACTTCCTGCTCAGTGGGCAGAAGACGTACATCTCCGGTGTCGACCAGGCCGATGCGATCCTCGTCGTCGCACGTCTCGAGGGCGCCACCAGCGGCAAGCTCCAGCCGGCCCTGTTCATGGTCCCCACCGACGCCCCGGGCCTCGCCAAGACGCACATCCCCACCGAGGTGCGGACCCCCGAGCGGCAGTTCCAGTTGTACTTCGACGACGTCCGGCTGCCTGCCGAGGCGCTCATCGGCGACGGCGACACGGCGCTGCTCATGCTGTTCGCCGGCCTCAACCCCGAGCGCATCATGGCCTCGGGCATGGCCGTGGGCACCGCCCGCTTCGCCATGGACCGGGCGACCAAGTACGCCAACGAGCGGCAGGTGTGGAAGACCCCGATCGGCGCCCACCAGGGCGTGTCACACCCGCTGGCGCAATGCAAGATCGAACTCGAGCTGGCGCGGTTGATGATGCGCAAGGCCGCGGCCCTGGTGGACGCCGGCAGGGACGACCTGGCCGGCGAGGCCGCCAACATGGCGAAGTACGCCTCCGGTGAGGTCTCGGCCCGCACAGTGGACCAGGCCATCCAGACGCTCGGTGGCAACGGGCTGTCGGTCGAGTACGGACTGGCCGGAATGCTCGCCGCGTCGCGTCTGCCCCGCATCGCCCCGGTCAGCCGGGAGATGATCCTCAACTACGTGGCCCAGCACTCGCTCGGGCTGCCGAAGAGCTACTGAGGTGGCCGCGGTGAGTGATCAGACGGCAGGCGACCAGACCCTGGTGCACTACGAGGTCCGCAGAGGTGCCGCGCACCTCACCCTGGACTCGCAGCACAACCGCAACGCCATCTCGACCGCCCTGGTCGAGCAGCTCCACCGGGCTCTCAACCGCGCCGCCGGGGACGACGCCGCCCGCGTCGTCGTCCTCGGGCACGCCGGCGGCACGTTCTGCGCCGGGGCGGATCTGTCGGAGGCCTCCGCCACCCAGGGGAGCCCCGAGGAGCAGGCCGCCGAGCGGACCCGGATCTTCCTGGGCCTGCTCCGGGCGATCCTCTCCCACCCGAAGCCGGTGATCGCCGCGGTCGACGGCCATGTGCGCGCGGGCGGAATGGGCCTGGTGTCGGCGTGCGATTTCGCGATCGCCGGCCCGGCCTCGTCCTTCGCGCTGACCGAGGTGCGCCTCGGGCTGGCGGCGGCGATGATCTCCGTGCCGCTGGCCGCGCGCGTGGGTTCGAGGGACCTCGCGCGAGCCCTGCTGACGGGGGAAAGGTTCGACTCCGCGCACGCGCTGCGGATCGGGCTGCTCTCCGAGGCGGTCGAGGACGTCCAGGGCGCGGTCGACGAGCTCGTGGCCGCGTTCCGGCCCTGCTCACCCCAGGGACTCAGGGAGAACAAGGCGCTGCTCGCAGCGCCTGTGCTCGCCGAACTCGACGCGCGCGGAGAGGAGCTGGCGGGAGTCACCGCCCGCCTGTTCACCACCCCCGAGGTCGCCGAGGGGATGACCGCGTTCCTGGAACGCAGACAGCCCTCCTGGGCGACCGCCACCGAGTAGCGTGTGATGTGGCACTGGTCACGTGACCAGTGCCACATCACCCCCTTCGCACGAGGAGCACACGCATGCGCACCAAGGCCGCCATCATCAGGGAGCCCAAGCAGGACGGCTGGGAGGTCGTCGAGGTCGATCTGGGCGATCCCCGGGTCGGTGAGGTCCAGGTCAAGCTGGCCGCGTCCGGCCTCTGCCACTCGGACGAGCACCTGCTCACCGGTGACCTGCAGTTCGAGACCTACCCCATCATCGGCGGGCACGAGGGTGCCGGTGTCGTCACCAAGGTCGGGGAGGGCGTCACCGGAATCGAGGAGGGTGACCACGTCGTCCTGGCGTTCATCCCCGCCTGCGGCACCTGCCCGCCCTGCGCGGAGGGACTCCAGAACCTCTGTGACAATGGTGCCGGCCTGCTGACCGGCCGCGCGATCAGCGACGACACCTACCGGGTCCACACCGCCGCGGGTGAGCCGGTCGCCTCGATGTGTGTCCTCGGGACGTTCTCGCCGTACGTGACCGTCCACCAGTCCTCCGTCGTCAAGATCGAGAAGGACATCCCGCTCGACAAGGCGGCCCTGCTGGGCTGCGGCGTCGCCACGGGCTGGGGATCGGCGACCGAGATCGGCGGCGCCAAGGAGGGCGACGTCGTCGTCGTCGTGGGCATCGGCGGGATCGGTATCAACTCGGTCCAGGGCGCCGCAGCCGCAGGAGCGCGCGCGATCGTCGCCGTCGACCCGGTCGAGTTCAAGCGCGAGAAGGCCATGGAGTTCGGTGCCACCCACACCTGCGCCTCCATGGACGAGGCGATGGCACTGGTCGGGGAGATCAGCTGGGGTCGGATGGCCGATCTGGTCATCCTCACCATGGGCGTCGTCAACGGTAACGATCTCCTGCCCGGTCTCACCTTGACGGGCAAGGGGCGACGGTGTGTGGTCGTGGGGCTCGGGGACATGATGGCCGTCGACGCCCAGATCTCCATCCTCGACCTGGCGATGCAGCAGAAGACCCTCCAGGGCGCCATCTTCGGGGGCACCGGCCCGCGCAAGCAGATCCCGCACCTGCTGCACCAGTACCGCGCCGGGAACCTCAAACTGGACGAGCTCGTCACCAAGACGTACCGGCTCGAGGAGATCAACCAGGGGTACCAGGACATGCGCGACGGCAACAACATCCGCGGTGTGATCATCTACGACGAGCAGGACTGGTAACAGGAGGACACATGACGGCACCCGAGCAGCGCGCCCCCAAGCAGGACAGGAGCCGTATCACGCGGGAGCGTCTGCTCGGTGCCTCGATCGACCTCCTCGCGACGCAGGGCTGGGCGGCGACCACCGTGGGTGCGGTGGCCGCCGCCGCCGGCGTCTCACGGGGCGCCGCCCAGCACCACTTCCCGACGCGCGAGGACCTCATCACCGCCGCGCTCGGGCACATGATCGAACAGCGACTCGAGGACGTCCGGACCGTGGGCCTCGACCTTCCCGAGCCCGGACCCGAGCGAACGGTCGCGGTGGTCCGGCTCATAGTCGGGCACTACACGTCCGACCTGTTCAAGGCCGCGCTCCACGTCTGGACCGCGGCGGCCTCAGACCCGGCCCTCAGGGACCGCGTGCTCCCGCTCGAGAACCACATGTCCCGTGAGGTCCTGTCCATCGCCGCGGCCGCCCTGGGTCGCGATCCGGGTGACGCGCGAATCCGGCGCGCACTCCAGACCACCCTGGACCTCGCTAGGGGGCTGGGGCTCGCGGACGTCCTGTCCGACGACTCGGCGCGACGTGACAAGATCGTGCGATTCTGGGCCCATACCCTGGACACGGTCCTCGATGCGGCCGGAGCCCCGCCCGCGGGAGATGCCGCGACCGGCCCATTTTGACCGCTGCATCCCCCGGCGGTTAGGCTTCACCATCGTGCTCGCAGTGCGCGAGCTGGACGATCGTGCCCGGTAGGCCAGCGAGAGCGGCTGACATGGTCGGCCGTGCGCGGCGACAGGCGCGCGAGAGTCCGGATACGAGCAACGTCCCAGTGACCGGTGGTCGCCCCCGTGGAGGCCGCCAGCTAGAGAAAGTCGGTTCATGCCAACCATCAACCAGCTGGTCCGCAAGGGCCGCCAGGACAAGAAGTCGGCGACGTCGACGGCTGCCCTCAAGGGTTCGCCTCAGCGTCGTGGCGTGTGCACCCGTGTGTACACCACGACCCCCAAGAAGCCGAACTCCGCGCTCCGTAAGGTCGCCCGTGTGCGCCTGACCACCGGTATCGAGGTCTCCGCCTACATCCCCGGTGAGGGCCACAACCTGCAGGAGCACTCCATGGTGCTCGTGCGTGGCGGGCGTGTGAAGGACCTCCCGGGTGTGCGCTACAAGATCATCCGCGGCTCGCTCGACACCCAGGGTGTGAAGGACCGCAAGCAGGCCCGCTCCCGCTACGGCGCCAAGAAGGAGAAGTAATGCCTCGTAAGGGTCCCGCCCCCAAGCGCCAGCTGATCAACGACCCGGTCTACGGGTCGCCGCTGGTCACCCAGCTCGTGAACAAGATCCTCCTCGACGGCAAGAAGACGACCGCCGAGCGCATCGTCTACTCCGCGCTGGAGATCTGCCGCGAGAAGACCGGAACCGATCCGGTCATCACCCTCAAGAAGGCGCTCGACAACGTCAAGCCGGCTCTCGAGGTCCGCTCCCGTCGTGTCGGCGGCGCCACCTACCAGGTGCCCGTCGAGGTCCGCCCCGGTCGTTCGACGACCCTGGCGATGCGCTGGCTGGTGACGTTCTCCCGGCAGCGTCGTGAGAACACGATGGTCGAGCGTCTGGCCAACGAGATCCTGGACGCCTCCAACGGTCTGGGTGCCGCGGTCAAGCGCCGCGAGGACACCCACAAGATGGCCGAGGCAAACCGGGCGTTCGCTCACTACCGCTGGTGACGCGTCGGGACCCGGGCCGGGGCGTGGGTATCCACGTCCCCCCGGCCAGGGTCCCGTTGTCACCCGCCGGGTGGCATCATTGATCAAGGCCCGTACCTCACGCCCCGCGTGCAGGTACCGGCAGCACTACCGACCCGGTTCGGACGGTCGACAGCGACCGCACGGGCCACCGACGACTCACATTCGGGAGAATCCGTGGCACAGGACGTGCTGACCGACCTCAACAAGGTCCGCAACATCGGCATCATGGCGCACATCGACGCCGGTAAGACCACCGTCACCGAGCGCATCCTGTTCTACACGGGTGTCAACCGCAAGGCAGGCGAGACGCACGACGGTGCGTCGACCACCGACTGGATGGAGCAGGAGAAAGAGCGCGGCATCACGATCACGTCCGCCGCCGTCACCTGTTTCTGGTCCAACAACCAGATCAACATCATCGACACCCCGGGCCACGTCGACTTCACCGTCGAGGTGGAGCGGTCCCTGCGCGTCCTGGACGGCGCCGTCGCCGTCTTCGACGGCAAGGAGGGCGTCGAGCCCCAGTCCGAGCAGGTCTGGCGTCAGGCCGAGAAGTACGACGTGCCCCGCATCTGCTTCGTCAACAAGATGGACAAGATGGGCGCGGACTTCTTCTACACGGTCCAGACCATCGTCGACCGTCTCGGCGCGAAGCCGCTGGTCCTGCAGCTCCCGATCGGCGCCGAGGACGAGTTCGACGGTGTCGTCGACCTCGTCGAGATGAAGGCGCTCGTCTGGCCCGGCAAGACCGACATCGGCACCGAGGCGCAGGTGCAGGACATCCCGGCCGACCTGCAGGAGAAGGCCGAGGAGTACCGCGAGAAGCTCCTCGAGACCGTCGCCGAGAGCGACGAAGCGCTGATGGAGAAGTATTTCGGTGGCGAGGAGCTGACGAAGGACGAGATCCAGGCGGCGATCCGCAAGATGGTCGTCAACGCCGAGATCTACCCGGTGCTGTGTGGTTCGGCGTACAAGAACAAGGGCATCCAGCCGCTGCTCGACGCCGTCATCGCCTACCTCCCCAACCCGCTGGACGTCGGCGAGGTCCACGGCCACAAGGTCGGGGACGAGGAGACGGAGATCCTCCGCAAGCCGTCCAAGGACGAGCCGTTCGCGGCGCTCGCGTTCAAGATCGCCGTGCACCCGTTCTTCGGAGAGCTGACCTTCGTCCGTGTCTACTCGGGCCGCATCGACCCGAGCACCCAGGTGCAGAACGCGACCAAGGGGAAGAAGGAGCGCGTCGGCAAGCTCTTCCAGATGCACGCCAACAAGGAGATGCCCGTGGAGGAGGCCGTCGCCGGCCACATCTACGCGTTCATCGGGCTGAAGGACACCACGACGGGTGACACACTGTGTGACCTGAACAACCAGGTCATCCTCGAGTCCATGACCTTCCCGGACCCGGTCATCGACGTCTCCATCGAGCCCAAGACCAAGGCCGACCAGGAGAAGCTCGGCACGGCCATCCAGAAGCTGGCCCGTGAGGATCCGACGTTCTCCGTGCGGCTGGACGAGGAGACCGGGCAGACCGTCATCGGCGGAATGGGCGAGCTCCACCTGGACGTGCTCGTCGACCGGATGAAGCGCGAGTTCAAGGTCGAGGCCAACGTCGGCAAGCCGCAGGTCGCGTACCGCGAGACCATCAAGGGCTCGATCGACAAGTTCGACTACACCCACAAGAAGCAGACCGGTGGTTCCGGTCAGTTCGCGAAGGTGCAGATCGCGCTCGGCCCGCTGGACCAGGAGGCCGTCGAAGCCGGCGAGACCTACGAGTTCAGCGACAAGGTCACCGGTGGCCGCGTGCCCAAGGAGTACATCCCCTCCGTGGACGCCGGCATCAAGGACGCCATGCAGTACGGCATCCTCGCCGGCTACCCGATGGTCAACGTCAAGGCGACGCTCGTCGACGGCGCGTACCACGAGGTCGACTCGTCCGAGATGGCGTTCAAGGTCGCGGGCTCCATGGCCTTCAAGGAGGCCGCCCGTAAGTGCCAGCCCGTGATCCTGGAGCCGCTGATGGCCGTGGAGGTCGTCACGCCCGAGGACTACATGGGTGACGTCATCGGCGACATCAACTCCCGCCGCGGCCAGATCCAGGCGATGGAGGAGCGCTCCGGCGCCCGCGTCGTCAAGGCCCACGTGCCGCTCTCCGAGATGTTCGGTTACGTCGGCGACCTCCGGTCGAAGACGCAGGGCCGGGCCAACTACTCGATGGTCTTCTCCCACTACGCCGAGGTTCCGGCGGGCGTGGCCAAGGAGATCATCGCCAAGGCGACCGGCGAGTAACCGGTACTGGTCCCGCCCCGCCGTCAGGCGGGGTGGGTCCGATGCCGGCGGCGCACGGTCGAACCTCCGGGTGGCCGCCGGTTCGTGCTCAACACGGCACGATGAGTAAGATCAGATCCCACACAAAGCAGTGCCCACCTCCAGGTGGGGACAGACCAGTCCAGGAGGACACCAAGTGGCGAAGGCGAAGTTCGAGCGGACCAAACCGCACGTAAACATCGGCACCATCGGTCACGTCGACCACGGCAAGACCACCACCACCGCGGCCATCACCAAGGTTCTGGCGGACACCTACCCCGACCTCAACGACGCGTTCGCGTTCGACGAGATCGACAAGGCGCCGGAGGAGAAGGCTCGTGGTATCACGATCAACATCTCCCACGTCGAGTACCAGACCGAGAAGCGCCACTACGCGCACGTCGACGCCCCCGGTCACGCCGACTACATCAAGAACATGATCACCGGTGCCGCCCAGATGGACGGCGCGATCCTCGTCGTGGCGGCCACCGACGGCCCCATGCCGCAGACCCGTGAGCACGTGCTGCTCGCCCGTCAGGTCGGTGTGCCCTACATCCTCGTCGCCCTGAACAAGTGCGACATGGTCGACGACGAGGAGATCCTCGAGCTCGTCGAGATGGAGGTCCGCGAGCTGCTGGCGTCGCAGGACTTCGACGAGGACGCTCCGGTCGTCCACATCTCGGCGCTCAAGGCGCTCGAGGGTGACCCGAAGTGGGTCCAGGCCATCGTCGACCTCATGCAGGCCTGCGACGACTCCGTCCCGGATCCCGAGCGTGAGACCGACAAGCCGTTCCTCATGCCCGTCGAGGATGTCTTCACGATCACCGGTCGTGGCACCGTCGTCACCGGTCGTATCGAGCGTGGCCAGATCAACGTGAACGAGGATGTCGAGCTCATCGGCATCAAGGAGAAGGCCACCAAGACCACCATCACGGGCATCGAGATGTTCCGTAAGCTGCTCGACTACGGCGAGGCCGGCGACAACGTCGGTCTGCTCGTCCGTGGTCTCAAGCGCGAGGACGTCGAGCGTGGCCAGGTCGTCATCAAGCCGGGCGCCTACACCCCGCACACCACGTTCGAGGGCCAGGCGTACATCCTGTCCAAGGACGAGGGCGGCCGTCACACGCCGTTCTTCAACAACTACCGCCCGCAGTTCTACTTCCGTACCACGGACGTGACCGGCGTCGTGACCCTCCCCGAGGGCACCGAGATGGTCATGCCGGGCGACAACACCGAGATGAGCGTCGAGCTCATCCAGCCGGTCGCCATGGATGAGGGCCTGCGCTTCGCGATCCGCGAGGGTGGCCGCACCGTCGGCGCCGGACAGGTCACCAAGATCATCAAGTGATCCACTGACCGCTCGGTCCGGGTGAATCCCCGGGTCGATCGAGGAAGGGCGCCCCACCGTCAGGTGGGGCGCCCTTCCCGCATTTCGCGGTGGTTCACGCGTGCCCGGGGGAGTGGACGACCGGTTTATCTGAGGCGACCGAGTTTCGTGCGACGAGCGAGCTACCTGCGGCGACCGAACTACCTGCGACGACCGAGGATGGTCATCGCGATCGACAACCCCACCGCGGCGACCCCGGCGAGCGCGGCCGCGGCGACGGCGGCGACCTGTTCGGCACTCGCGCCGTGCGCGTCGTACCCGGGACCGGATACCCCGTGCCGGCGGTCGACTTCCGCGAGTGCCCGGAAGAGTTCATCGGGATCGCCGCCCGCGTCCGGATGGTGGCGCAGGACCGCCTGCCGCCTGTCCCGTTTGTAGGCGGCGGGGTCCCGCGGCTCGTGTCTGCTGTTCACGATGTGGTCTCCTCCGAGCGTGGACTCTGGTCTTCCCGACGCTACCGAAGTACCCGGTCGTCGTGCCGGGGTCCGTGACGCACCCGAGGACGCCGGGACGTCCGGGATTTTGCCCTTCCGGCCGATGTACTGCATACTGGTCAAGTTGCCCGGACAAGGCGGCGATCCCGTATGGGCCCGATGGGCCCCGGGGAGAGTCGGGTTGGTCGGGCGAGCACGACCGGGGCGGGTGAGTGATCACCCGCCGGAAAAGCGGGAGGGCGACACGCCCGACCGCGTGGACGCGTCGTGACACGTCAACAGCGGCAGCGGATCGGTCCGCCGTCATCCTCGCCTCGCGCGAGCGATGTGGCACTCCGTCCTCTGGAGGTCTCGTAGTCGTGTCATGCCCGTGGGCGCGCGGCGGGGTCCTCCACGATGGAGCACCGATGCACGGGACCGGGTGGTAGACGGTCTGACGGTGTCACACATGACAAGCGAACACACAGTGTCCCCGCGCAGCGAGGGCGCTTACGACAGCCGCCCTCACGGGCGGGAGGAGAAGAGGACGAAGTGGCGGGACAAAAGATCCGCATCCGGCTCAAGGCCTACGACCATGAAGCTATCGACGCCTCGGCCCGCAAGATCGTCGAGACGGTGACCCGTACGGGTGCTCGTGTCGTCGGTCCCGTGCCGCTGCCCACCGAGAAGAACGTCTACTGCGTCATCCGCTCGCCGCACAAGTACAAGGATTCGCGTGAGCACTTCGAGATGCGTACCCACAAGCGGTTGATCGACATTCTCGACCCCACGCCGAAGACCGTGGACGCTCTCATGCGTATCGACCTGCCTGCCAGCGTCGACGTCAACATCCAGTGACCTCCGACCGCGTAGCGGTCAGCAAGCAACGTGCAGCGGAGACAGTGAACAGATGACTAACACCGAGATCAAGGGAATCCTGGGCGCCAAGCTCGGCATGACCCAGGTCTTCGACGAGAACAACCGGGTGGTTCCGGTTACCGTCGTCAAGGCCGGGCCGTGCGTCGTGACCGGGATCCGTACCCAAGAGACCGACGGCTACGACGCCGTCCAGATCGCGTTCGGCGCGATCGACCCCCGCAAGGTCACCAAGCCGGTGGCCGGCCAGTTCGATAAGGCCGGGGTCACCCCCCGTCGTCACCTCGCCGAGATCCGACTCGACAACGCCGAGCAGGCCGCCGGGTTCGAGATCGGCCAGGAGATCGGCGCCGACGTGTTCGAGGACGGCGCGTTCGTCGACGTCACCGGCACCTCCAAGGGCAAGGGCTTCGCCGGTACCATGAAGCGCTACGGCTTCGCCGGCCAGGGTGCCTCGCACGGTACGCAGGCCGTACACCGCAAGCCGGGTTCCATCGGCGGGGCATCGACCCCGGGCCGCGTCTTCAAGGGCAAGTCGATGGCCGGCCGCATGGGCAACGATCGCGTGACCACCATGAACCTCAAGGTCCACAAGGTGGACGCCGAGGCCGGCGTCCTCCTCATCAAGGGAGCCATCCCGGGTCGTAACGGCGGCCTTGTGATGGTCCGTTCCGCAGTGAAGGGCGGTGCGCGCGCATGACCACCACGGAGAACACCGTGAACCTCAAGCTGGACGTCCGTACCCCGGCGGGCAAGACCGACGGTTCGGTCGAGCTCCCCGCCGAGATCTTCGGCGTCGAGCCCAACCTGCCCCTGATGCACCAGGTCGTGGTGGCTCAGCTCGCCGCGGCGCGTCAGGGCACGCACTCGACCAAGACCCGTGGCGAGGTCCGCGGCGGCGGCCGCAAGCCGTTCCGCCAGAAGGGCACCGGCCGCGCCCGTCAGGGTTCGACCCGCGCCCCCGCCTACACCGGCGGCGGCACCGTCCACGGCCCGAAGCCGCGTGACTACTCGCAGCGCACCCCCAAGAAGATGAAGGCCGCCGCGCTCCGCGGTGCCCTCTCCGACCGGGTCTCGGCCGATCGCCTCCACGTGGTGACCGAGTTCGTCGAGGGACAGAAGCCGTCGACGGCCGGTGTCCGCGACTTCCTGGGCACCCTGTCCGACCGCAAGAAGATCCTGATCGTCGTCGGTCGTGAGGACGTCGCCGCATGGCGTTCCGTGGCCAACCTCGATCACGTCCATCCGATCGCTCCGGATCAGCTCAACACCTACGACGTGCTCCACGCTGACGACGTCGTGTTCTCGGTCGAGGCTCTGGACGCGTTCGTCACGCAGGCGAGCCGTGCGTTCGCCGGCAAGGCAGCGAAGGAGGCCGACAAGTGAGCACCGTCGCCGATCCCCGGGACGTGATCCTCGCCCCGGTCGTCTCCGAGAAGGCCTACGGCCTGCTCGAGCAGGGCGTGTACACGTTCCAGGTCGCCCCGGGCGCCAACAAGACGCAGATCAAGATCGCCATCCAGGAGATCTTCGGCGTCACCGTTGAGTCCGTGAACACCGCCAACCGTCAGGGCAAGCGCAAGCGCACCCGCACCGGGTACGGACAGCGCAAGAGCACCAAGCGCGCCATCGTGACCCTCGCGGCCGACAGCAAGCCCATCGAGATCCCGGGTCTGACCGCCTGACGGCGGGAAGAGTTAAGGACGAGAGAACCTCATGGCTATCCGCAAGTACAAGCCCACGACCCCCGGTCGTCGCGGCTCGAGCGTCTCGGACTTCGCCGAGATCACCCGCTCGACGCCCGAGAAGTCGCTGCTGCGCCCGCTGAGCAAGACCGGCGGCCGCAACGGTCACGGCCGTATCACCAGCCGCCACAAGGGCGGTGGCCACAAGCGCCAGTACCGCGTCATCGACTTCCGTCGTAATGACAAGGACGGCGTGCTCGCCACCGTCGCGCACATCGAGTACGACCCGAACAGGACCGCCAACATCGCCCTCCTGCACTACGCGGACGGTGAGAAGCGGTACATCCTCGCCCCGCGCAACCTGAAGCAGGGCATGAAGGTCGAGTCGGGTGCAGGCGCCGACATCAAGACCGGCAACAACCTCCCGCTCCGGAACATCCCCGCAGGCACCGTGGTGCACGCGGTGGAGCTCCGTCCGGGCGGCGGCGCCAAGATGGCCCGCGCCGCCGGCGCCGGCATCCAGCTGCTCGGTAAGGAGGGGACCTACGCCTCCCTCCGCATGCCCTCCGGTGAGATCCGCCGGGTCGACGTGCGGTGCCGCGCCACGATCGGCGAGGTCGGCAACGCCGAGCAGGCCAACATCAACTGGGGTAAGGCCGGCCGCATGCGGTGGAAGGGCGTTCGCCCGACCGTCCGTGGCGTGGTCATGAACCCCGTCGACCACCCGCATGGTGGTGGCGAGGGTAAGACGTCCGGTGGACGTCACCCCGTCAGCCCGTGGGGCCAGCCCGAGGGCCGGACCCGCAAGCCCAACAAGGCGAGTGACAGCATGATCGTCCGTCGCCGTCGCACCGGTAAGAAGCGTTAAGGAGGGAAACTAGGATGCCTCGTAGTCTCAAGAAGGGTCCGTTCGTCGACGAACACCTCCTCGCGAAGGTGGACGTGCAGAACGACAAGGGCACGCATCAGGTCATCAAGACCTGGTCGCGGCGCTCGACGATCCTGCCCGATTTCATCGGCCACACGTTCGCCGTCCATGACGGCCGCAAGCATGTGCCCGTGTTCGTGTCCGACTCGATGGTGGGTCACAAGCTCGGCGAGTTCGCGCCGACGCGCACGTTCAAGGGGCACATCAAGGACGATCGGAAGAGTAAGCGTCGATGAGCACTGATACGAAGAAGACCGACGACGGCACGGCGACGGCCGAGCAGCAGCTCTCCGCGCGTGCCACCGCCAAGTTCGTCCGCGTCACGCCCATGAAGGCGCGTCGTGTGATCGACCTCATCCGCGGCAAGGACGCCGCCGACGCGCTGAACACGCTGCGGTTCGCCCCGCAGGCCGCCAGCGAGCCGGTCGCCAAGGTCCTCGCCTCCGCGATGGCCAACGCCGAGAACAACCTCGACCTGGACCCCCGGACCCTCGTGGTCACGGCGGCCTACGCCGACGAGGGGCCGACCCTCAAGCGTTTCCGCCCGCGTGCCCAGGGTCGTGCGTTCCGCGTGCGTAAGCGTACGAGCCACATCACCATCGAGGTGACCAGCGTGCCCGAGAAGACCGGCTCCGGTCGGGCACGTCGCAACCAGGGAGGTGCCCGCTAAATGGGACAGAAGATCCAGCCGCACGGCTTCCGTCTCGGCATCACCTCGGACTGGACGTCCAAGTGGTTCGCCGACAAGCAGTACGCCGACTACGTCGCCGAGGACATCAAGATCCGTCAGCTCCTGTCCAAGGGCATGGAGCGGGCCGGTATCTCCGGGGTCGACATCTCGCGGACCCGTGACCGGGTCCACGTGGACATCCACACGGCCCGCCCGGGCATCGTGATCGGCCGTCGGGGCGCCGAGGCGGACCGTCTTCGCGGGGAGCTCGAGAAGCTCACCGCCAAGCAGGTCCACCTCAACATCCTCGAGATCAAGAACACCGAGGCCGACGCCCAGCTCGTCGCCCAGGGGATCGCCGAGCAGCTCTCGAATCGTGTGGCGTTCCGTCGCGCGATGCGCAAGGGCATCCAGTCGGCCATGCGTCAGCCCCAGGTCAAGGGCATCAAGGTGGTCTGTTCGGGTCGTCTCGGCGGTGCCGAGATGTCCCGTTCGGAGCGCTACCACGAGGGGCGCGTCCCCCTGCACACCCTGCGTGCCGAGATCGACTACGGCACCTACGAGGCCAAGACGACCTTCGGTCGTATCGGTGTCAAGGTGTGGATCTACAAGGGTGACGTGGTCGGCGGCCGTCGCGAGTCCGACCAGTACGCCCAGTCCAGCAACCGTGGCGGTGCCGACCGCGGTCCCCGCCGCGAGCGTGGCGCCGGTCGTCCGCGTCGCTCCGGGGCCCAGGGCACCACTGCGACCAGCACCGAGACCGGCCGCGCCGGTTCCGGCTCGGCCGCCGAGGCTCCTGCCGAGGCACCGCAGAACCAGACCAGGGAGGCGTGACAGTGCTTATCCCCAAGCGCGTCAAGCACCGCAAGCAGCACCACCCCGGCCGTAAGGGCGGGGCAAAGGGTGGCACCAAGGTGACCTTCGGTGACTACGGCATCCAGGCTCTCGAGCCGGCCTACGTCACCAACCGTCAGATCGAGTCCGCACGTATCGCCATCAACCGCCACATCAAGCGTGGTGGCAAGGTGTGGATCAACATCTATCCGGATCGTCCCCTGACCAAGAAGCCCGCCGAGGTGCGGATGGGTTCCGGTAAGGGCTCGGTCGAGTGGTGGGTGGCCAATGTCAAGCCGGGCCGCATCCTGTTCGAGATGTCGTACCCGAACGAGGAGACCGCTCGCGAGGCCCTTCGCCGCGCGCAGCACAAGCTCCCGTGCAAGACCCGCATCGTGACCCGGGAGGAGCAGTTCTGATGGCTAGTGGAACCACCGCCCCCGAGCTGCGTGAGCTCGATGCGGATGCGCTGACCGCGCGTCTGCGTGAGGCCAAGGAAGAGCTGTTCAACCTGCGCTTCCAGATGGCCACCGGTCAGCTGACCAACAACCGTCGCCTGCGTGTCGTCCGCCACGACATCGCTCGCATCTACACCGTCATTCGCGAGCGCGAGCTCGGTCTGTCGGCGGCGCCGGGTGATGCCAAGTGAGTGACAAGGAAGCAGTTGTGACTGAGTCCAACGAGAACACCGAGCGCAACAGCCGCAAGGTGCGCATCGGGTACGTCGTGTCCGACAAGATGGAGAAGACCATCATCGTCGAGCTCGAGGACCGCGTGAAGCACCCGCTGTACGGCAAGATCATGCGCCGTACCGAGCGGGTCAAGGCCCACGACGAGACCAACACCGCCGGAGTCGGCGACCGCGTGCGGATCATGGAGACCCGCCCGCTGTCCGCCTCCAAGCGGTATCGCCTCGTCGAGGTGCTCGAGCGGGCCAAGTAAGCCCCCACTCGACATATGCGAGCGGCCCGGCCCCGGGACTCCGGGGCCGGGCCGTTTCGCGTTGCGGGGGCGCGCGGGACGGCCGAATGTAACGGATCACCGTGGTGTAACGAATTTTGAGTAGTGTGTCAGCGTCCGACGCTGGCCGAGAGGACAGAATCGTCATATGGGGAACGAACCACATTTCGGCCGACGGGGGAGTGGGCGGGGCGATCGCCGTCGTGGTCTGAGTGCGCTCGCGATCGGCGCGGTCGTGATCACGACGACGGCCACGGGGCTTCCCGTCGCCGGCGCCCAGAGCACGGGCCCGGGGTCAGTCGATCCGGGATCCCTCGTTCCCAGCGTGGCGCCCGGGAGCCTGTTGGGCGCACCATCGCTCAGTATCGCCGCGTCGACCCAGCTCGGTGCCCCGATCCCGGTCACGTCCGTCCTCGGATCCGTCGGCGCCATCGGTTCCAGCGATTTCCCCCGTCCGGGAAGCTCCCAACCCCCGGCCGGGCCCCGCGCGACACGGGACGGGTCCATCGTGTCCTCCACCGTGCAGCGGATCGAGCCTCTCTTCCCGGCGTCGACGGAGGCGGTCGATCGTCGCGCCGAGGTGTGGGCCGTGACGTCTGAATCCATGCAACGGACGGTCCGCGTCGAGGTCTACCGCGCCCCGGCGGGCGTCGACGCGCCCAACGTGTACTTCCTCGACGGCGTCGGTTCCGAGGTCCCGTCCGGGTGGAGCACGGGTATGGGCTGGGGCGATCCCGCGCTGCGCGACCGCGCGGTGAACGTGATCGTTCCGACGGGCGGCCCGGCGTCGATGTGGTCCGACTGGCAGGCGGACGATCCCGTCCTGGGCCCCAACAACTGGGAGACGTTCCTCACCGAGGAGTTGCCGCCGCTGCTCGAGGCCGGTTTACCCGGGGCCGCGGGGCCGCTCGCCCACAACGGGAGCTGGGGGGTCATGGGCGTGTCGATGGGGGCGTCCGCGGCGCTTCATCTGGCCAACAGGAACGAGATGTTCGGAGGCGCCGCCGGTATCAGCGGCGCCTATTCGACCACCGACGAGCTCGGCTACCAGTACGCGCGACTCACCGTGGCCGCTCGCCACGGGGACGTCACCAACATGTGGGGGCCGCGCGGGTCCCGGGAGTGGGTGGAGCACGACACCGTGGCGGACCCCTCCGGGCTCGAGGGCAAGGCGGTCTACCTCAGCGCCGCGACCGGGCTGGTGGGCTCCAGCGAGCTCGGCCGCTTCGGCAGCAACGAACTCGTGCTCATCGACGGACATGTCCTCGAGAAGGGCTCCTACGAGAGCACCCGTGCACTCGAGGCCGCGCTCGCCTCGGTTCCCGGGGTCGACCTGAGGATGAACTACATGCCCTCCGGGATCCACAACTGGCCGGTCTTCGTCACCGAGATGCGGCCGGGGATGGATCACGTCCTCTCCGGACTGCCCGACGCCGCGCCCAACGGGCGGAGGACGACCGGGGGAGTGGCGGACTCCGGGGCTAGCGCTGCCGGCTCATCGGGATCGAGCGGTTCGACGGGTTCCCTGCGTGGATCCGGATCGGCCGGTTCGAGCGGTAGCTGACCGGGATTTGGGTCCCGGTGCATGCGCACCCTACACTGGACCAGTTGCCCGACCTGGCACGTCTCGACGTGTCGACGGGTGGCATGACCGCGTGTGTCGGGTCGGTATCCGGCACACATTGAACAGACCTGGTCAGGAGAACCATGATCCAGCAGGAGTCGCGGCTGAAGGTCGCCGACAACACGGGTGCCAAGGAGATTCTCTGCATCCGCGTTCTCGGCGGTTCCAAGCGCCGCTACGCAGGCGTGGGCGACATCATCGTCGCCACCGTCAAGGACGCCATCCCCGGTGGCAACGTCAAGAAGGGTGAGGTCGTCAAGGCCGTCATCGTGCGCACCGCCAAGGAGCGCCGTCGCCCGGACGGCTCGTACATCAAGTTCGACGAGAACGCCGCCGTCATCATCAAGAACGACAACGATCCGCGCGGAACGCGCATCTTCGGGCCCGTCGGCCGCGAACTGCGCGACAAGAAGTTCATGCGGATCGTCTCGCTGGCTCCGGAGGTGCTCTGACATGAAGGTTCACAAGGGCGACACGGTGCTGGTCATCTCCGGTAAGGACAAGGGCGCCAAGGGCAAGGTCATCCAGGCTTTCCCGGCTCAGGAGAAGGTCCTCGTCGAGGGCGTCAACCGCATCAAGAAGCACACCTCCAACTCGGCTGCCGAGCGCGGCGCCTCCTCGGGCGGCATCGTCACCCAGGAGGCCCCGATCCACGTGTCCAACGTGATGGTCGTGGACGCCGACGGCACCCCGACCCGGGTCGGAATCCGCACCGACGAGAACGGCAAGCGCGTCCGTGTCTCGCGCAAGACCGGGAAGGACCTGTGACCATGACTGAGACCGCTCTTCCCTCCGGGTACACCCCTCGCCTCAAGGACAAGTACCGCAGCGAGATCCGGCCGGCACTCAACGAGACGTTCGAGTACGCCAACGTCATGCAGATCCCGGGCGTCGCGAAGGTCGTCGTCAACATGGGTGTCGGTGACGCCGCCCGCGACGCCAAGCTCATCAACGGCGCCATCAACGACCTCACGCTGATCACCGGCCAGAAGCCGGAGGTCCGTCGGGCCCGCAAGTCCATCGCACAGTTCAAGCTGCGTGAGGGCATGCCGATCGGTGCGCGCGTCACCCTGCGCGGCGACCGCATGTGGGAGTTCCTCGATCGCCTGACGACCGTCGCGCTCCCGCGTATCCGTGACTTCCGCGGACTCTCGGGCAAGCAGTTCGACGGCCACGGCAACTACACGTTCGGCCTCAACGAGCAGACGATGTTCTACGAGATCGATGTCGACAAGGTCGACCGCCCCCGGGGCATGGACATCACGGTCGTCACGACCGCAACGAACGACGAAGAGGGCCGGGCACTGCTCAAGCAGCTCGGATTCCCCTTCAAGGAGGACTGACCTCCTCCACCGGCCGGACCGGCCGTCCCCGCCGGGGCACCGCATCGCGGTTCCCCGGCGGCGGGCAGACGGCCCAGTCGTCTGGTCGCGCCCCGGTGAGAAGAGCACCGGCCGCGGCGGGAACACCGGGATGCCCCGAGGGGCGCCGGATCCCATACAAGAGAACATTCGCACTCTTCGTGATAGGCCCACGACGTCACGTGGGCGGCCCACAGGTCGCCGTACGGGACGTGTTGCATGGGAACCGTTACGAGAAAGGAACATGGTCCATCCATGTCGATGACCGATCCCATCGCGGACATGCTGACGCGTGTGCGTAACGCCAATTCGGCGTACCACGACACCGTGTCGATGCCGCATTCGAAGCTCAAGGGCAACATCGCTGCCATCCTCCAGCAGGAGGGTTACATCGCGGGCTACAACGTCGAGGACGCAGAGGTGGGCAAGAAGCTCACCATCGACCTCAAGTACGGCCCCTCGCGCCAGCGCAGCATCCAGGGCATCAAGCGCATCTCGAAGCCGGGTCTGCGCGTGTACGCCAAGTCCACCGAACTGCCCAAGGTCCTCGGTGGCCTGGGCGTCGCGATCATCTCGACGTCCCAGGGTCTGCTCACGGACCGCCAGGCGAACAACAAGAAGGTGGGCGGGGAAGTCCTCGCCCACGTCTGGTAAGGGGGGCGAGAAATGTCACGTATCGGCAAGGCTCCGATCACCGTCCCGTCCGGTGTCGACATCAGGGTCGACGGCCAGACCGTCACCGTCAAGGGTCCCAAGGGCGAGCTCTCGCAGGTTCTGCCCGGGGCGATCTCGGTCTCGATCGAGGACGGCACCGTCACGGTGAACCGTCCCGACGACCACCGCGACAACCGGTCACTGCACGGCCTGTCCCGCTCGCTGGTCAACAACATGATCGTCGGCGTCACCGAGGGCTACAAGCAGGACATGGAGATCTTCGGCGTCGGTTACCGCGTCGTGGCCAAGGGCCAGGATCTCGAATTCGCCCTGGGCTACTCGCATCCGGTTCCGGTCACCGCTCCCGACGGCATCACGTTCGCCGTCGACGGTGCGACCAAGTTCTCGATCTCCGGGATCGACAAGCAGCAGGTGGGCCAGATCGCCGCCAACATCAAGCGACTGCGGAAGCACGACCCGTACAAGGGCAAGGGCATCCGCTACGCCGGCGAACAGGTCCGTCGCAAGGTCGGAAAGACGGGTAAGTGATCATGAGCAGCACCAAGAAGCGTTCACCGCTGGGCACCGATGTCTCCACCGCACGTCGCGAGGGTCGCGCCCGGCGCCATTACCGACTCCGCAAGAAGGTCTCCGGTACGCCGGAGCGTCCGCGGTTGGTCGTCAACCGGTCCTCGCGTCACATCCACGCCCAGATCATCGACGATCTGGCCGGCCACACGCTGGCCGCAGCCTCCACCATCGAGGCGGATGTGCGCTCCCTCGAGGGCGACAAGAAGGCCCGCAGCGCGAAGGTCGGCCAGCTCTTGGCCGAGCGCGCCAAGGCCGCCGGCATCGACGCCGTCGTGTTCGACCGTGGTGGCAACAAGTACCACGGCCGGATCGCGTCCCTCGCCGACGCCGCCCGCGAGGGTGGGCTGGAGTTCTGATGACCAACACCACTGCACTGTTCGCTAACGGAAGGACCGTCTGATGCCGGGACGTCAGCGTCGTGACGGCGGAAGCAACGGCCCCGCCGCAGACAACAAGACCACCACCGACAACGCCCAGGGCCGCGGCGGAGACCGCGGTCGTGGCCGGGGTCGCGACGATCGTCGCGGCCGCGACGAGGAGAAGTCGCAGTACATCGAGCGCGTCGTCACCATCAACCGTGTCTCCAAGGTCGTCAAGGGTGGTCGGCGCTTCAGCTTCACCGCCCTGGTGATCCTGGGTGACGGCAACGGCATGGTCGGCGTCGGGTACGGCAAGGCCAAGGAGGTGCCGGCGGCGATCCAGAAGGGATCGGAGGAGGCACGGAAGAACTTCTTCCGCGTTCCGCTCATCGCCTCCACCATCCCCCACCCGATCCAGGGTGAGGCTGCTGCCGGCGTCGTCATGCTCCGCCCCGCCTCGCCGGGTACCGGTGTCATCGCCGGTGGCGCCGCTCGCGCGGTGCTCGAGTGTGCCGGAGTCAACGACATCCTGTGCAAGTCTCTGGGGTCGGACAACGCCATCAACGTGGTCCACGCGACCGTGGCGGCGCTCAAGGGTCTGCATCGTCCCGAG
The DNA here is from genome assembly GCF_001658045.1 of Dietzia sp. 111N12-1. NCBI lineage: Bacteria > Bacillati > Actinomycetota > Actinomycetes > Mycobacteriales > Dietziaceae > Dietzia > Dietzia sp. 111N12-1. The sequence continues at coordinate 60,870 of NZ_LSSV01000038.1, read as the reverse complement.
GAGGTCGCGGCTCGTCGCGGCCTGCCGATCGAGGACGTCGCGCCCGCGGGCATGCTCCGTGCGCGTGCCGGACAGGGGGCCTGATCATGGCTAGCCTCAAGATCACCCAGGTCCGCGGGACCGTGGGGACCAAGAAGAACCAGCGGGACTCCCTGCGTACGCTCGGCCTCAAGGGCATCCGGAAGACGGTCGTGCGTGAGGACAACGCGCAGACCCGGGGTCTCATCAACGTCGTGAACCACCTCGTCGTGGTCGAAGAGACGGAGTGAGAATGACTATCAAGTTGCATCACCTGCGCCCGGCTCCCGGGTCGCACGCCGAGAAGATCCGTGTGGGTCGCGGCGAGGGCGGCAAGCGCGGCAAGACCGCCGGCCGCGGTACCAAGGGCACCAAGGCGCGTAAGAACGTCCCCGCGGCGTTCGAGGGCGGCCAGATGCCGATCCACATGCGGCTCCCGAAGCTCAAGGGCTTCAAGAACCGCAACAAGGTCGTCTTCCAGGTCGTCAACGTGTCCGACATCCAGCGGCTGTTCCCGCAGGGTGGCGAGGTCGGCGTGTCCGAGCTCGTGGCCGCGGGCGCGGTCCGGAAGAACCAGCCGGTCAAGGTGCTGGGCGACGGGGACATCTCCGTGGCCGTCACCGTGACCGCCGACAAGGTCTCCGCCTCGGCCAAGAGCAAGATCGAGGCCGCCGGCGGAAGCGTGTCGGAGGCCGGGGCCTGATACCCCGCCCGGCCCGTTCACGGGTCGATGACGGGTGCAGGGGTCGGGTCCGAGAGTCTCGGATCCGACCCCTGCGCTCGTCTTGATAGAGTTTTCCCGTTGTGCGTTTCGGGGTCGGCGCCCGCCGGAAGGTCGGCCCGACTTCCCCCGGCGCATCTGCTTTCGACGACCGGCGGCCCGACGGCCGACCACGACCAGGAGGACATGTGCTCTCCGCACTCGCGTCCGCGATCAAGGACCGGGACCTGAGGAAGAAGATCTTCTTCACCCTGGGGATCATCATCCTCTACCGGATCGGCGCGCAGATCCCGTCGCCCGGCGTCGACTACCCCAAGCTCCGGGGTCTGCTCGACACGGCGATGACCGGGGACAACGCACAGTTGTTCTCCCTGGTGAACCTCTTCTCCGGTGGCGCCCTGCTGCAGTTGTCGGTCTTCGCGATCGGCATCATGCCCTTCATCACCGCGAGCATCATCGTCCAGCTGCTCACGGTGGTGATCCCGTACTTCGAGCAGTTGAAGAAGGAGGGGCAGTCCGGCCAGGCGAAGATGACGCAGTACACGCGTTATCTCACCATCGCGCTTGCCGTCCTGCAGTCCGCCGGCATCGTCGCGCTGGCCGACCGGGGGCAGCTCCTCGGCAACGGCCAGTCCGTCCTGATGGACGACAACATCCTCACGCTGCTCACCATCGTCATCGTCATGACCGCGGGCGCCGCACTCGTCATGTGGTTCGGCGAACTGATCACCGACCGTGGCGTCGGTAACGGGATGTCGCTGCTCATCTTCGCCGGCATCGCGTCCCGCATCCCGGCCGAGGGCGTGAACATCTACCAGAACTCGTCGACCATGAAGTTCGCGGCCGTCATGTTCGCGGTCGTCCTCATCGTCGTCGCCGTCGTCTTCGTCGAGCAGGGTCAGCGCCGGATCCCCGTCCAGTACGCCAAGCGCATGGTCGGCCGTCGCCAGTACGGCGGCACCTCCACCTACCTGCCGCTCAAGGTCAACCAGGCCGGCGTCATCCCGGTGATCTTCGCGTCGTCGCTGATGTACGTGCCGATCCTCATCACCCAGCTGATCCAGGGGCCCGAGCCGTCGAGCGACGGGTTCTGGCAGCGGTACGTCATGCAGTACCTGCAGAACCCCTCCAGCTGGGGCTACATCCTCCTGTACTTCGCCCTCATCATCTTCTTCGCGTACTTCTACGTGGCCATCCAGTTCGACCCGATGGAGCAGGCCGAGAACATGAAGAAGTACGGCGGGTTCATCCCGGGCATCCGCCCGGGCCGCCCGACGGCCGAATACCTGGGCTATGTCCTCAACCGGATCCTGCTGTTCGGTTCGCTGTACCTCGGTCTGATCGCGGTACTGCCCAACGTCTTCCTCGACATGGGCAGCGGGGGTGGAGATCTGCAGAACATGCCGTTCGGCGGCACCGCTGTGCTCATCATGGTCTCCGTGGGCCTCGATACCGTGAAGCAGGTCGAGGCGCAGCTGATGCAGCGCAACTACGAGGGCTTCCTCAAGTAGGCGCGGCCTCGTCCGAGCACACCAACTGTAGAAAGGCTGGTCCCCACCATGCGTCTCGTCCTCCTCGGCCCTCCCGGAGCCGGCAAGGGCACCCAGGCTGCTCTGCTCTCGGAGAAGCTCGGCGTCCCACACATCTCGACCGGTGATCTGTTCCGCGCCAACATCTCCCAGGGCACCGACCTCGGGAAGGAGGCCAAGAGCTACATCGACGCCGGCAACCTCGTCCCCGCCGAGGTGACGAACCGCATGGTCGCCGCGCGCATCGCCGAGCCCGACGCCACCGAGGGCTTCCTCCTAGACGGGTACCCCCGCAGTGCAGCGCAGGCGGACGCGCTCAAGGAGATGCTCGGCGAGGCCGGCCACACCCTCGACGCGGTCCTGGAGTTCAAGGTCGACGACGACACCGTGGTCGCGCGCATGCTCGCCCGTGGGCGCGAGGACGACACCGAGGACGTCATCCGGAACCGCATGTCGGTCTACCGGTCGGAGACGGCCCCGCTGCTCGAGTACTACGCCGGTGAGGTCAAGAGCATCGACGCCGTCGGTGAGGTCGACGAGATCAACGCACGCGCGCTCGCCGCGCTGGGTCGCTGACGCCCGCCGTGTTCGGACGGTCCCGCAAGGGCGTGGTCACCGCGCGTACCCCGGGTGAGTTGGACGCCATGGAGGCGGCCGGTCGTATCGTCGGACGGGCGTTGATCGCCGCCCGTGAGGCCGCTGTCCCGGGTGCCACCACCGGTGACCTCGACGAGGTCGTCGAGCAACTGATCCGGGACGCCGGGGCCGTTCCGTCCTTCAAGGGGTACGAGGGGTTCCCGGGATCGATCTGCTCCTCGGTCAACGACGTCGTGGTGCACGGGATCCCCGGGCCCGACACCGTCCTGGGGGAGGGGGACCTCGTCTCCGTCGACTGCGGCGCCATCCTCGACGGGTGGCACGGGGACTCCGCGTGGTCATTCGGGGTGGGGACTCTCGCCCCGGAGGTCGCGACCCTCAACGACGCCACGCGGGAGGTTCTCGAGGAGGGCATCCTGGCGATGCTGCCCGGGAACAAGCTCACCGACGTCTCGCACGCCCTCGAGGTGGCGACGCGGAGGGCGGAGGAGCGTCACGGCGTCAGCCTGGGCATCGTCGACGGTTTCGGGGGCCACGGGATCGGCCGCGAGATGCACGAATGGCCGTTCCTCGCCAACGAGGGCAAGCCCGGACGCGGCCCCCGGCTGCAGGAGGGTTCGGTCCTGGCGGTCGAGCCGATGCTCGTGCTGGGCGGTGAGACCGATACCCGGACCCTGTCCGATGACTGGACGGTCGTCACCGTCGACGGGTCGCCGGCGGCGCACTGGGAACACACGGTCGCCGTGACGGCGGACGGCCCCCGGATCCTCACGCCCCGCCCGCGCAGCTGAGGACGCACCGCGACCGGGGTCGCCACTCCGGGGGATCGGAGCGGGTCGACCGCTGACGGTCGCCCACACCGGGTTACAGTGTGTGCCGGTAGTGAACATATGCTTCGAAAGGTCCCGGCATGCTCGCTGAGCAGGAGTCCGTCGCGCGTCGATCAGTCGTACGGGGAGCCGTCGCGCTGGTCGTGGCGTTCGCTGTCGCCCTCGTCCACATCTCGGGCCCGGGCGTCGCCCCCTCCACCGCCCAGTCGGTGATGGAGGGGGGCGCGGGGTCGATCGAGGCGGATCCCCAGCCGGGGCCGTTCTACCACGCGGATCCGCAACACCTCGCGGACGCCCCTCTCGGTGAGGTGATCAACTCCCGGGACGTGACCATGCCGGCGTTCCTCGGATACCGGGTCACCGAGATCGCCTACCGGTCGACCGACTCCCGCGATCGGCCGCTACTGGCCACCGCGACGGTCGTCCGGCCGCACCACGCCCGCCCCGACGGTCCGGTGTTGAGCTACCAGCACTACCTCAATGCGCTCGGACAGCGATGCGCGCCCACCGAGACCCTCGTCCACCCGACGCTGGAGACCGTGCAGGACAACGCGATGGTGTTCCTGCGGACGCGTCTGGACCAGGGATGGACGGTCATCATCCCGGACCACCTCGGTCCGAAGGTCGCCTATCCCGGCGGCCAGTTGTCGGGCCGGATCGTGTTGGACGGGATGCGTGCGGTGCGGGACGACCCCCGCTTCGATTCCAGGCACAGCCGGTTCGGTGCCCTCGGCTACTCCGGGGGCGGCATCGCGAGCGCGTGGGTGTCGCTCCTGCACGACGACTACGCCCCGGACGTGAATCTGGTCGGGGTGGCGCAGGGCGGTGTCCCGACCGACATGACCACGATGGCGCGGATGGTCGGCAACTGGCCGCACCCGGCGTTCGGCCTGGCGTTCGCCGCGGCTGTCGGCATGGCGCGGGAGTACCCGGAGGCGATCCGGCTCGAGGAGAAGCTCACGCCGGACGGGTGGGCGCTCTACAGCCAGCTGAAGGGGCGCTGCACCGCGACCCTGTTGACGGTCGGGGCGTTCCGGTCCGTCCCGATGGTCCTCCGGGGAGGCGACCTCCTGGCAGAGGAGGGGCTGATGCGGGCGTTCGCGGAGAACAGCATCCGTCAGAGCCCGGACGTGCCCCGGGTCCCGGTGTTCATGTGGCATTCCGGGACCGACCCGCTCGTGCCGTTCTGGGACGCGGAGGAGACCGCCAAGCGGTACTGCCGAGAGGGCGCGCCGCTGACGTGGGAGCCGGGACTCGCGCCGGAGCACCTCATGGGCGCGGTGGAGAAGCTGCCCGCGGCGATGAACTGGCTCCAGCAGCGCTTCGACGGGGTGCCCGCGGGGCGGGCCTGCTACGTCTGACCGTCGGTCACCGGGACCGCCGAGGGGACGCCGAGCGCGCGGCGAGGGCCCTGTCGATGCCCGATTGGCGCAGATCCATCACCTGACGTAGGCTTATACGTCGGTGTGCCCACCAGTGCACCGACAATCCGGTAGACGTCACCCGGGGAATCGTGGAGGACCGTAACCAGCATGGCAAAGAAAGACGGAGCCATCGAGGTCGAGGGCCGTGTCGTTGAGCCGTTGCCGAACGCAATGTTCCGCATCGAACTCGAGAACGGGCACAAGGTCCTCGCACACATCAGTGGGAAGATGCGGCAGCACTACATCCGCATCCTCCCCGAGGACCGCGTGGTCGTGGAGCTCTCGCCCTACGACCTGACCCGCGGCCGGATCGTCTACCGGTACAAGTAAGACGCTCAACTCCCCGCACCAGCCGCCGAGCCCCCACAGGGGCCGGCGGGATCACACCCTCGGAAGCGGAGGCCGGGGCCCCGGACGGTTGCTCATCGTGAGATGACCATCCGACAACGGGGACGGTCGGGGAGCAGACCTACCGCACGACGAAAGAGAAACGCCACATGGCACGTCTAGCCGGCGTTGATCTCCCGCGCGACAAGCGCATGGAGATCGCGCTCACCTACATTTTCGGCATCGGTCGCACCCGGTCGCTGGAGATCCTGGGGCGTACGGGCATCAGCCCGGATCTGCGCACCAAGGACCTCACCGACGAGCAGTTGACCGTCCTTCGTGACGACATCGAGGGCAACTACAAGGTAGAGGGTGACCTCCGCCGCGAGGTCCAGGGCGACATCCGCCGGAAGATCGAGATCGGTAGCTACCAGGGCCTGCGCCACCGCCGTGGCCTGCCGGTCCGTGGACAGCGCACCAAGACCAACGCCCGTACCCGTAAGGGTCCGAAGAAGACCGTCGCCGGAAAGAAGAAGTAATGCCCCCCAAGTCACGCGCTGCGGGCCCCAAGAAGACGGGCCGTCGCAAGGAAAAGAAGAACGTGCCCCTGGGCCAGGCCCACATCAAGAGCACGTTCAACAACACGATCGTCTCGATCACCGACCCGTCCGGTGGCGTCCTCGCATGGGCGTCCTCCGGCCACGTCGGCTTCAAGGGCTCGCGCAAGTCGACGCCCTTCGCCGCCCAGCTCGCCGCCGAGAACGCGGCCCGCAAGGCGCAGGAGCACGGCGTCAAGAAGGTCGACGTGTTCGTCAAGGGCCCCGGCTCGGGACGTGAGACCGCGATCCGCTCGCTCCAGGCCGCCGGCCTCGAGGTGGGCACGATCTCCGATGTCACCCCCCAGCCCCACAACGGCTGTCGTCCGCCCAAGCGGCGTCGAGTCTGAGCCGGAAGGAACGCACTAAATCATGGCACGTTACACCGGCCCCGTCACCCGCAAGTCCCGCCGTCTGGGCGTGGACCTCGTGGGTGGAGACACCGCATTCGAGCGTCGGCCCTTCCCGCCCGGTCACCACGGCCGCGCGCGGATCAAGGAGTCCGAGTACCGCACCCAGCTGCAGGAGAAGCAGAAGGCCCGCTTCACCTACGGCGTGATGGAGAAGCAGTTCCGTCGTTACTACGAGGAGGCGAACCGCCGCGCCGGCAAGACCGGTGAGAACCTCCTGCAGATCCTCGAGTCGCGACTGGACAACGTCGTGTACCGCGCGGGTCTCGCGCGGACGCGTCGCCAGGCCCGTCAGCTCGTGGCCCACGGTCACTTCCTGGTCAACGACCAGAAGGTCACCATCCCGAGCTACCGGGTCTCGCAGTACGACATCGTCGACGTCCGTCCCAAGTCCACCAAGATGGACTGGTTCGAGATCGCCCAGGAGACCCTCGGCGAGCGTCCCGTCCCGGCGTGGCTGCAGGTCGTCCCGACGACCCTGCGGGTCCTCGTCCACCAGCTCCCCGAGCGCGCGCAGATCGATGTGCCGCTGCAGGAGCAGTTGATCGTCGAGCTCTACTCGAAGTGATCTGTCCCCCCTCGTCGCCGGGCGGGCCGCACACCGCGGCCCGCCCGGCGACGGTGGGTTCCCACGGCGTCAAATAGCGGGCGTCGAGAATCGAAAGAGGTAGCACATGCTCATCTCCCAGCGGCCCACCCTCACCGAGGAGGTCGTCTCCGAGAACCGCTCGCGGTTCGTGCTCGAGCCCCTCGAGCCCGGTTTCGGCTACACCATCGGCAACTCGCTGCGGCGCACGCTGCTGTCGTCCATCCCGGGCGCGGCCGTGACCAGCATCCGCATCGAGGGCGTCCTGCACGAGTTCACCACCGTGCCTGGCGTGAAGGAGGATGTCACCGACATCATCCTCAACCTCAAGGGCCTGGTCGTCTCGTCCGTCGAGGACGAGCCGGTCACCATGTACCTCAAGAAGCAGGGTCCGGGAGCCGTCACCGCCGGTGACATCGTCCCGCCCTCCGGCGTCGAGGTGCACAACCCGGACCTGCACATCGCCACCCTCAACGAGAAGGGTCGGCTGGAGATCGAGCTGGTCGTCGAGCGTGGCCGCGGCTACGTTCCCGCCGGGCTCAACAAGGACGCGGGCCACGAGATCGGCCGGATCCCGGTCGACTCGATCTACTCGCCCGTGCTCAAGGTGACCTACAAGGTCGAGGCCACCCGTGTGCACCAGCGCACCGACTTCGACCGTCTGGTCCTGGACGTCGAGACCAAGAACTCGATGACCGCCCGGGACGCCCTGGCGTCCGCCGGCAAGACCCTCGTCGAGCTCTTCGGCCTCGCCCGTGAGCTCAACGACGAGGCGGAGGGCATCGAGATCGGGCCGAGCCCGGCCGAGGCCGACCACATCGCCGCCTACGGTATGCCGATCGACGACCTGGACCTGTCGGTCCGGTCCTACAACTGCCTCAAGCGCGAGGGCGTCCACACCGTGGGCGAGCTCGTGGCCCGCAGTGAGTCGGACCTGCTCGACATCCGGAACTTCGGACAGAAGTCGATCGACGAGGTCAAGGTCAAGCTCGTGGAGCTCGGCCTGTCCCTCAAGGACGCGCCCCCCGGATTCGATCCCGCCTCGGTCGCCGGCTACGACGCCGAGACCGGCACGTGGACCGACGAGGGCGGCGAGGATTACGCCGAGACCGAGCAGCTCTGACGAGCGCCCGGAACACCATTCCTAGGAGAATCTGATGCCCAAGCCCAAGAAGGGCGCCCGCCTCGGCGGATCCGCCGCCCACCAGCGGCTCATCCTCTCGAACCTGGCCACCCAGCTGTTCGAGCACGACGCGATCCGCACCACGGAGACCAAGGCGAAGCTGCTGCGCCCCTACGCGGAGAAGCTCATCACCAAGGCGCGTCGTGGCACGCTGGCCGACCGTCGTGAGGCCGCCAAGGTCATCCGCGACAAGGACGTCCTGCACAAGCTGTTCGCCGAGATCGGCCCCCGGGTCGCGAACCGCGACGGTGGCTACACCCGGATCGTCAAGCTCGAGAACCGCAAGGGCGACAACGCGCCCATGGCGATGATCGCGCTCGTCACCGAGGAGCTCGCCTCCGCCGAGGCCTCGCGCGCCACCCGCGCCGCGGCGTCCAAGGCGGCCACCGCGCCGGCCGCGGCCCCCGCGGAGTCCACCGACGACGTCACGGCCGAGGCCGAGGCCAACAGCCCGATCGCCGATCAGGTCGAGGCCGCCGACGACGCACAGGTCGACGCCGCGGAAGAGACCGCCGAGGCCGTGTCCGAGGACACCACGCACGCCGAGGGCGAGGACGCCGACAAGGCCTGATCGCCAGCATCGGATCACGCCGTCAGGGCCCCGCCACCGCATCACGCGGTGGCGGGGCCCTCGTCGTCGATCCGGGGTGGCCGTGTGGGAGCGACGCGTGGGAGCGGGAGTGCAGGCGCGGTGGGGTCAGAGTCTGTCGGCCACCGCCGCGGCCATCGCGCGCTGGCCGGCCGCGGTCGGGTGCATCGGATGCGAGCCGGTCTCCGCACCGGTGAAGTCGGTGTACCGCTCGTCCGCCGGGGCGCAGGCGTGGCGTTCCCCGGCGTCGTCGGGGACGACGATCTCGGCGCCGGCCCGGACGGCCGCGTCGGTCACCGCGCTGTTGACCCGGTCGGTGACGTCCCGCGTCCAGGCGACGTCGCCTGGGCTGACGCGGTCCAGGAAGTCGCAGCCTCCGTCCGGCGGCACGAGTGGCATGTACGCGGTCACCACGACGCGGGCCGCGGGGGACCGCTCCCGGATCCCGGCGTGGACCGCGTCGAGACGGGCCCCGAGCCCCTCGAGTGACGACGAGACCCCCGCGGACAACCGTTCGCGGCAGGGGGCCCCGTCTGTAGCCCTGGGCGTCTGCACCACGCACCCGGCGATCGCGCCGAACCCGATGTCGTTGCCGCCGATGGAGAGCGTCACCAGGTCGGTGTCCGCCGTGAGGGCGCCGAACTGCGGCGGTGTCTGCGCGATCTGGGGCGCCGTCATGTCCACGGTCCTCGCGCCGCCACACGTGACGTCCACGAACTCGGCGACGTCCAGCTGCCCGGCGAGCACCGACGGGTAGTTGAGCGACGATCGCAGGCACCCCGCCGGCCCGCTCGTGGGGGCTCCGGTCGGGCCCAGGGCGGCGAACGAGTCGCCCAGCGCCACGTATCGCCGGATCGCCGGCCCGGCCTCGCTGGCGGTGTCGGTGGAGGTGGTTCCGGTGGTGGTGCCGGTGGCGGCGGCACCGGCCGCGGCGGGCGGGGCCTCGTCGTCGTCGCCGGGGGCACAGGAGGACAGGGCGAGGGCGACGGCCGCACCGACGGCGAGGAGCGCGGCGCGGTAAGGGGACGGGGACGTGGACATGGTCCCCATCGTGCCGGAACGGCCCGCGGCGGGCGGTGTGGCGGGCACGCGCGGCGGTGGTCTAGCGTCTGTAGGCCGTGAGCACCCGCCGGATCCGCCTCGACGTCGCCTACGACGGCACCGACTTCTCCGGCTGGGCGCGCCAGCCCGGACTGAGGACCGTGTGCGGGGTGCTCGAGGCCGAACTCGCGAAGATCCTGCGCAATCCCGTCGTCCTCACGGTCGCCGGTCGCACCGACGCCGGGGTGCATGCGCGCGCGCAGGTGTGCCATCTCGACGTGGACCCGCAGTGGTTGGACCAGCGCTCGCTGGAGGGACGCCCTGAGGCGCTCGTGCGTCGGCTCGCGCGGCTGTTACCGGCGGACATCGCGGTGATGGACGCCCGGTGGGTCCCGGAGGCGTTCGACGCCCGGTTCTCGGCGCTGCGCCGGCACTACGAGTACCGCCTCACCACGGCGCCGTGGGGACCCGAGCCGACCCGCGCCCGCGACACCGCCGCCTGGCAGCGGGGCGCCGACCTCGACGCGGTGCGCGACGCGTCCGATCGGCTGCTGGGGCTCCACGACTTCGCCGCGTTCTGCCGTCGCCGGGAGGGCGCCACCACGATCCGTGAGCTGCAGCGCTTCGACTGGCGTGCCGAGCCGGACCCGCGCGGCGAGGACGCGCCGGGGGCCGCCGAGGTGTGGACGGCGTCGGTGAGTGCGGACGCGTTCTGCTGGTCGATGGTGCGCAGCCTGGTGGGCGCCGTGATGGCCGTGGGGGAGGGCCGGCGCAGCCCCGACTGGATCAGCGGGCTGCTCACCGAGACCGAGCGGTCGTCGGCGGTTCCGGTCGCGCCGGCGTGCGGACTCGCCCTGGTGGGGGTGGACTACCCGGCCGATGCCGACCTGGCGGCGCGCAACCTCGTCACCCGCGAGGTGCGGCCGGGGCCGGGCGGGGCGGTGGGCACCGATGACGGAGGCGGGCCGGGCGCGGCGTCCGAGACGGGGTCCGGCGCGGGCTGCTGTGGGGACTAGACCGGCGCCGCGTCGAGGATCGGGCCCAGGGCGAACAGCATGACCATCGACCACGCCACGTGGGTGATCGCCGGGCCCAGCACTCCGCCGGTGGCCCGCCGCTGGACGGCGGTGACCAGTCCCAGGATGACGGCCGCGAGGACGAGAAGTGGGATCCCCGCGGTGGCGGTGACGGTCGCGTAGATCACCGTCGTCGTGAGGATCGGCCGCAGGTTGGCGACGGCCGAGTACACGGCACCGCGGTGGAAGCACTCCTCGGCGACGCCGTTGACCGCGGTGAGGAGCGCCACCAGGACGAGGTTGCCCACGGTGGCGTGGTCGAGCAGGGCGTCGACGGGGTCGCGCAGCGGCTCGATCCTCGCCACCACGAGCCCGCCGAGGCAGAACACCACGGCGAGCGCGGCGGCGGTGAGCACCGACGACAGGACGGGCCGGCGGGGCCGGTACGGTTCGCAGCCCACCCGGATCGGCCCGGAGGCGAACGCCCCGCCCAGCCACACCGCGGCCAGCAGTGCGGTGGCGGGGTAGAACATGGCGTCGCCGGCGGGTATCCGTAGCGCCCACGCGTTCACCGCCGCGCCGACGACGAGGGTGATGACGACGACGAGGACACGCCGCCGGCCCGGCCGCGAGGGCGCGGTGTCCATCTCGCCCGATCGCAGCGCCCGCAGGTACCGGTGGGTGGGCGAGGCGGGCGCCTCTCGCTGGTCGCTCATCGCCCGCCGCGCACACGCCCGATGGTGGGCGGGCGGACCCCGGCCCAGTCGGCGTCCGAGGGCAGCAGGCGCGCGGGATCGTCCAGCGGGTCGGCCCCGTCCCACAGTGGCGGTCGAGCCGGGCCGTGGGGGACCCGCAGGGCCTCGCGCAGCGCATCCCGGTAGCTGGTCCGTCCGCCGGGCGGGGGGCCGAGCACCTCGTCGGCGTCGTCGACCAGTACCACGGCCTCGCAGCGCAGTGATTCCACCAGGGGCTTGGCCAGGCCGGGTTCGAGCGGGGTGACCAGTCCCATCCACAGGGAGGACAGCTTGGGCGTGAGGACGGGGACAGGGACCATGAGGCGGCGACGCAGGCCGGCCTCCTCGGCGTAGATCTGCATCATCTGGCCGTACGTCAGCACGTCCGGGCCGCCCACGTCGATGGCCCGTCCGTGGGCGAGGTCGCCCTCGAGGGGGCACGTGGTGGCCGCGGCGAGGTAGTGCACCACGTCGCGCACGGCGATGGGTTGGATCCGGTTGCTGACCCACTTGGGCGTGACCATCCCCGGCAGGCGGGTGGTGAGGTGGCGGATCATCTCGAACGAGGCGGAGCCCGATCCGATCACCACCCCGGCCTGGATCACGAGCGCGGGAACGGTGGACTCCAGCATGATCCGGGCGACGTCGGCTCGGGAGCGCAGGTGCGGGGAGAGGTCCGTCTCGTCCTCGGGGTGGAGGCCGGACAGGTGGACGATGCGCTCGATGCCCGCCTCCTCGGCGGCCCGGACGAACGCCTCGGTGGTCTCGCGCTCCTCCCGCTCGAAGTCCTTGGAGTCACCCATCGAGTGCACGAGGTGACAGGCGACGTCGACGTCGCGCAGGGCGGAGCGCAGCGCGTCGGCGTCCCCGAGGCCGCCGGAGTGGATGGTCACCTCGTCGCGCCACGGCACGTCGTCGAGGCGCTTTGGCGTCCGGGCCAGCACGGACACCTCGGCGCCGTCGGCCAGTAGTCGGGGGACGAGCCGCGACCCGATGTAGCCGGTCGCGCCGATCACGAGCACCCGCGGGCCGCTCCGGCCGTCGTGGCCGGGGCGGGGCTGCGGGCCGGGCCGCCGCGTCGGCTCCGTGTCCTCGGCAGTACCGGAGGAGAGCCGGGCCAGATCATGTGGGGAGGTCATACCCACGACACTGCCAGCGTGGGCGCGCAGGCGCACCCGCTTCAGGCCCCGGGAGTGCCCGCTCGGGACCTGGCGGGTGTGTCGGCGCGGGCACGATCGTCGGGTTATCCGGATACTGGGGTGGAGACATGTTCACGAGGACCGCGGTGACGGGAGGAGAACAGATGGCGATCCGTGCGGTGCGACCCCGGCAGCTCTCGCGATCGCTGGACTTCTCCGGCGTCCGCGTGGAGACGGCCCGACTGCGGTCGGACAGGGCCGTGACCACCTTCTGGCGATGGTGGGCGGAGGGCGGCAGGCGCCGCGCGACGGCAGCGCTCGACTCGGGTGACGCCCGCCGGGTGGTTCCGGAGATCACCTCGCTCATCGAGGCCATCGACCCGCGACTGTCGTGGGAGTTCGTCCCGGCTCGTGAGGGCGGACCGCACCGCCTCACCGTCACCGCGGCCGGGGTCCCCGAGCTGCGTGGTGCCGCACGCCGGTGGCTGGCGGCGGCGCCGGACGCCGATGAGTCGTGGTCCTTCGCCGACCTGCGCGAGCCCGTGCGGGGCTGCGCGATGTACTTCCGGGACCACCGGCTGGATTTCGACCAGGCGGAGGTGGTGGTGGACCTGGGCCTGTCCCGCGCCGACGTCACCGTGCACCACCCGGCGTTCACCGGGCTGTCCGGCGCGGACCTGGGGATCGCCGCATACCTGCTGCTGGACGCGCTGTGCGGGGAGGAGCAGGTGGAGACCTGGGTCGGACTGATCCGGGCCAACGCCACCGCGCCCGGCATCGAGGCGGTCCCGCTCTGGGAACTGCCGGAGATCCTCTGCGAGCTCGCGGCGGACAACACCGATGAGCTGGGCGACCCGGCGTGGCAGATCCTCCACGGGGAGACGGGCCGCGGACCGCTCGTGGCCGTGGTCCGGGTCCCGCTGGTCGCGCTGTCGGCGCCGGAGTTCGACCGCCACGTCGCGGTCCACGTCCCGTATACGGATGTAGAGGACGGCGGGTTGCCCGGGTCCCTGTCCCTGCCGGGCCTACGGGACCTGGAGGACCACCTGGTCGAGCGCCTCGAGGGTAACGGGGAATGCGTCGGAGCGGAGAGCTGCGACGGCCGTCGCCTCCTGCACTTCTACGTGGACTCCACGACCCCCGCGCACGAGCAGCTGCGGGTGGCCGCGTCCGGGTGGGATCAGGGCGAGGTGACGGTCACCGTCACCGATGATCCGGGGTGGCGGAAGGTGCAGCACCTGAGGGTGTGAGACCGTCCGTCGCGAGACCGTCCGGTGACGCGAGCGGCCCGACGAACGGGTCCTCGCCCGGCCCCGCCACGACCGAGACGCGACGGGGTTCGCCGGCCCGTGGTTCCACTGAGATCCACCCGTCGATCCGGCCGTCCAGGACGAGGTCGGGTGGCGCGGCGATCGAGGACAGGCGGCTGGTGCCGCGCAGCTCCCAGTCGGCGTCCACCCGGATGACGGTGGGCGGGGTGACATCCGGGCCGCCCGGCCCGGCGAGCGCGTCGATCCTGCCCTCCGTCAGCGGGCCGTCGACGTCCCACATCACGGCGTCGACAGGGGCACCCACGTCGGAGGAATCGGGGTCGACGATCCGGTAGCGGGTCTCGTCACCGATCGCGGTCAGCGGGCTCCACCGGTCGGGGACATCGGTCACCACGGCCACCCGGTACCCGGCCGCGACCGCGCGGAACGCGACCTGCCGGCAGACGGCGGGCCGGGCGGCGAGCAGCACCGACCGCAGGTGGGGGCCGGCGAGCTGGATGGCGGCTGCGGCGCCGGTGCGGGTCGCGCCGAGGATCTGGCCGCAGCCGTGGGCGGGCGGAGCGAGGTCGGAGAGATCGTCGACCGCCCGCCGGGCGAGGGATCCGGCGATCGCATCGGGCAGGGTCTCGCCGGGTACGGGCGACACCCGCCCCGACGGGAGCGGGTGGCAGGCGGCGGTGGTGGTCGGCGGGATCCCACCCGCCACCCCCCGCTCCGACACCCCGGCCAGGCCCACCGTGGTGATCATGTCCACCACGTCGTCGCGCCCCTCCACCCGTCGCAACCGGACGACCTCGGTGAGGCGGGCCGCCCGGACGGCGGTGAGCCCGTCGATCACGGCCCGTGGATCCGCCGACGGCCGGACCACCAGCCCCGTCCCGGGCCCCGGGTCGGCTTCGGCGTCGAGATAGACCTCGGCGAGCTCGGCGGCGTCGAGGACGCGGCACGGCACCCCGTGGTGGACCAGTGCGCGCCGCAGCCGCTCCGTGGCCACCGCGACCACCTGCTCCAGCGAGGCGCCCGCTCCCGCGGTCCACGAGGCAGAACCCGTCCCCGTCGCCAGCCGGGCCAGATCGAACCGCACCAGGAGGTGCACGCGCCGGTGCGAGATCAGAGCCAGCGGCCCGACCAGGGAGTCGTAGACCTCGCCGTCGTCGCCGTCCGCCGCACGGCGACCGTCGACCACCACGTCGATCCCCTCCAGGACCACCCCACCCTGGTCGAGTTGTCGCGCCACGACGGCCAGGGGCAGGCGGACGCCGCGGTGGTCGGCCGGGTCGTCGTGCCCCACCTCGGTGGCCACGAGCGCGCCAGCCGAGATCTCGACGGCCGTGGTGACGACCCGGTCACCCTCGACGCACCCAACGGTCGATCGGTCGGGGGCGACGAGGTCCACCACGTCCACGGACCGCCGCCGCGGGGCCCGCTCGCGCGCCACCAGTGGCCGCCCAGCGCGCCGCGCGGTGATCACGGCGGCCACCAGCGCGGCCACGAGGAACTGCACCCATGGTTGCCAGGACGGCGGACACACCACGGTGAGCACGAGTGTCGTGAGGAGGACGGCCGACAGTCCCGCGAAGGTCGGAACCGCCGTCATATCCCCGCCCCTCCGCGACGCCCGCGACACCCCGGCCGCGCCCGGTCGGCGGCCTCGGAAGACCGGCCACGGGGGCCGGATCGTGGCGTACCCTACCCCCGGTGCCCCCGGTCGCGGTGGTGTCACATCAGGGGAGGGAGCCGGGGCCGTGCCGCTCAAGCCGACGACAAGGGCGCAGGTGGACGGGCATCGTTTCCTCACCCGCCGGGCCCGACACGCCGTGGTCGCCCGCGATGTCCGGATGCTGCACGACCCCCTCAAACGCCAGACCACCGGGCTGACGGTGGGTGTGGTCGGCGCCGTGATCGGGGTCGCCGGGGCCGCCGTTCTGGCGCTGCTCGACCCCGCCCCGGACGTCGACGCCACGACGATCATGGTGGGGCGGGACTCCGGGCAGATGTACGTCCGCGCCGGCGAGACCGTCCACCCCGTCCACAACCTCGCGTCGGCGCGGCTCGTGCTGGGTGAGCCCGCCGAGCCCCGCACCGTGCGCGACGCCGACGTCGCGGGAACGCAGCGGGGCGGACTGCTCGGCATCCCCGGGGCACCGTCCGCGTTGCCCGCCCACCGCGACGCCGGTGCGGCGGCCGCCGTGTCGTGGACGGTGTGTGACGAGGTGGCCGACGCCGAGCGTGGGCGCCCGCGCGTCTCTGCCACGAGCATCGTCGCCCGCGAGGATGCCGGGCCGGGCCGGGACACGGGCGCCGACGAGGTCGTGTTGGCCGATCAGGACGGGACCGGCTGGCTGTTGCGCGACGGCACCCGCGCGCGGATCGATCTGGAGGACGGGGACCTGCTGTCGATCCTCGGCCTGGCCGGGGTCGACCCGCGCCCGGTCACGGCGGCGCTGGTGGATCCGCTGCCCGAGGTCGTCCCGGTGCGTCGCCCGGTGATCGACATGGCCGGTGAGCCGGTGGACTACGGCCTGGACGGGCTCCGGATCGGGCAGGTGTTCACCGTCGACACGGCCACCGGCACGCGCACCCACGTGGCTCTGGCGGACGGGGTACAGGAGGTGGGGCCCGTGCTGGCGGACGTCATCCGGTCGACGTCGACGGTCGGGTCGGTCGTCAGGGTGCCGCCGGACCGAATGGGTGTGCCGAGGTCGGTCGCGCTGGACACCGAGGCGTTCCCGGGCCGGCGCCCGACGGTGTTGGACACCGCCGGCTCACCGGTGCTGTGCGTCCGCGACGGGGGCAGCAGGGACTCCGCCACGCGTCGCGTCACGCTCGTGGCGGGGGCGACCGCCCCGGGCCTGGGCGACGTGCGGGAGGTGGCCGGGGCCGACGGGGGCGGGCCCGCGGTGGACGCGGTGGGAATCCCGGGTGGCGGGCTACTGGTGGCGGCGACGGGCCGCGGCACGACCACACGCAGTGCCGTGACGACCATCGTCTCCGACACCGGCGTGAGGTTCGACGTCCCCGACGCCCCGACCGCCGCCATGCTGGGACTGGGCGGGACGCCGGTGCCGGTGGACGGGGGTGTCCTCGACCGGCTCCCGGCCGGGCCGCGCCTGGATCGCGGGGCGGCGCTGGTCGCTCGCGACGGTGTCGACGCGGAGGTCGTGGGACAGGCCACCGCGGCCGGGTGACCCGCGGGGTCAGGCCCGGGTGTCCCGGTCGTCGCGGGGCCGGAGTAGGACGACGACGAGGGCGATCGTTCCCAGAGCGAGAGAACCCGCCGCCACGGCCGCGCCGACGCCGGCACCCGGAGGGCCCGGCTCGGCCGGGGGTGCGGCGATCGCGGTGGTCGCGGGCGCGGGGCGTCCGATCCTGCGAACCCCCGTCACCGCCGCCACGGGGTCGACCACTCCGTGCCCCACCGCGAAGTCGTGCCCGCCGGCGGCGGGGATCGCGGTGTTCTCGATCCGCGCGATCACCTGGCGTGCCGTGAGCCCGGGGTGGGCCTGCCGGACCAACGCGGCGGTGCCGGCGACGAACGGCGCGGCGAAGCTGGTCCCGGTGACGGGCGTGCGCGACCCGTCCCCGGCCACCACGACGTCGGACACCCCGGCCCCGTCCGCACCGACGGACCGCAGGCCCACTGCCGGCGCGGCGACGTCCACCCACGGGCCGCGCAGGGAGAAGTCGGCGGGGGCGCCGTCGGCGTCGACGCCGGCGACGGTGAGGACGTGCTCGTCGTACCAGGCGGGGGAGGCGACGGTGACCACGTCGCCCCAGCCGTCGTCGCCCGGAACCGAGGGGTCGGCGGCACCGGGGTTCTGGTCCCCGCACGCGTCGCCGACGTTGCCGGCGGCGGCGACCAGCACCACGTCGTGGTCCACGGCGGCATAGCGGATCGCGCCGCCGAGGGTCGCGTCGGCGAGCACCGTGCCGGCCGGCACGCACGCCACCTCGGAGATGTTGATGACGTCCGCGCCCGCATCGACGGCGGCCCGGATCGCGCGGGCCAGGGAGGACAGCGTGCCGACCCCGGCACCGACGGTCGGGCCGTCCGGTCCGCGGCTCCGGTCACGGGCCTCGGGGCGCAGAACGCTGCTGGACTGGCGGATGGAGACGATCTCGACCCCGGGCGCGACCCCCGAGTGTCCGGTCTCGTCCTCGGTGGCGGCGAGCACTCCCGCCACCAGGGTGCCGTGTGCGTCGCAGTCCTCGGTGCCGTCGCGACCGGGGACCACGTCGCCGGCGCCCCGTACCCGGGGCAGGCGTGGACCGGGGTTGACGCCGGTGTCGATCACGGCCACGACCTGCCCCTCGCCGCGGCCGTGGATCCAGGCCCCGCCCAGCTCGGCCGCCGTGGCGGACGGGGGCGACACCCCGGGATCGAGGAAGGCCGCGGTGGTCCGGCAGGGGCCGTCCAGGCGCAGGGGGCCGGCGTCGAGCCCGGTGGCCGCCGGGACCGGTCCATCGATCGCCGGGGGCTCCAGTGCGGCCGCGACGGGCGCCCCGGAGAGCTGCCCGGCGAGGACGGCGACCAGCAGTACGGCGGCGGCCCCGGGCGCGGCTGCACTGTGCGCGGCGCGGGACCCGGGCCCGCCCCCGCTCGTGTCGGAGGTGCGTCGGATCCTCATCGCTGCCGGACGAGCGAGTAGACCTCCATCGCGCCCACGGCGAGGGGGACGACCACGCAGATCCCGATCGCCTCGATCACGCCCACGGCCCGCAGGGCGGCGGGCGAGAGGTCGACGTGGGGTACCACCGAGGCGGCCACCACGACCGCCGCCGCCACCGCGACGGCCGCCGGCACCACCACGCCCACCGGGGACGCGACGGTGATCCCCGCGCCCACCAGTACCCCGGCGGTGAGGACGAGCGCGGACGCGAGCAGCACGGCGGTGTGTACGCGGTCCGCGTAGCCGAGGCCGCGCAGCACCAGGACGACGATGAGGACCAATGCGAGCGGTGCCGCCCAGCGGGTCGCACCGGCGTTCCCGGTCAGGGACGTGAGCGACCCGATGGTGCAGACCGCCCCCGCCGCCGCCAGCAGGCCGGTGAGCCATGAGCGCGAGGTGTGGAACCGGTGCCGCAGCACGTCCGGGGTCGGCAGGGGCCCGCCGGCCCGGCCCCGCACGTCGTGGTCGATCTCCTCGAGGTCCCCGGCCTCGACGTCCTCGCCGGGGGCGGGCACGGGCGGGATGGGGATCCGGGCGGCCCAGACCGCGATCCGCGGCGCGGCGGTGAGCAACACGAGCGCGACGAGGACGGCCCCGGCTCCCGCCGCCGCGGCCGGGACGCGGGTCGTGGCGACCACCGTCGAGCCGACCGCCCCGGCCGCCAGTGAGACGGCCGCGGCCAGGTAACCGGCGCCCGTGGCGTACGTGTGCGGACCCGGGCGGAACACGGTCCACCGGAGGACGCCCGCGAGGACCGCTCCGGCGGTCAGCCCGCCCACGAGGTGGCCGGCCCCGCCGGGCGGGCCCCCGACGGTGGCGCCGGCCAGCACGGTGAACCCGACCGCGCACGCCCCCGCGACCGCGTGGGCCGCGCCGGGCGCCGGGGTGCGGCGCAGAGCCACCACGGCCGCCAGGCCGAGCAGGGCGGCCAGGAGCGCGACCAGGGGGACCGCGGGCCCGCCTCCGGTCGTCCACTGGCGCACCAACGCCACCGTGGCCGCCGCCGCCGCCACCGCCGCCGTCGCGGTCGCGGTGGTGACCGCGTCGCGCCGGTCCCAGGTGGGGGAGCGAGCCACGTCCGGTTCGGTGAGACCCTGCAGGACGTCGTCGAAGAGCGGCGCCGGCGTGGGGACGGGGCGGTGGTCGAGGACGAGGATCTCCCCGTCGTGCACCCGCTGCTGCGCGAGCGTCTCCGAGACCGCCAGGGGCCCGCCGGCGAGTCGGGAGAGCTGCCAGGACCCGCCGGTGTCACCGCCCATCCGGGCGTCGACATCGACGCCGGAGGCCGGACCGGCGACCGCGCGGATGTGCTCCCGGATCAGGTCCACGACCTCCGGGATCACCGCGACCAATGCGAGGTGGGCGGGCAGACTCAGGTCCACCCGGGTGGAACGGCACACGATCGACACCCGACGCTGGTCCAGGGGATCGACGCCCGCCGCGACCTCCCGGATCCCACTACGTTGCGACACTCCAGATCCTCCCGATCCCGCCCGGATGGTGTCCCCGCCAGGACGTGTACTGCCCTAACATCGCCTTCCGATACGCCGATATTGTCGGGTCGGACGGGCGCTCGTGGGGACGCCATCTCCCGGCGGCGGGGTCACACCCGGCGGGAGCGAAGGGATCGATCACTGGTGACGTGCACGGGTGACGTTCATGGGTGATGTGGTGTTCACCCGCGCGGAGAAGCTCGACGCGCCGCCGATGCCCGGTGGGGAGCTGGCGCTGCAGGCACCGCCCGCCCTGCCCCGGCCCACGCCCCGGCCCCTCGTCCAGATCATCCTGCCGATCGTGCTGGTGGTGGCCGTGGGCGGGATGGTCGTGGTGGTGATGCGGACCGGCATGATGCGCAATCCCATGTTCATGCTCTTCCCGGTGATGATGGCGGTCTCCGCCGTCGGCATGCTCGCGGGGACTCTGAGCGGCGGTAACAAGACCGCCGAGACCGACGAACTGCGGAAGGACTACCTGCGCTATCTCGGCCAGACCCGCGACACCGTGCGCGCGACCGCATCCGCCCAGCGCGCCGCCGCCCTGTGGCGTCACCCGGATCCGGTGGAGCTGCCCGCGTTGGTGGGCACGCCCCGGATGTGGGAACGCGACGAGTCGGATCCCGAGGACCTCACCATCCGGGTGGGCCCGGGCCGTCAGGCACTGGCGACCCGGGTGGACGCGCCCGACACCGGCCCGGTCGACGACCTGGAGCCGGTCTCGGTGGTGAGCATGCGCCGCTTCGTCCGCGTGCACTCGGTGGTCGACGACCTGCCCGTGGCGCTGGAGCTGCGCGCGTTCGCCGCGCTGTCGCTCGACGGTGAGGTGGAGGTGGTGCGTTCCGCGGTACGCGCGATGATCGCCGGGCTCGTCGTGGCCCACGGGCCCGACAGGGTCCGGGTCGCGGTGGCCGCGAGCGAGGGCGACGCCCGTCAGGCCTGGGAGTGGCTCAAATGGCTCCCGCACCACGAACACCCCGACTACACCGACGGCGGTGGTCGGGTCCGGCTCACCGAGTTCTCTCTCGCCGGGGCGGAGTCGATGCTGGGAACGGGCATCTCCGACCGTTCGGCGTTCTCACCGAGTGCCCCGGTCGTGCCGGGACGGGCGCACCTCGTCGTCGTCGTCGACGGTGTGGGCGTCACCGGCGCGGAACGTCTCCTGGCGGAGGACGGACTGGACGGGGTCACGGTGCTCGAGGTCTCCGGCAGCCGCGCGGGGCAACTGCGCGACCTCGCGCTGCGCCGCGGCCTGTGCATCCGGGTCGACGACGACCGCGTGGCCCGCGTGCGCAGCGAGGCCGGGGACGAGGACATCGCCCGGGTCGACGCGATGAGCCCGCCGGAGGCCGAGCGGTTGGCCATGGCCCTGTCCCGGTACCGACCCGCCGACACGGTGACCCACGCCGACGGCTCCACCACGACCCGCCGCGCGCCCGGGCTTCCGGACCTGCTGGGCATCGGCGTGGCCACTCAGGTCGATCCCGCGGTGGCGTGGCGGCGGCGCGGCGAACGCGACCGGCTGCGCGTGCCGGTGGGGGTCAGCCCGGACGGTGCCCCCGTCGAGTTGGACCTCAAGGAGGCCGCGCACGGAGGCATGGGACCGCACGGTCTGTGCATCGGCGCGACGGGTTCGGGGAAGTCCGAGTTCCTGCGCACCCTCGTGCTGGGCCTGGTCGCCACCCACGACCCGGACTCGCTCAACCTCGTCCTGGTGGACTTCAAGGGCGGTGCCACGTTCCTCGGGCTGGAGTCGCTGGCGCACGTCGCCGCCGTCATCACCAACCTCCAGGCCGAGATCACCATGGTCGACCGGATGCGCGACGCGCTCGAGGGCGAGCTCACCCGCCGCCAGGAGGTGCTGCGTGCCGCGGGCAACTACGGAGGCGTCGGCCAGTACGAGGCCGCCCGTGCCAAAGGAGCCCCGCTCGAACCGCTCCCGGCGCTGGTGATCGTGGTCGACGAGTTCTCGGAACTCCTGTCGTCCAAACCCGAGTTCGCGGAACTGTTCCTCACCATCGGTCGCCTGGGCCGCAGCCTGCACATCCACCTGCTTCTCGCGTCGCAGCGGCTCGAGGAGGGGCGGCTGCGCGGGTTGGACAGCCACCTGTCCTACCGGATCGCGCTCAAGACGTTCTCCGCCACCGAGTCGCGCACGGTTCTCGGGGTCACCGATGCCTACCACCTCCCCGCCACCCCGGGCGCCGGGTACCTCAAAGTGGACGCCGGCGACCCGGTGCGCTTCGACGCCGCCTACGTCTCCGGGCCGTACCGGAAGGACCGTCGACTCGACGGGTCGTCGGTGGCCGCACCGGTCGCCCGCGCGGCGGTCCGCCCGTTCACGTCCTGGTACATGCCCGTGCCGGCCCCTACTCCGGCGGCGTCCGGGGTCGACGACGACGAGGCCCGCCCGTCCTCCGGCGCCGCGGACGAGGGGCCCGCCGACGGGTCCGCGAGCCTCCTCGAGGTCCTGGTGGGGCGACTCGCCGGGCACGGCAGGCCCGCGCACGAGGTGTGGCTGGCGCCGCTCGGGGAGGGGGCGCCGCTCGACGCCGCGGTAGGTACCGAACCGACGGACGAGCGCGCCGGGGCCGGACCCGAGGGCTCCGGAGCGACCCCGACGGCCGGTCGGCCGGCCCGCCTGAGGTTCCCGCTGGCCGAGGTGGACCTGCCGTTCGAACAGCGCCGCGCCATCTGGCACGCGGACCTCTCCGGGGCGGACGGCAACGTCGCCGTGGTGGGCGGGACGCGATCCGGCAAGTCGACCACGCTGTGCACGCTCGTGCTGTCCGCGGCGGCCACGAACGACCCCGGCCGCCTGTCGGTGTACGTCGTGGACCTGGGTGGCGGGGCGCTGCAGTCGGTCGCGGACCTGCCCCACGTCGGCGGGGTCGCCCGTCGTGGTGAGGACGAGAAGATCCGCCGCACGATCGCCGAGGTGGACGCCGAGCGCCGTCGCCGCGAGACCGCGTCCCGCGAGGACGGCGTGGCCTCCGTCGACCAGGCGCGGCGCCGGGTGGTCGACCGGGACGGCCGCCCTGTGGCGGAGTACCCCGACGTGCTCCTGGTGATCGACGGCTGGCAGGCCCTGCGCACCGAGTTCGAGGATCTCGAGCAGACCGTGCTGGGGCTGGCCGCGGACGGGCTGTCCTACGGGATCCACGTGGTGCTGTCCGCGTCCCGGTGGGCGGACCTCCGACCGGCGTTGCGTGACGCCCTCGGCACCCGGGTCGAACTGCGACTGGGGGATCCCACCGACTCGATGATCGATCGGCGGGCCGCGATGACCGTGCCCGCCGCCCCGGGCCGCGGGCTCACGCCGGACCGTCACCACATGCTCGTCCACCAGCCCCGCCTCGACGGGCGGGTCGACGCGGACGGCATGGCCGACGCGACCGCCGAGGCGTCCCGCCATCTCGCGCGCAGGTGGCGGGCGCGGGTGGGCGACGTCGCCGCGGCGCCGGTCCGGATGCTGCCGGAGGTGCTCCCGTACTCGCAGCTGGCGAGTCTGTCGCGCCCCGGCCCGGACGGACGCCGCACCCGGGTCCCGCTCGGGGTGGACGAGGCCGACCTCACGGCGGTCTACGCCGACCTCGAGGGCGACCCGCTGATGCTGGTACTCGGTGACTCCGAATGCGGCAAGACCTCGCTGCTGCGCTCGCTGGCTCGCGGACTGGTAGCCGGAAACGGCCCCGAGCACGCCAGACTCATCGTGGTCGACTACCGACGCACCATGCTCGGCGAGATCAAGGGAGACCACCTCGCGGGGTACGCGCCCACCGAGACCGCCCTGGCCCCGATGGTCGAGCACCTCGTCCGCGTCCTCGACGAGCGCATGCCGGGCGCCGACGTCACCCCGGAGGAACTGCGGGCGCGGTCGTGGTGGAGCGGCCCGCGGATCCACCTGCTCGTCGACGACCTCGATCTGGTCATCACCGGCGGGGGCAACCCGCTGCAACCGCTCACCCGGTTCCTGCCCCACGCCCGCGACATCGGTCTGACGGTGGTCCTGGCACGGCGCAGCGCCGGGGCGTCGCGGGCGATGTTCGACCCGTTCGTCGCCCGCATCCGGGATCTCGGCGGGGCCGGGTTCCTCATGTCCGGCAGTCGGGAGGAGGGCCCACTGCTCGGCGGTATCCGGCCGGGGCCGCTGCCGGCGGGCCGGGGCCGACTCATCACCCGCGACGGCGGCGTCCGGCTGGTGCAGACCGCCCTGTCCGAGCCGGGACAGGGCGGCGAGGTGTGACCGACACGCGGGCGGCGACCCTGGCCGTCGACCTGTCCTGCTCGGGGCTGACGGTGGCGGCGGCGTCCGCCTCCGCGGTGCTGTCCCCGGTGGTCGCTCCGGCATCGGTGCTCGCCGGGTTGGACGGCTCGGCGCTCCCGCCGGGGGGCGATCGCCTCGAGTGCTCCGCCCGCGTGGAGGTCGCCGCCGGCCGCTTCCCGGACCGCTGCCTGGCCGATCCGGTCGCGCACGCCCACCGTGACCGCGTCGAGGTCGCGGGCCTGTCGGTCCCGGTCTCAGAACTCCTCGGTGCCCCCGTGACCCGGGCACTGCGGTGGGGAGGGGCCCGCGAGGGCGACGCCGTGGTGCTGGTCGTACCCACCGACTGGGGGACCAGCCGCACCACGCGGCTCGTCGGCGCCGCCCACGGCGCGGGGGTCACCGCCCACGTGGTCAGGTCCGCGCTGGTCACCGCCGAGGCCCTGCCGTCGTCCTCCGCACGGTGGGCGCTCTGCGTGGAGTCCTGCCACACGCGGACCACCGTGGGACTCGTCGAGCGGACCCGTGGCGGACTCGTACTCGTCGACCGGGCCGTGGTGCACCGGCGGGACCCCTGTCGCGACACCGCGGTCGACGATGAGGTGCCGCGGGTCCTCGACGCCGTCGCCGAGGTGCGCCGTCGCCGGCGTGAGGCGGGCACCGGGTCGACCGAGGTGCTGGTGCGCGGTCGCCTCGCCGAGCGCGTCGTGGACGCCTGCGACCGGGCCCGACTGCTGTCCTTCGTGGTCCCCGCGATCTCACCGGTCGAGGCGGCGTGGCGCCTGTACGCGACCGCGTGACCGGGTCGCGTGACCGGACCGCGCGGGCGGCCCGGACACGAGCGGGACGGACGAGTTTTTACCGATCCTGCGGAACCGAACCGCCCCACGGGCGCGTCGAACACTGTGACGGACCCAGAAGGGGATTCCGCACCGACCACAGTGGAGGACGAGATGACCGGGTTCAACACCCACATCGGGACCATGGACACCGCGGCCAGGAGGGTCGACGACGTGAACCTGGAGATC
This sequence comes from Dietzia sp. 111N12-1, assembly GCF_001658045.1. Taxonomy (NCBI): domain Bacteria; kingdom Bacillati; phylum Actinomycetota; class Actinomycetes; order Mycobacteriales; family Dietziaceae; genus Dietzia; species Dietzia sp. 111N12-1. The sequence continues at coordinate 35,404 of NZ_LSSV01000038.1, read as the reverse complement.
GACCGCCTGCTCGGCACCGTGCGGGACTCGGTGTCCCAACTCGGCGGCTCGGTGTGGAGGGGCGCCGCGCAGGCCCGCTTCACCCAGATCATGACCGAATGGCAGCAGCAGAGCACCAAGCTCAACACCGCGCTGGCGGGGATCTCGGAGACGATGCGCACCAACAGCACATCGTTCGACGCAGCGGACCAGGATTCGGCCGCGCTCATCAACCGCGCCGGCGCCGCCGGGCCTCTCAACCTCTGACCACCAGCACCGCCAGCACCGCCAGCACCGGAAGGGTACCCCCATGACCTCAGGACAGATCACCTACAACCACGGCCCGATCGAGGCACTCGTCGGCCAGGTCACGCAGGCCTCGGTCAACCTGCGCACCACTCTCGACGATCTCAAGGCCTACCTCGCACCGCTGGTCGCCGAGTGGGAGGGCGACGCCGCCGTCGCCTACCAGGCGCACCAGAACGACTGGGATCAGGCCGCGGCCGCGCTCCAGTCGATGCTCGCCGAGATCTCCCGCGCCGCCGGCCAGGGCAATCAGGGTATGGCCGACGCCGATCGTCGCGCCGCCCAGGGCTGGGGCTGAACCGGCTCGACGGGCACCCCGACCCCGCCGACGTCCCGCGACGACGGCGGGGTCGTGGCGTGTCGACCGGATGCGTCCGGCCCGCGGGCGTCCTACCGTCGCGGCACGACCCGGGAACGATCCCGGTGAACGCCACGTGGAGAACGCCACACGAAGGGGGACCGCATGTACGTCACGCACGATCCGTCGACCGGCCGGACCGACCGCGAGTACGAGCAGACCGAGGACGTCGACGCCATCCTGAGCACCGTCACCGAGGGGTTCACCGCCTGGCGCGCGACGGAGGTGTCCGAGCGGGCACGGATCCTCCTGGCGATCGCCGACGCCTTCGAGGAGCACCAAGAGGAGCTCGGCAAGGCGATCACCACCGAGATGGGCAAGCTCCCCGCGCAGGCCCGCGGCGAGGTGGCCCTCGCGGCGTCGATCTACCGCTGGTACGGCGAGCACGGTCCCGCGCTGCTCGAGTCCGACACCCTCGATGTGCCGGACGCCCGCCTCAACCGGGTGACCTACGAGCCGGTCGGCCCGCTGGTCGGCATCATGCCGTGGAACTACCCCTACTACCAGGTGGCCCGGTTCGCGGCGCCCAACCTGCTGCTGGGCAACACCATCGTGCTCAAGCACGCGAGCATCTGCGCCCGCTCGTCGGCGGCGATCGAGAAGGTCCAGCGCGGAGCCGGCCTCCCCGAGGACGCCTACGTCAACGTGTACGCCTCCAGTGACACGGTGGCCGAGATGATCGCCGACCCCAGGATCAAGGGCGTCTCCCTCACCGGCAGCGAGGGCGCCGGCGCCGCGGTGGCCACCGTCGCCGCGAAGAACCTCAAGCCCAGCGTCCTGGAGCTCGGCGGCTCGGACCCGCTCGTCGTCCTGGACGCCGACGACCTCGACGAACTGGTCGAGACCGTGGGCCGGGCGCGGCTGTCGAACTGCGGGCAGGCCTGCAACTCGCCCAAGCGGATCTTCGTGCCCGCGCAGATGAAGGACGACTTCGTCGGGCGGCTGAAGAACCTCTACGAGGAACTGGCCGTCGGGCCCGCCGCCGACGAGGGCACCGAGCTGGGCCCGCTGTCCTCCGAGGACGCGCGCGACGGCGTGGTCGAGCAGGTCCAGCGCGCCGCGGAGCAGGGGGCGACGCTCGTCACGGGCGGCGCGGCGATCGATCGCCCCGGCGCATTCATGCAGCCCGCCGTCCTCACCGACATCACCCCGGAGATGGACGCCTACCGCGAGGAGATCTTCGGCCCCGTCGCCATGGTGTACGGCTACGACTCCGTCGACGAGGCCGTGCGGATCGCCAACGACACCCCGTTCGGTCTGTCCGGCTCGGTGTGGGGAACCGACGTCGACCGCGCCTCCGAGGTGGCCGAGCGGCTCGAGGTGGGGATGGCCTACGTCAACGAACACGGCACGACGATGCCCGGCCTGCCGTTCGGCGGCGTCAAGCGTTCGGGCTACGGCCGCGAGCTCGGCCGCTGGGGACTGACCGAGTTCGCCAACGTCCGGCTCCAGCGGGTGCACTGACCCGGCAACACGCCCACCCCGCGAACGACGACAGGGCCCCGGCTGCACAACGCAGCCGGGGCCCTGTTCGCGCGCGAGGTCGCGTCAGCGAGCCCCGGCGTACGCCTGCGCGAGTCGCGCGATCTTCTGGGCCCGGGCCAGGCGCGGCAGGTCGGCGCCGTCGCGGGCGCGCTCACCGCCGGGACCGAGCTCATCGATCACGGACTCGGCCCACGAGACGTCGGCCGCGGAGGGGGAGAGAACCTCGTTGATGTAGGGCGCCTGGTCCACGCGGAGGCACAGCTTGCCGGTCATGCCCATCTCGACCGCGTGCTCGGCGGCGTCCTTGAGGACCTGCGTGTCATTGGAGATGGTCGGCCCGTCGATGGGCGGGGCCACGCGCGCGATCCGGCTGGCCACCACGAACTGCGAGCGCGTGTACGCCAGTGCGATCTGCGACGACCCGATGCCCGTGTCGCGACGGAAGTCACCGACGCCGAACGCCAGCCGCACCACCTGCTCGGACTTGGCGATCTCGGCGGCCTGGGCGAGACCGTCGGCCGACTCCACCAGCGCGACGATCGGGGTGTTCTCGGCCAGACGCGCGGCAGTGAGGGAGACGTGCTCGGCGTTCTCGGTCTTGGCCAGCATCACGCCGTCCAGCCCGGGGCAGTGCCCGAGCGCCATGAGGTCCTTCTCCCATTCGGGGGACCGGACGTCGTTGATGCGGATCCACGCGTGGTTCCCGGCCTCGAGCCACTGACGGACCTCACGACGGGCCCGTTCCTTCTCGGACTGCCGACACCCGTCTTCCACGTCGAGGACCACCACGTCCATCTCCGAGTTGACGGCGGCGTCGAAGCGCTCGGACTTGTCCGCGGGCAGCAGCAGCCACGAACGGGCGATGGTCGGTGGGATGGTCGACATGGGGCTCATGGGTTCCGGTCATCCTTTGGTCGTGAGGCGGCGACGATCGCGCTGGCAACCTCCCCACGATACGCCGGGCGCCCCCGGCGGGCGCATGCGGGAACGACTCTCACATCGCGGGTGCGGTGACCAGCTGGATCAGGTTGCCGCAGGTGTCGTCGAGGACCAGTGCCCACACCGGGCCCATCTCGGTGGGGGGTTGCACGATCCGGGCGCCCCGCTCCTTCAGTTCGTCGTGCACCCGGTGGATGTCGTCCACCTCGAACTGCGCGGCCGGGATGCCGTCGGCGTGCAGGGCGGTGGCGTACGCGCGCGCCGCGGGGTGCTGGTCGGGCTCGAGCAGCAGCTGCGTGCCACCCGGGTCGCCCGGGTCCACCACCGTGAGCCAGCGGAAGTCCCCGGCCGGGAGATCGTGCTTGATCACGAAGCCCAGGACCTCGGTGTAGAAGGCCAGTGCGCGGGTCTGGTCATCGACGTGGACGGAGGTCACTGTGATGCGCGGCATACTCTCCACGGTAGGTCGGTGGGCGTCCGTCGGCATCCGCTCCGCGGCCGCCGGAGCCCATTGCTGACAGGAACTGTCCGCAAAGCGAGCGGTGAGTGTTGACTGGGACGCGGGCGGGGGACACCCTTTCTAGGTGAGCACCCGATCCTCTTCCGCGCCGGCGATAGAAGCAGAACACCTCGTGAAGCGCTTCGGTGATTTCACCGCCGTGGACGACATCTCGTTCGCGGTCCCCACCGGAACCGTCCTCGGGCTGCTCGGCCCCAACGGCTCCGGCAAGACGACCACCATCCGGATGATGACCACGCTGAGCCCGCCGACCTCGGGAACCGCCCGGGTCGCCGGGCACGATGTGCTGCGTGAGCCGGCACAGGTCCGCAAGGCGATGGGCCTGACGGCCCAGTCGGCAACGGTGGACGAGTTGCTCACCGGGCGCGAGAACCTCCGCCTCATCGGCGACCTCTACGGCCTGCCCAAGAGGGCGGTCAAGGCGCGCGCGGACGAACTGCTCGAGAAGTTCTCCCTGACCGATGCCGCCACCAGGGTCGCGAAGAGCTACTCCGGCGGAATGCGGCGTCGGCTCGACCTCGCGGCGAGCCTCGTCGCCGCCCCGCCCGTGTTGTTCCTGGACGAGCCGACCACGGGGCTCGACCCGCGGTCGCGCAATGAACTGTGGGACGTCCTACGGGGTCTGGTGCGGGACGGCACGACGTTGCTGCTGACCACGCAGTACCTCGACGAGGCCGACCAGCTGGCCGACCGGGTGATCGTCATCGACCACGGCAGCGTCATCGCCGACGGGACGCCGTTGCAGCTCAAGGACCGTTCGGGCGCGGCGAGCCTGGTGGTCACGGTGTCCCGACCGGACGACGTGGACGAGGCCGCCCGCGTCCTGGCGGGGCGCATCGAGGATCTGCACGTCGACCGGGACGCGCGCCGTCTCACCGCGCCGTCGGAGGGGGTCTCGGCCCTGTCCGCGATCGCGGCGGACTTCACCGAGGCGGGTATCGAACTCGACGACATCGGCCTGCAACGGCCGAGTCTCGACGACGTCTTCCTCTCTCTCACGGGCCGCAAGGCGGAGGACCCGCAGACCGACACGACCGATCAGGAGTCCCGGGTATGAGCACTGTCGCCGACCCTGCCACCACGTCCCCGGAGCGGGAACGCTTCTCCGTGCCGGTCCGTCCCGACGGGCCCTCGTTCGGCCGGCAGATCTCTGCCCTGGTGCGCCGCAACCTCTTCCACATCCGGCGCCAGCCGGAGAACCTCGCCGACGTCACCATCCAGCCGGTGATGTTCGTCCTGCTGTTCGCGTTCGTCTTCGGCGGTGCGATCGCCGTGGCGGGCAGCGGGGACTACCGGGAGTGGCTGCTGCCGGGGATCATGGCGCAGACCATGGCGTTCTCGTCGTTCGTCGTGGCCTCCGGGCTGTGCAACGACCTCAACAAGGGGATCATCGACCGCTTCCGGACGCTGCCCATCCAGCGATCGTCGATCCTCATCGCGCGCAGTGCGTCCAGCCTCATCCACTCCTCGATCGGCGTGGTCGTCATGTCGCTGACGGGCCTCATCGTGGGGTGGAGGATCCGCAGCGGGCTCCTCGACGCGCTGCTGGGGTACCTCATCCTGCTGGGCTTCGGCTTCGTCATGATCTGGATCGGCATCGTCGTGGGCTCGAGGCTCAAGACGATCGAGGCGGTGAACGGCGTCATGTTCACCACGACGTTCCCCATCACGTTCGTCGCCAACACCTTCGCCCCGCCGGAGTCGATGCCCGTGTGGTTGCGGGCGATCGCGGAGTGGAACCCGCTCTCCTCGGTCGTGCAGGCGATGCGTGAGCTCTGGGGGAACGCTCCGGCGGTCGGTCCGGACGCCGCCCTGCCGTTGCAGCACCCGGTGCTGGCGTCACTGTTGTGGATCGTCGGCCTGACGGTGGTGATCGCCCCGATAGCGATCAAGGCCTTCGACGCCCGCACCCGCGATTAGCGCGCCGGTCAGCCCGCCGACGAGCCCGCCGACGGGAGAGCCGGTACCGTCTCAGCGCTTCTTCCCGGGCGAGACGCGGATGGTGATCGAGCCGGTGATGGGCTCGACCCCGGCGTCGTCGACGAACGTCAGCGGGACCTCGACGTCCTGTCCGCTGGTGAAAGTCGAGAAGTCCGGCATGTCCGTCCACTCGGCGGTGACGGTCATGCCGCCGGTCGACATGGCGGGGTAGCGCACGTTCATCCCGACGGGGATCCATCGGTGGGTGGTGGGAACCGTGGCCTCGGCGAGCATGCCCACGGCCATCTCGGCGAGGTTGCACGCCGCGATCACGTGGAAGGTGCCGATGTGGTTGCGGTTGCCCCACCAGCCGGGTCCGCGGACGACGCAGCGGCCCGGTCGGAGTTCGACGACGTGCGGGTACGCCGTGCGGAAGTACGGGGCCTTGAGGCTCACCGCCGCGCTGAACAGGCGGGAGCCGAACGGGAGCCGGGTGGCGGTCTTCCACAGCCGGTAGGTGGAGGTGTCGGCGTGGTGGGTGGGGGAGGTGTCGGAGTCGGTCACGACGACGAGGTTACCCGCCGGTAAGTTCAGCGCGGTCGCCCACTGGGCTCGAACGCGTCCTCTCGGGCGAGGATCTGTGTCCCGTGACGCAGGAGCTCGTGGAGGCGATCCTGGTCGGCTCCGGGCTCGGCCACCCACAGGCGGTAGGCCGACAGCCCGATCCCCAGCGCGGCGTGCGCGGTCGCGGCGGGCACGAGATCGTCCACCGCCTGGCCGAGCCTGGCGGCGACGAACCCGGCCACGGCCCGGCGCCAGTCGGCGTACACGAGGGTCGAGTGCGCCTGCAGTTCGTCCACGCCGAGCAGGAGGCGCATCCGTAGTCGGTGCGCCTCCGTCTGCTCGCGGGGGAACGTGTTGAACGCGATGAGTGCGTCGGCGAGGGCGTCGCGCAGTGGCGTCTGCTCGGGCACGTCGGCGAGGTACTCCAGCATGAGGTCGATCTGCTCGTCGAACTCGCCCCAGGCGATGGCGGCCTTGCCGGGGAAATAGCGGAACAGCGTGCGGCGGGAGATGTGCGCGGCCTCGGCGATCTGGTCGACGCTGGTCGCGTCGTAGCCCTGCCGGGCGAACAGGTCGAGGGCCACGTCGACGATGGAGGCGCGCGTGGTCGACGGCCGACGTCCCGGGGGCCGTGTCCCGGTTCCGGGCAGTTCCGGCATTCCCATGACACGAGAGCCTAGATGAGTGACCCTTGCCACTGGCACTAAGTGCCAATATGATGCAGATCTCACCGGAAACCGGTGGGATGTCGCCGGAGTGCCAGACGAGAGGACACGTCATGGAGAACACGCAGAACACCGAGGTCGTGCTGGAGGAGGCCCTCATCGAGGAGGTCTCCATCGACGGCATGTGTGGGGTCTACTGAGATGACCTCCGCAGCAGCGCCGGCCGACGCCGAGCAGTCAGCCGCCCCGGCGGAATTCGACCTCGACGCCGGCTGGCGCCTGCACCCCGGGGTGGCGCTCCGGCCCGAGCCGTTCGGGGCACTGCTCTACCACTTCCACACCCGCAAGCTCAGCTTCCTCAAGTCGCCGACCATCGTCGAGGTGGTCCGCACCCTCGCCGACCACCCCACTGCGCGCGCCGCCTGTGCCGCCGCCGGGGTGTCGATCGATGATCCGGCGACAGCGCGGCTGTACCTGCACGCGCTCGGCCAGCTCGCCGCCTCGCGCATGATCGAGGAGACCTCATGACCAGCATGCTCGACCGTCCCGTCCCGGCGCCCGTCGGCCGCCTCGTCGACCAGTTCGAGCGCGGGCTCGACGCGCCGATCTGCCTGACCTGGGAACTCACCTACGCCTGCAACCTCGCCTGCGTGCACTGCCTGAGCTCCTCCGGTCGCCGTGACCCGCGCGAGCTCAGCACCGAGCAGTGCAAGGCGATCATCGACGAGTTGCAGAAGATGCAGGTCTTCTACGTCAACATCGGCGGAGGCGAGCCCACGGTCCGCTCCGATTTCTGGGAGCTGGTCGACTACGCCACCAGCCACCAGGTGGGCGTGAAGTTCTCCACCAACGGTGTCCGTATCGACGAGAAGGTCGCCAGGCGCCTGGCCGCGAGCGACTACGTGGACGTCCAGATCTCCATCGACGGTGCGACCGCGGAGGTCAACGACGCGGTCCGCGGCCCGGGGTCCTTCGACATGGCCTGCCGTGCGCTGCAGAACCTCAAGGACGCCGGCTTCACCGACGCCAAGATCTCGGTGGTGGTGACGCGCGAGAACGTCACCCAGCTGGACGAGTTCAAGGCGCTGGCCGACAAGTACGACGCGACCCTGCGCATCACCCGCCTGCGCCCGTCGGGCCGCGGCGCCGACGTGTGGGACGACCTGCACCCGCTGCCCGAGCAGCAGAGGGACCTGTACGACTGGCTGGTCGCGAACGGCTCCGACGTGCTCACGGGTGACAGCTTCTTCCACCTGTCGGCGTTCGGTGAAGGCCAGGGCTCGCTTCCCGGGCTCAACCTGTGCGGTGCCGGCCGTGTGGTGTGCCTGATCGACCCGATCGGCGACGTCTACGCCTGTCCGTTCGCCATCCACGAGGAGTTCCTCGCCGGCAACGTCGTCGCCGACGGCGGGTTCGAGACGGTGTGGCAGACCTCGGAGTTGTTCCGTGAGCTGCGCGAGCCGCAGTCGGCCGGGGCGTGTGCGTCCTGCGACTTCTATGACAGTTGCCGGGGTGGCTGCATGGCGGCCAAGTTCTTCACCGGGCTGCCGATGGACGGCCCGGACCCCGAGTGCGTCCAGGGGTACGGAGAGGGACTGCTCGCGGCTGAGCGCAGCATCCCCGACCCGTCGCAGGACCACACCCGGCCCATGGGACTCGCGGCGCGTAAGCAGCCCACCGGCCCGGTGCCGCTGACCCTCGTCACGACACCACCGCGCCGGCCCACCAGCCTGTGCGACGAGTCCCCGATCTGAAACCGGCCCGCCCGGACGAACCCCGCTGGCCCGGACCAACCCCGCAAGACCGGACGAACCCCCTAGAAGGAGCACCCACCACCGTGTCCCGCCTGTCGAAGATCGCCGAGGCCAACCCCTGGCGCCAGAACCCGTGGTTCGAGTCGGTCGCGGAGGCCCAGCGCCGCGCGAAGAAGAAGCTGCCCAAGAGCGTGTACATGGCGCTCGTCGGCGGAAGCGAAGCGGGGGTGACCATCCGCGACAACATGGACGCCTTCACCGAGCTCGAGCCCAAGCCCCACGTGATCGGCGCCAAGCAGGACCGCGAGATGGCCACCACGGTGATGGGCCAGCCCATCAGCCTGCCGGTGATGATCTCGCCGACCGGCGTCCAGGCCGTCACGCCGGACGGCGAGGTGGACGTGGCCCGCGCCGCGGCCGCCCGCGGCACGGCGATGGGACTGAGCTCGTTCGCGTCCAAGCCGATTGAGGAGGTCATCGCGGCCAACCCGCAGACCTTCTTCCAGGTGTACTGGCTCGGCGGCAAGGAGAAGGTGCTGGAGCGGCTGGAGCGCGCCAAGGCCGCCGGGGCGGCGGGCGTCATCCTCACCACCGACTGGTCGTTCTCGATGGGCCGTGACTGGGGCAGCCCGGCCATCCCGGAGAAGCTCGACGCCAGGGCCATGATCACCCTCGCCCCGCAGATCGCCGTGCGTCCCCGCTGGGCCGCCGAATGGGCCCGCGACGTGGTGGTCAACAAGCGGTTCCCCGATCTGACGACCCCCAACCTGGTGGGCAAGGGCGAGATGGGCCCGACGTTCTTCGGTGCCTACGGCGAGTGGATGGGCACCCCGCCGGCCACGTGGGAGGACATCGCCTGGGTCGTGGAGAACTACGACGGACCGGTCATGCTCAAGGGCATCACCCGGGTCGACGACGCCAAGCGGGCCGTCGACGCCGGGGTCACCGCGATCTCCGTCTCCAACCACGGCGGCAACAACCTCGACGCCACCCCGGCGTCCATCCGGTGCCTCGCGCCGATCGCCGACGAGGTGGGCGATCAGGTAGAGGTCCTGCTCGACGGCGGCATCCGTCGCGGTTCGGACGTGGCCAAGGCACTCGCGCTCGGTGCCCGGGCCGTGATGATCGGTCGCGCGTACCTGTGGGGGCTCGGGGCCAACGGCCAGGCGGGAGTGGAGAACGTCCTCGACATCATGCGTTCCGGACTCGACTCGAGCCTCATCGGGCTGAGCAAGTCCTCGATCTCCGAGCTGAACCGCGACGACTACGTCATCCCCGACGACTTCATGCGCCGTCTCGGCGTCTGACCCACCACCACGGAAGAGAAGGACACCCCCTGTAGTGGGAGATTTCGACGGCAAGGTCGTCTACATCACCGGTGTGGCCCGCGGCCAGGGCCGCAAGCACGCGATCCGCTTCGCGCGCGAGGGCGCCAGGATCATCGGCCTGGACCTGTGTGACTCGCCGTCCGAGTACGTGAAGTACCGGGCCGCCACCGAGGACGACCTGGCCACCACCATCGAGCGCGTGGAGGCCGAGGGAGGGGAGATCCTCGCCGAGGTCGGTGACGTCCGCGACCTGGCGTTCCAGCAGGCCCTCGTGGCCCGCGGCGTGGAGCGCTTCGGTGGCCGCCTGGACGTGGTGATCGCCAACGCGGGCATCTGCAACTGGGGCAAGGTCTGGGAGCTCGACGAGCAGCAGTGGCAGGACACCCTCGACATCAACCTCACGGGGTACTGGAAGACGCTGCGTGCGGCGATCCCGCACATGCTCTCCGCCGGTAACGGCGGGTCGATCATCCTGGTGAGCTCGGTGGCCGGTCTCAAGGCCATGCCGGTGCAGTCGCCCTACTCGGCGTCCAAGTACGGCGTGGTGGGCCTGGCCCAGACCGCGGCGAAGGAGCTCGGCGAGCACGGTATCCGGGTCAACACGATCCACCCCTACGGTGTCCAGACGCCGATGGGCGCGGAGGACCCCGACGCGCTCGAGGTGTTCAACACCATGCCGCAGTTCCTGCCGCACTTCACGCCGATCCTGGGGATGGGCATGGCCACCACCGACGACATCTCGGACTCGGTGATGTTCCTCGCCTCGGACGCCTCGCGGACCATCACCGCCTCGACCTTCACCGTCGACATGGGCGCGATCAAGGTCTGACCCGACGTGACGGGCGCGATCGGCGCGACCGGCCGGGCCGGTGCGGGAGTGCTTGCGGTGCTGCCCCTCGGGGCGACCGAGCAACACGGCCCGCACCTGCCGCCGGAGACGGACACCCTCCTGGCCACCGCGACCGCCCGCGCCCTCGCCCCCGGTGACGTCCGTGTGCTCCCCGGCCTCGCCTACGGTGCGAGCGGGGAGCACCAGGCGTTCGACGGGACCGTGTCGATCGGCACCGAGGCCCTCGCCGGGACGATCATCGAGCTCGGCCGGTCGGTGAGCGCCTGGGCGGACCGGCTCGTCGTGGTCAACGGGCACGGCGGCAACGTCGACGCACTGCGCCTCGCGGTACCCCGACTCCGCTACGAGGGCCGCGACGCCGCCTGGCTGCCCTGCCGCACGAGCGAGGACCCCACGGACACCCACGCCGGTCACGCCGAGACCTCGCTCCTGCTGCATCTGCACCCCGACCTCGTGCGGGTCGACCTCGCCGCGCCCGGATGTGTCGAACCGTTGCCGCGGATCCTGCCCGCCCTCCGCGAGGGTGGCGTCGCGGCGGTGAGCCCGAACGGGGTGCTGGGCGACCCCACCACCGCCTCCGCCGACGAGGGCCGGCGCCTGTGGGAGGCGCTGCTCGACGACGCCCGCGGCCGCCTCGGACGCTGGCGGCCGGGGGAGGACGGGATGCTGCGATGAGCGAGGTCCCCCACGTTCTGCTCGACCGTCGTACCCGGGTATTGCGCCGTGGCGACGTCGTGCGGGTGCTGGGTGGCGACCCGGTCACCCTGATCACGCCGTCGCCGGCCGTGTCGGCTCTCCTGGACGGCGGCGAGACGGTCGCCACCGACACCCCCGCGGGTGCGGCCCTCGCGCGTGCCCTCACGGACCGGGGGATGGCCCACCCCGCCGGCACCGCGACGGGCACCCGTCCGCTGGCGGCCGTCGCGGTGGTGGTCCCCGTCCGTGACGACGCCGCCGGGGTCGCCGCGCTCTCGAAGGCGCTCGCGCCGGAACTCGCCCGCGGACTGCACCTCGTCGTCGTCGACGACGGCTCCACGCCGCCCCTGACCACCTCCGCCTCCCTGACCACCCCCGCCACCCCGGCCACCTCCGTCACCCCGGCCGCCACCACAATCCTGCGCCACGACGAGTCGAGGGGACCCGCCGCCGCCCGCAACGCGGGCACCGCCGCGGCCGTCGGGGCCGGGGCGCAGGTGGTGGTCTACCTCGACGCCGATGTGATCCCGCTGCCCGGGTGGCTCGACGTCCTGCTCGCCCGCCTCGACGACCCCCGGGTCGCCGCGGTCGCGCCCCGCATCGTGGCCGCCGAACCGGGGCGGTTCTGGGTACGCGGGTACGAGACGGCCCGCTCCGCGTTGGACATGGGGCCCGAGCCTGCGAGGGTCCGACCCCGCACACGGGTGGCGTACGTCCCCAGCGCGGCGCTCGCGGTACGACCCGACCGGTTGCCGCCCCCTCCCGAGGGCGGGGGAATCGGCCCGTTCGACGAACGCATGCGCGTCGCCGAGGACGTGGACCTGTGCTGGCGCACCGATGCCGCGGGGAGCCATCTGCGCTACGAGCCGGCCGCCAGGGTGGCGCACCGGCATCGTACCTCGCTCGGCGCGGTGTTGGCGCGGCGCGCGTTCTACGGGCGTGGAGCGGCACCGCTCGCCGACCGCCACGGGGCCGCCGTGGCGTCCGCGGTGGCCGCGCCGTGGTCTCTCGCCGTGGCGATCGGGGTGTGGAGCGCTACGCCGGTGGGGTCGCTGGTCGCGGCCGGTGCGATCGGGAGAGCGTGGTGGCGGACCCGCGGCCTCACCGGGGACGGTCGCGCGGCCGCCGGGTTGGTCACCCGGGGAGCCGGGGCGTCGGTCCGTCAGCTACCGCAGGCACTACTACGCCCGTATTGGCCGGTCACGGCGGGCGCGCTCGCCGCCACCGCCCGGTCCCGTTCCCACGCGGCTCGCGGCCTGCGCCAGCGTCTCCTCGCCGCGGCGGTGGCCGAGGGTCTGTGGCACTGGTGGACCGCCCGGGAACCCGGACGGCTGCCGATCGACGAACCCCTCGGGCACGTCCTTCTCCACCGTCTCGACGACCTGGCCTACGGGGTCGGTGTGTGGCGCTCGGCGTGGGCCGCGCGCTCGCTCGACGCACTGCGACCGGACGTCACGCGGTGAGCGGCGGAGAGGGATCCCGTGCCGCGAGGGCCGACGTGGTGGTGGTCGGCGCGGGCCCGGCCGGCTGCGTGATGGGCCGCCGCCTCGCCGAGGCCGGTGCCGACGTCCTCCTGGTGGAGTCCGGCACCGCGAGCGCCTCGCCGCGCGCGGGCCTGCTCGACGTGGGTCCGGGGTCGCAGGTCGTCGCCCGTCATCGCGCCACACTCGGCGAGGCGAGACTCGACCTGCCCCGCGGCCGCACCCTCGGCGGGTCCGGAGCGGTCAACGGCGGGTACTGCACCCCGGCCCGGCCGGCGGACCTCGCGGAGTGGGGTCCGGACTGGCCGCGGCGGTACGCGGTGGGACTGGCCCGGGCCGCCGAGCGCCTCCGACCCGGCCTGGCGCCGATGGGGCCGGTCGCCGCGCAGGTGGCCGCCGCGTTCCCCGGCCGCGTGTCCGCGATCGGTCAGGCGCGCCGGGGCCCGCGGCGCGTCACCGCGTTCGACGCCTGGGACCCGTCCGGCGCGGGGGCCCGGGTGCGCACCGGGGCGCAGGTCCGGTCGCTCCGGTGGGAGGGCGGGCGCGTCGCCGGACGGTGTGACGGCGTGGTGCTCGACGACGACGAGGAGATCGGTGCCGGACAGGTGGTGCTGTGTGCGGGGGCGATCGGGACGGCCGCCCTGCTGATGGGGTCCGGGATCGGACCGTCCACTGGACACCCGGTGGGCCACGGGGTGCAGGAGCATCCGGAGCTGCTGTTGGACCTTCCCGCGGACGTCCTGTCGGGCCGGGACCCGTACCCGCGTCCCGGCCCGGACGCGCCCGGGGGGCTGCCACCCCTGCTCTCCCATGTCGTCCGGCTGCAGCTGTCCGCGGCGGCCGAGGTCGAGATCCGTCCCTATGCCGTCCCCCTGCACCACGTCATCCCCGGCCTGGTGCCGGCGCCGCGCCGGATCGGGGTCGCCCTGATGACCCCGGTCGGTCGTGGCCGGATCGGTGACGACGGGACCGTGCACCTGGCCGACGATCCGCACGACGCGGCCGTCCTCGCCGAGGCCGCCGCGAGGGTGGCGGAGCGGATGGGCCTGGACGGGGACGTCACGGTCTCGACCTCGCAGCACCTGTCCGGCACCGCGCGGATCGGGGAGGTGCTCGACGACTCCGGACGTGTCCTGGGGGTGCCGGGACTGCGGGTCGCCGATGCGTCGGCGCTGCCCTCGCTGCCGCGGTGCGGCCCCTACTACACGGTCCTCGCGGTGGCCGAGGACCTCGCTACGCGGGTGATCGCCGAGCGGGCGTGGTAGAACGGCACGAGAACACGTTCCACCGATGGGGTGGGCGGCATCCCGGGAGGCCCGTACATGTCGAGTACCGAGACGATCTGCGAACCGCGGCAGTTCACGGTGGAACGCGACGGCGGTGTCACGCTGGTCGGCGAGGTGTGGGATCCGGTGGATCCGGCGGGCGACTCGCTCGACCCGGTCGAGGAGATCCTCATGCTGCACGGGGGTGCCCAGACCCGCCACGCGTGGAGCCGCGCCGCCCGCCGGCTGTCGGGGGAGGGGTACAGGGTCACCGCGATGGACGCCCGTGGTCACGGGGACAGCGACTGGGATCCGGAGGGTGACTACGACATCCACCGGCTGGCCGCGGACCTCGAGGCGATCGTCGCCGAGCGGTTCCCCTCCCGGCGTCCGGTGATCGTCGGCGCGTCCCTCGGCGGGATGACCGCGATGCTCTCGCTGGGCACCGGCAAGGACGTCGCCCGTGCGCTCGTCCTGGTGGACGTCACCCCGAAGCTTGAGGCAAAGGGTGTCGAGCGGGTCGGGGAGTTCATGCGCTCCGGGTTTAACGGGTTCGCCAGTCTCGAGGAGGCCGCCGACGCGATCGCCGCCTACCAGCCGCAGCGCAAGCGACCGCCTAATCCCGAGGGCCTGCGCAAGAACCTCCGGCTGCGCGAGGACGGACGGTGGCACTGGCACTGGGACCCCCGCTTCGCCGGTTGCGCCTCGGCCGACAACGCGGAACTCGGCAACGCCTTTTTCGAGGAGCTCGTCCCGCACATCACGCAACCGACCCTGCTCATCCGGGGCTCGGCGTCGGACATCGTCAGTGACGAGTCGGTGCGGCACCTGCGGGGGCTGCTCCCGCACGCGTACACGATGGAGGTGCCCGACGCCGGGCACATGGTCGCGGGCGACGACAACGCGGTCTTCCTCGACCAGCTCGAGAAGTTCCTCGCCGAGGTCCTCGACTCGCCGCCCCGCCGGGAGACGTCCCGGGAGGCGTGAGGCCAGGGGGGAGCTGGGAATAACCCGCCTCCGGCGACGTTGTCACTGACTACGCGCGGCATTCATACCCCCAGAGGTATGGATTGTCGCGGAAGGTCGTCGCCGGCGCGGGCTGTCCGTAGGCTGGCGGCGTAACGAGACGGGACGAGAGCCGCCCCGTCCGCGCTAGGAGGGCATTCGTATGAGCACCGTCGACATCACGACCGCCGAGTTCGAGAAGACCGTCACCGAGAACGACATCGTCCTGGTGGACTTCTGGGCCGAGTGGTGTGGCCCGTGCAAGGCGTTCGGTCCGGTCTACGAGAAGGTCTCGGGCAAGAACCCCGAGCTGACCTTCGCCAAGGTGGATACCGACGCCGAGCAGCAGCTCGGAGCGATGCTGCAGATCCAGTCCATCCCGACGCTCATGGCGTTCCGCGAGGGCATCGCGGTGTTCCGCCACTCGGGTGCCATCCCGGAGCAGGCTCTGGACGACCTGGTCGAGCAGATCAAGGGGCTCGACATGGACGAGGTCCGCAAGGCCGTCGAGGAGGCGCAGGCGCAGCAGGGTGACGCGCAGCCCTGATCGGCGGGTCGATCCACTCTCCTGACGGGACGACGGCGGCGGCGGGGTCCCGCCGGAACACGTTCCGGTAACCACCCCACAGGGTTCACCTATGGGGCTAACGTTGCTAGAACACGTTCCAGTGACGGGCTTCGCCCCGTCGCGCCCGGAGGGAGTTCAATGAAGACCAAGGCCGCCATCGTCCGAGAGCTCGGCAAGCCGTTCGAGATCGTCGAGGCCGAGCTCGACGGACCCAACTTCGGCGAGGTGCTCGTCAAGTGGAAGGTCGCCGGCCTCTGCCACTCGGACCTGCACATCACCAGCGGCGACCTGCCGGGTCGCCTGCCGATCGTCGGCGGTCACGAGGGTGCGGGCGTCGTCGAGGCGGTCGGTGACGGCGTCACCCACGTTCAGCCCGGCGACCACGTGGTGGGGTCGTTCATCCCTGCCTGTGGCAAGTGTTCGGCCTGCGCGCGCGGGATGACCAACCTCTGCGACGGTGGCCTCAACGGCACCATCGGTGAGATGGCCGACGGCCGCTACCCGTTCGCACTGGACAACGGCGAGACCGCCGGTGCCATGTGCACCCTGGGTACGTTCTCGCAGTACACCGTGGCCAACATGAACTCGGTGGTCAAGGTCCAGGACTGGATACCCTTCGAGGTCGCGGCCCTGGTGGGTTGTGGCGTCACCACCGGCTGGGGTTCCGCCGTCTACTCCGCCGACGTCCGGGCCGGCGACACCGTCGTAGTGTTCGGCATCGGTGGCATCGGCATCAACGCCATCCAGGGCGCCAAGCACGCGGGCGCCCGGTTCATCCTCGCCATCGACACCGACGAGTCGAAGCTGGCCAAGGCCAAGGAGTTCGGCGCCACCCACGTCTACACGGACGTCGACGAGGCCAAGGCCGAGCTGCCGGGCCTGACCTGGGGCACGATGGCGGAGAAGGCCATCATCACCATCGGCGTGGCCGACGCGAAGGTCACCGCCGACGCGACCGACATGGTCGGTAAGCGCGGCGTCGTCGTGCTCACCTCGATGGGCGGCCTCGACAACCAGTCGATCTCCCTGCCCGGCCTGTTCGTCTCGCAGTACGAGAAGGTCATCAAGGGCTCGCTCTTCGGCTCCGCCAACGCCTTCCACGACATCCCCAACATCCTGCGTCTGTGGGACGAGAAGCAGCTCAAGCTGGACGAGCTCATCACGCACCGCTTCACCCTCGACCAGGTCAACGAGGGCTACGAGATCATGGAGCGCGGCGGCGAGGGCATGGTCCGCGGGATCATCGTCCACGACGACTGACCGTCAGCTGGGCCGACAGTAACCGGCACTCGCGGAAATATACCCCCGCGGGTACACTGGAGTCATCCGGTGGACCCACGGGGGTCTCGCGTCAGTCCACCTTCACCGTCCGAGACCATCAGTGACCCACGAGAGGCACGACGATGTCAGAAACCGAGCGGGCAGTGTCCGACAAAGCAGTGTCCGACAAAGCAGTGTCCGCAAAAGCTGTGTCCGAGCCCAGGCAGCAGGTCCTCAACAGGTTGCGCCGCGCGCGCGGCCAGCTCAACGCGGTGATCGACATGGTCGAGCAGGAACGCTCGTGCAAGGAGATCGTCACCCAACTCGCGGCGGTGTCCAAGGCGCTGGACCGTGCGGGGTTCAAGATCATCAGCGAGAACATCCAGGAGTGCATCACCCGCGACGGCGAACCCGGCGCGGACGGGGTGGACCTGCCCGAGCTCGAGAAGCTGTTCCTCTCGCTCGCCTGACCACCGCCCGGCGCCGTGGCAGGCTGGGGGACGACACCGGAGACCAGAACCGACAAGACCAGCACCGACGACACCGGAGGTAGTCGACATGGACATCGGAATCGGCACGTTCACCGAGATGGAGTTCGACGAGGCGGTGGAGGCGACCCGTGCTGCGCTCGCCGACCGCGGGTTCGGGATCCTCCACGAGATCGACCTCACGGCCACCCTGAAGAACAAGATCGACAAAGACATCGAGCGTGTCCTCATCCTCGGCGCCTGCAATCCCGGGTTCGCGGGGAAGGCGTTCGACGTGAGCAAGGACGTCGCCCTGATGATCCCGTGCAATGTGGTGATCCGCGAGTCCGGCGGCGGCTGCGTGATCGAGGCCCAGAACCCGGATCTCCTCTCGCAGGTCATCTCCGGTGGCCTGCAGGACCTCGCCGACGAACTGACCACCGACATGCGCTCGATGATGAAGGACCTCACGCGCTGAGTAACCTGGGGGCATGAACCCGGAGCAGGACAACGACCCACGGACCCTGGCCCAGCGGCGCCTCGAGGCGATGGTGGGGCGAGGTGAGTTGTCGCTCGCCGAGTTCTCGGACCGAGCGGCCAAGATCTGGGCCGCGACCTGCCCCGCGGAACTCGAGGTGGCGCTGAGCGGTCTCCCCGCCGACCGGCCCGGCCCGGCACAGCACGCCCGACCGGCGCCGGTCGGCCCGGTGCATTCCGCGCCGCCGGCCACCCGTCCCGGCAGCGCGATCACCGTGGACGAGAGCCAGAAGAGGACCTCCGTCTTCGACACCCTCAAGCGCGAGGGCCGCTGGATGCTGCCGGACGACTACCGACTGACGTCGTGGCTGGGTGAGATCTACCTCGACGCCCGAGAGGCCGTCGTCGACCGCCCGCGCACCCACCTCCAACTGGATCTGTGGGGCGCCAACGCCAAGATCCTTCTCCCGCCCGGGGTCTCGGTGTCGATCACCGGCAACCGGACCATGAGCGAGCTGAGGATCGACGAGGGGCGCTACGACGTCCACGGCGGTCCCCACCTGGACATCGAGATCAACGGGTTCATGGCGGGCGCGAAGATCAAGATCCTCGCCGCGGGGGAGAAGATCCCCAAGACCTGGAAGTGGTTCTAGGAGATTCTCCGGCGACGCCACACGGTGTGCCGGTGCCGCACCTCGTCGTCGTACCCCTCGACCCGACTCCGTGGGTCGGTGATCCATTCGCCGACCTCGACCAGTTCCCAGGCGTCGTCCAGTTCGGGCGCCAGCACAACGCCCGGCGCCTCGGCGTCGATCTCGGTCACCAGACACTCGTCCGCGGCGGACAGCGCCGCGGCGTAGATCTGGCCGCCGCCCATCACCGCGGCCTCCGGGCCTGCGAGTTCCAGGGCGCGCTCCACGGACCCGGCGCGTTCGGCGCCGTCGGCCGACCAGTCGGCGTCCCGCGTGCACACGACGTTGCGACGGCCGGGCAGGGGGCGGAACCGCTCCGGGATCGAGTCCCACGTCGCGCGGCCCATCACCACGGGACGCCCGACGGTGGCCTGCTTGAAGAACGCGAGGTCCTCGGGGATGTGCCACGGCATGTCTCGGCCGTCACCGATCACCCCGCCGCGGGCCTGCGCCCACACCATCCGCACGGTCACCGCAGCCGTCCGCCGGATCAGACCGCGACCGGGGCCTTGATGCCCGGGTGGTGCTCGTAGCCGACGACCTCGAAATCCTCGAAGGTGTAGTCGAAGATCGACGGGGCGCGGTTCAGCCGCAGCTCGGGGTAGGGGTACGGCTCCCGCGAGAGCTGTGTGCGGACCTGCTCGACGTGGTTGTCGTAGATGTGACAGTCGCCGCCGGTCCAGATGAACTCACCCACTTCGAGACCCACCTGCTGCGCCATCATGTGGGTGAGCAGGGAATAGGAGGCGATGTTGAACGGCACGCCCAGGAAGAGGTCGGCGCTGCGCTGGTACAGCTGGCAGCTGAGCTTGCCGTCGGCCACGTAGAACTGGAACAGCAGGTGGCAGGGCGGCAGGGCCATCTCCGACAACTCGCTGACGTTCCACGCGGAGACGATGTTGCGCCGCGAGTCCGGGTCGGTCCTCAGCAACTCGACGGCCGCGGCGATCTGGTCGATGTGGGCACCGTCGGGGGTCGGCCACGAGCGCCACTGCACCCCGTACACGGGCCCCAGTTCACCGTCGGCGTCCGCCCACTCGTCCCAGATCGTCACACCGTTCTCGCGCAACCACCCGACGTTGGAGTCGCCACGCAGGAACCACAGCAGCTCGTACGCCACGGACTTGAAGTGCACGCGCTTGGTGGTGATCAGCGGAAACCCCTGCGCCAGGTCGTAGCGCAGCTGGTGGCCGAACAGGCTCCGCGTGCCCGTGCCGGTGCGGTCCGCCTTGGGGGCGCCCTGCTCCAGGACCAACCGCAGCAGGTCCTCGTACGGGGTGGGGACGGTCATGGCGCTCAAGTCTACTCAGGCGGTCCGGTCACGCGGTCCAGACCGGGTGCCCCGCCGTCACGGCGAGCACCTTCTCGGTGAGATCGGGGCGGCACACGAGGATGTCCGGGGAGTACGTGTCGGACTTGTTGAACTCGAGAGGCGACCCGTCGATCCGGGAGGCGTGCAGACCGGCGGCGAGCGCCACGCCGACGGGCGCCGCTTGGTCCCATTCGTTCTGTCCGCCGGCGTGAAGGTAGACGTCGGCGTCGCCGAGCAGGACGGAGAGCATCTTGGCGCCGGCCGACCCCATTGGCCGCACGTGCAGCCCGAGCTCGTCGGCGGCCCCGTGGATCCCGGCGGGCGGGTTGTTGCGACTGATCACCATGGCCCCCGAACTCGGGCCGTCGACGTGATCGACCTGGTCCGACCGGAACACCCGGCCCGCGTCGGGGAGTCCGACGGCGGCGACGGTGGGCCGGCCGTCGACGACGAGCGCGACGTGGACCGACCAGTCCGACCGGCCGGTGGAGAACTCCTTGGTGCCGTCGATCACGTCGATGATCCACACCCGTGACTTGGCGAGGCGGCTGCGATCGTCGGCGACCCCCTCCGAGAGGATCCCGTCGTCCGGTCGGTGCACGGCGAGTACCTCGCCGGTCCAGTCCTCGGCGACGTCGTTCGCCACACGCGCGAGCGAACGTCCGTGCAGCAGGCCGCCCGCGCGGGTGCCCCGGACGATGTCCCCGATGCCGGTGGCGAGGTGGGAAGCCAGGTCGTGGTCGTCGAGATCGCGCATGGGCACACTCTACGGAGCCACGTCCGTGTCTCGGCGTGTGTCGTAGCCGTACGACATCATGTGTTCATGTCCGTCGCCCTGGACCGGTTCCACCCGGCCACCGCCTCCTGGTTCCGTGGTGCGTTCGGCGCGCCCACCGCCGCGCAGTCCGGTGCGTGGGCGGCCCTCGCCGGGGGCGCCCACACCCTGGTCGTCGCACCGACGGGCTCGGGCAAGACGCTGTCGGCGTTCCTCGCCGCGCTCGACGGACTGCTCCTGGGCCCGGCCGAACCCGACCCGGGCAGTGCGGCCGGGAGTGCCCGCGCGTCCGGCCCCGGCACCCGTGTCCTCTACATCTCCCCCCTCAAGGCGCTGGCCGTGGACGTCGAGCGTAACCTCCGGGCTCCGCTGGCGGGGATCGCCCGGGAGGCCGCGGCGCTGGGCACGGAGACGCCGGAGGTGACCGTGGGGATCCGGACCGGTGACACCCCGCCGGACGAGCGACGCCGCCAGCGGGCCAGGCCACCGCACATCCTGGTCACCACGCCCGAGTCATTGTTCCTGCTGCTGACCTCGGCCGCCCGCGAGACCCTGACGGACGTGGACACGGTCATCATCGACGAGATCCACGCGGTCGCCGGCAGCAAGCGCGGCGCGCACCTCGCGCTGAGCCTCGAGCGTCTGGACGAGCTGCTCGACGCGCCCGCGCAGCGGGTGGGGTTGTCGGCGACGGTCCGGCCGCACTCCGAGGTGGCCCGCTTCCTGGCGGGTGAGCGCCCGGTCACCGTGGTGGCACCGCGGTCGGACAAGAGCTTCGAGCTGTCCGTCCGGGTCCCGGTGGAGGACATGACCGACCTGTCCTCGGCCGCCCCGGATGTGTCCGCACCAGCGGGCACGCCGGGGCAGGGGTCGATCTGGCCGCACGTCGAGCGGCAGGTGGTGGACCTGGTCACCGCGCACCGCTCGACGATCGTCTTCGTCAACTCCCGTCGCCTGGCCGAACGGCTCACCGCCCGCCTCAACGAGATCTACGCCGAGGACACCGACCCCGGGTCGCTGCCCGAGCCCCCGGCCCGGCCGCCAGCGCAGGTGATGGTGCCCTCGGAGGTCACGCGGGGCGCACCGCCGGAGTTGGCGATGGCGCACCACGGGTCGGTGTCCAAGGAGCGCCGGGCGCTCATCGAGGACGCGTTGAAGTCGGGCCGGCTCCGGGCGGTGGTGGCCACCTCGTCCCTCGAGTTGGGCATCGACATGGGGTCGGTGGACCTGGTGGTGCAGGTCGAGTCGCCGCCGTCGGTGGCGTCGGGGCTGCAGCGCGTCGGCCGTGCCGGTCACCAGGTCGGTGAGGTCTCCCGGGCGGTGGTGTTCCCCAAGCACCGTGCGGACCTGGTCCACAGCGCGGTGACCGTGGAGCGGATGCTCGCCGGTGCGATCGAGGAGTTGTCGGTTGTCGCCAACCCCCTCGACGTCCTGGCCCAGCAGACGGTGGCGGCGTGTGCGCTGGAGCCGATCGACGTGGAGGAGTGGTTCTCGGCCGTCCGGCGCACGGCCCCGTACCAGGGGCTGCCGCGGTCGGCGTTCGAGGCCACGCTCGACATGCTCGCCGGTAAGTACCCGTCGGCGGACTTCGCGGAATTGCGGCCGCGGTTGGTCTGGGACCGCGACGCGGGGACGCTCACCGGCCGCCCCGGCGCCCAGCGGCTGGCCGTCACCTCGGGCGGCACGATCCCGGACCGCGGACTGTTCGGCGTGTTCATGGTGGGGGAGAAGGCCACCCGTGTCGGGGAGCTGGACGAGGAGATGGTCTACGAGTCCCGCGTCGGTGACGTGTTCGCGCTCGGGGCCTCGAGCTGGCGCGTCGAGGAGATCACCCATGACCGGGTGCTGGTCACCCCCGCGCCCGGCGGCACCGGTCGGCTGCCGTTCTGGCTCGGTGACGACCAGGGTCGGCCCGCCGAGCTCGGCCGCGCGCTGGGCGGCTTCCTGCGGGAGGTCGCGGGCGGCACGGACGCGGAGGCCACCGCCCGGCTGGACGCCGCCGGCCTCGATGCCAACGCCGCCACCAATCTCCGGCGCTTCCTGTCCGAACAGCGCGAGGCCACCGGTCATGTACCCAGCGACACCACCCTCGTCGTGGAGCGTTTCCGCGACGAGGTCGGCGACTGGCGGGTCGTGTTGCACTCGCCGTTCGGTGCGCGGGTGCACTGGCCGTGGGCGGAGGCGGTGCGCGCCCGGCTGGCCGCCGTGCACGGGTTCGACGCGGTGCCGGTGGTGTCCGACGACGGCATCATCCTCCGGGTCCCGGATATGGGCGACGACGGCGAGGTGAGCGCCCGCCCGGGAGCCGAGACGTTCGCGATCAGTGCCGAGGAGGCGGTGGACCTGGTCACCCGGCACGTGGGCGGCTCCGCGCTGTTCGCCTCCCGCTTCCGCGAGTGCTCGGCGCGCGCGCTGCTGTTCCCCCGGCTCGATCCCGGCCGGCGGGCGCCGTTGTGGCAGCAGCGGCAGAAGTCGGCGCAGCTACTGGACGTCGCGCGCCGCTACCCGGATTTCCCCATGATCCTCGAGGCCGTGCGCGAGTGCCTGCAGGACGTATACGACGTGCCCGCGCTGGAGCGGCTGTTGGGCGAGATCGAGTCGCGCTCCGTGCGGATCGTGGAGGTGGACACCCCGAGCGCCTCGCCCTTCGCGCAGTCGCTGCTATTCGACTACGTCGGGGCCTTCCTCTACGAGGGCGACTCCCCGCTGGCCGAGAAGCGGGCCGCCGCGCTCGCGATCGACCCGTCGCTGCTCGGGCAGCTCCTCGGCCGTGTCGAGTTGCGCGAGTTGCTCGACACCGAGGTCCTGGACGCGATCGAACAGCGGCTGCAGCACCTCGAGCCCGAGCACGCCGCCCGCGACGCCGAGGCGGTGGCGGACCTCCTGCGGCTCCTCGGCCCGCTCACCGCCGAGGAGATCGCCGCCCGTTCCGCCGACCCCTATGCGGTGCCCGACTGGCTCGACACGTTGGCAGGGGCGTGGCGTGTCGTCACCGTCGAGAACTCCGGACGCACCTGGTGGGCCGGCGTCGAGGACGTGGCCAGACTCCGGGACGGTCTGGGGGTGCCGCCGCCGCCCGGGGTGCCCTCGGCGTTCCTCGGCGATGTCGAGGACCCGCTCGGCGAGCTCATCCGTCGGTACGCGCGCACGCACGGTCCGTTCACCGCCGACGCCGTCGCCGGGCGTTTCGGACTGGGGGTGGCCGTCGCGCGCGGTGTGCTCGACCGGCTCACCTCCTCCGGTGTGCTGCTGGCCGGGGAGTTCCGCCCGGGCGCGACCGGGCCCGAGTGGTGCGATGCCGAGGTCCTACACCACATCCGCCGCCGCTCCCTCGCCGCACTGCGCTCCCAGATCGAACCCGTGTCACACTCCGCACTTGGCCGCTTCCTGCCCGGCTGGCAGAGCCTCGGCACCGGGGCCGGCTCCGGCGCCGGTGGTTCCGCCACCGGCTCCCACGCGGGCGCAGAGTCCGGCGTGGACGGGGTGCTCGCGGTGATCGAGCAACTCGACGGCCTCGCTCTGCCGGCATCGGCTCTCGAACCACTGATTCTGGCGCCGCGCGTGCGGGACTACTCCCCGGCGATGCTCGACGAACTCCTCGCCGGGGGAGAGGTGGTCTGGAGCGGGCGTGGACGTGCGGGGTCCCGCGACGGCTGGGTCTCGCTGCATCCGGCGGATTCGGCCGGCGCCACCCTGCCCCTCGAGCGACCGCAGCCGGAGGGGCCGGTCCATCTCGCCGTCGTCGACTCCCTGCGCGGCGGAGCCCTGTTCTTCCGCGACATCGTGGCCAGGGTGAAGGAGGCCGCCGCGCCCATCGACGCCGCACCCGCCGACGCCGCGCCCACCGACGCCGCGCCGGTCATCACCGAGGCCGCGGTCCGCGACGCCCTGTGGGACCTGGTGTGGGACGGTGTGGTCACCAACGACACCCTCGCCCCGCTGCGCGCCGTACTGGCCGGCGGCGGGTCGTCGGGGTCGGGCACCGCGCACCGCTCGGCCCGATCCTCCGCCCGTCCACGCCGTGCCCGCCTGGGCAGGACCACGATGGCCCAACTCAACGGCGCGGTGGCCGCCGGGACGAGGACGCCGCCCGTGCTCGCCGGCCGCTGGTCGCTCGTGCCGGAGCCGGTCACCGACGTGACGCTGCGCGCTCACGCCTGGGCCGAGACCCTCCTGCTGCGTCACGGCGTGGTGACCCGGGGCGCGGTGGAGGCCGAGGAGATCCCCGGCGGGTTCGCAGCCGTGTACAAGGTACTGGCACAGATGGAGGACTCCGGCCGCTGCCGCCGCGGCTACTTCGTCGACGGCCTCGGCGCCGCCCAGTTCGCCGCCGGAAACACCATCGACCGGCTGCGGACGTTCGACGACACCGCCGACGACGCGCACTGGCCCTCCGGTGCCGACGAGCCTACGGTCCGGGTGCTCGCCGCGACCGACCCTGCGAACCCCTACGGCGCGGCCCTGCCCTGGCCGGCCGGCAGGATGACCGGCGACGGGGTCGGCGCAGAGGCCGTCGCAGGGGCTGGCGCAGGGGCCGGGACCGCGTCCGGACACCGTCCCGGCCGCAAGGCGGGCGCCCTGGTGGTGCTGGTCGACGGCGTGTGCGTGCTGTTCGTCGAGCGCGGAGGGCGGACCATCCTGGTTCTCGACGACAGAGTCGACGCCGTCCCCCTCGCCGCCGCCGCGCTCGCCGGCACTGTGAGATCGGGCGCGGTCGGCACGCTCACGGTCACGACCCTCGGCGGCGAGGCCGTCCACACCTCACCCCACGCCGCCGCCTTCGAGAGCGCCGGGTTCGGTATCACCCCCCAGGGTCTGCGCATCCGAGGCTAGGCGACGCCGACCGGGCGGCCGACCCGTGAGACGATTTCTTGAGACCGCCCCGACGAGTAGTTAGAATATGCGCATTAGTGCATATGTTGGGAAGGGGGGATGTCACATGGGTGCGGGTCATGCTCACGGTCGACCCTCCGGCCATGCCGGTGCCCGCTACCGGGCGCGGCTCGCTACTGCTTTCGTCCTGACGGCGGCATTCTTCGTCGTCGAACTGGTCGCGGGACTGGTCTCCGGTTCCCTCGCCCTGCTGTCCGACGCCGGGCACATGGGCGCGGACGTGGTGGCGCTCGGTGCGGCCCTGCTGGCGACGATCATCGCCGCCCGGCCCGACGGGACAGGCCGCCGGACGTTCGGCCGCTACCGCGGGGCGATCTTCGCCTCCGGCCTGGCCGTGCTCATCATGCTCAGCATGGGCGGGTACGTGCTGGTCGAAGCCGTCAGCCGGCTCGGTTCCGACGCTCCCGTCGCCACCGGGACGATGCTGCTCGTCGGCGTGCTGGGGCTCGTCATCAACGTGGTCTCCCTGCTGCTGCTGCGCAGTGGCTCCACCGAGAGTCTGGCGGTCCGCGGCGCGTACCTCGAGGTGCTCGCCGACGCGGCCGGTTCGGTCGGGGTGATCGCGGCCGCGCTGCTCATGCGGGTCACCGGTTCGACGGTGTGGGACCTGGTGGTGGCGGTGGCTATCGCCGTATTCGTCGTGATCCGGGCGGTGGCGCTCGGTCGACAGGTGCTCGCCGTCCTCGCCCAGCACGCTCCGGCCGACGTCGATCCCGGGGCGGTGGAGGCGCAGCTCGGGGAGTTGCGGGGTGTCGAGGAGGTCCACGACCTGCACTTGTGGACCCTGACTTCCGGCATGGACGTGGGGACTGTGCACCTGGTGGTCGACCCGGGTGCCGACCACGCCGAGGTGCTCGGCGACGCCCGGCGCGTTCTGCTGGAGGGACACGGAGTCGAGCACGTGACCGTGCAGATCGAGACCGCCCGTACCGGCGGGTGTCACGAACTGGGATGGTGAGCAGTGCCCGAAGGCGACACGGTCCACAGAGCCGCGGCGCGGGTCCGCGCTGCGCTCGCCGGGCGGACCATGGACAGGACCGAGCTCCGGGTGCCGAGGTTCGCCGCGGTCGACCTCCGCGGCAGGACCGTTGAGGCAGCCCGGTCCCGGGGAAAGCACCTCCTCGTCGTCGTCGGCCCCGATGGCCAGGGGCGCGATCCGGTCACCCTCCACATCCACCTCAAGATGGAGGGCCGCATCCATGTGTTGCGCGCGGGGGAGCGGTGGCGGTTCCCCGCGCACACCGTCCGGCTGGTCCTCCGCGCGGGCGACACCGAGGTGGTGGGCACCGAACTCGGACTGCTGCGCGCACTGACACCCGCCGAGGCCGACGGCGCCGTCGAGCATCTCGGTCCCGACCTGTTGGACGCGGACTGGGATCCGGTCGCGAGTACCGCCGAGGCCGTGCGGCGTATCCGGGAGCGGCCGGGGCGCACGATCGGCGAGGCCCTGCTCGACCAACGCAATCTGGCCGGGATAGGCACCATCTACCGCGCCGAACTGTGTTTTCTGCGTGGGGTGGATCCGCGGGATCCCGTCGAGGTCGGGCCGGATCTCGGCGCCACGGTCACGCTCGCGCGCAAGATGCTGGTCGCCAACGCCAACCGCGTTGTGCGCGTGACCACCGGCGAGACCCGGCGTGGGCGCGAGTTATGGGTGTACGGCCGTGACGGTAGGCCGTGCCGCAGGTGCGGGACCCGGGTGGAGACGTTCCGCCTCGGTGGCCTCGCGGACCCGCACGAGCCGAGTGATTCGCCCGATCGCATCGCGTACCGCTGCCCGTCCTGCCAGCCGCGCCGTGCCACACTGAGCGCATCGCCAACGGAGGAGAACTCGTGACTGACCGCAAGACGATCCTGATCACCGGTGCCAGCTCTGGTCTCGGCGAGGGCATGGCCCGCCGCTGGGCCGCCCAGGGCAGGAACCTGGCACTGTGTGCACGGCGTCTCGACCGCCTGGAAGAGCTGCGTTCCGAGCTGCTGGCGGCCCACCCGTCGATCACGGTCGCGGTTCGCGAGCTCGACGTGGCCGACGCCGACGCGGTCGAGCGGGTGTTCGGCGAGCTGGATGCCGAACTCGGCGGGATCGACCGGTTCGTGCTCAACGCCGGCCTGGGCAAGGGCGCCTCGATTGGCACGGGCAAGGCGCACGCCAATCGCGAGACCGCGATGGTGAACGTGGTCGGCACGCTCAACCAGGCCGAAGCCGCGATGGAGCTGCTCTTCACTCGAAGCGTGGGGCACCTGGTGTTCATCTCGTCGGTGAGCTCGCTGCGGGGCATGCCGAAGGCGCAGAACACCTACGGCGCCACGAAGGCGTTCGTCTCCGCTCTGGCTCAGGGGCTGTACGCCGAACTCGACAGTGCGGGCAGCCGGATCAAGGTGACCGACATCCTGCCGGGTTACATCCGCACGGACATCAACCGGTCGGTCAAGACCGCGCTGATGACCGAGTTCGACGAGGGTGTCGACGCGCTGGTCAAGACGATCGACGCAGAGCCCACCCGCGCGCTCGTTCCCGCGAAGCCGTGGAAGGCCATCGGCCCGCTGTTGACGCTGTTGCCGGAGAAGGTCAGCCGCCGCTTCGTGTGAGCTGTGCGCGCTCGGCCTAGAACGGTGGTGGGTCGATGAGTTCGTCGAACCCCGTAACCCCCGAATTCTGCGGAACGCCGGCCTGACCCACGCTCCTAGGACTGGACGTGGGGGGAACGCCCCCAGGCGGCTGCGCGGGTCGGTCAGCTGTGGTGTTCACTCTCTGCTATCGCCTCCACTTCTTCGAGCGTGGTGGGGATGTGGTACGGCGGCCTGCTCGTGCCCGAGATGCGGTAGCGGTCCCAGAAATCAGGATCGCCCACGAGGCACTCGGCGCGTCCCTCTGGTGTTATGAAGACGGCCACTGTGCGCCTGCCCGCGAGGAGGGCGTCGAGCGCATCATTCTTGTCGATCCTGCCGTACCAGGTGTAAAAGCCGTTGAGGGGCTGGAAATAGCCTTTGATCTTCACCTCGACAGCAATCTCCTTGCCACGGCACACCAGGGTGCCCTCGCCGGAGTAGTCGAGCTCGTGGTCGTCAGACACGCAGGGCTCCCTTTCTTCACATCAAACGTTGACAAAAGAACTCACTGGCGGAGATACTAGCAGTATCGGGTACCCAGAGTATGGGCTATGGAGTCGGGACTCGGCTCGGCCCGGAACACAACGGAGGTGTCACATGACTGTTCAAAATGTGGAGAACAAGTCCGGCCTCTCGACGGAAGGCGTTGCGCGTGTCAGCGCCCGCAAGCCCGTCGACATGCAGAGATCTGCCGGCCGACTGCTGCGGGCGGCGGCCGAAAAATTTTATGACGCGGAGATCGACATCGATTGGGATTCGCCCTGGGAGGAAGGAAAGTACTTCCTGCCAGAGCATCGGGTCTCGCTCTACGGCACCAAGCTGTGGGAGAGGATGAGCGATGAGCAGAAGGTGGAACTCGGGCGCCACGAGATCGTCAGTATTCTCAGCTTCGGGATCTACGCCGAGAATCTGCTCAGTTCGGCGCTGCTCCGAACGTCTGCCAAAGGCGCCCTGACAGATCAAAGGTCCCTCTACGCCCTTAACGAGATCGGCGATGAGGCACGTCACTCGACGATGTTCGCCCAGCTGATCAACAAGACGGGCGTGGCGCCGTACAAGTTGCCGAGGGGGTTCTTGGGCTTCGCGAAGATCTTGCACTTTGTGCCTCTCGGCCCGTCTGTGTCCGGCGCGACACTGCTCATCGAGGAGATCCTCGACCGCGCTCAGCGTGAGGCGATGAATGACCCGAAGATGCAGCCGCATCTGCGCCAGCTCATGAAGATCCACGTTCTCGAAGAGGCCCGCCACATCACGTTCGCGCGGCTGGACATGGTGGAGGGCATGCAGCGTCGCGGACGCATCTCGCGCGCTTGGCATCGAGGCACGTTGGCGGTCATTGCGAACTTTGCGTACCCGTTGCTCATCAATCCGAAGGTGTACCCCGCTGTCGGAATCGGCCGTCTGCGCGGCCTGTGGGCGCAGCAGACGAGCCCGAATTATCGTGTCAACTTGCAGTTCATGTCCGAGCCGATGATCCGGTTCTTCCACGAGGCCGGGATGGTGGAGGGGAAGTTCACGATGGCGATGTGGCGCGCAACGCGCAGCCTGCCCGACGATCTGCGCTGACCCGCCCGGACCGGTCCGGGCGCCCGCCGGCCCATCCGCCCGACACCACGTCCGGATCTCTCCGTTCGGGGGCTCGGGCGGATGACATTCCCCACACCTGTCACGCGTCCCCGCGCCGTGCAGGTCCGTTTGCTGTACTTTGATCAGGAGATTGTAACTTAATGCCGTCCTCCAACACCAAGCGCGCATCGCGCGCCGTCACGGCGACAGACCCGGGAACGACCGACCCGGGAACGACCGAACCGATCACTACCAAGGTCCTCATCGTCGGCAGCGGTTTCTCCGGCCTCGGTATGGCCGTGCAGCTCCGCCGACGCGGGTACAACGATTTCATCGTGCTAGAGAAGGCCGACTCCGTCGGTGGGACGTGGCGCGACAACACCTATCCGGGATGCGCGTGCGATGTACCGTCGCTGATGTACTCCTACTCGTTCGAGAGCCGCGGTAGCTGGTCGAAGGTGTGGTCCTCGCAGCCCGAGATCGAGCAGTACCTGAAGGGTATATCCGACAAGCGTGGTATCACCCAGAAGATCCACTTCGGGCAGAAGCTGGTCTCCGGATATTGGAGTGAGTCTGAATCCCGGTGGCACCTGCGTACCGAGTCGGGCCGGGAGTACGTCGCGCAGTACGTCGTGTCCGGTGTTGGCGCTCTGCACGTCCCGAATTTTCCGAACATCCCCGGAATCGACGGGTTCGCCGGTCAGGCGTTCCATTCGGCGAGGTGGGACCACACGGTGGATCTCCAGGGCAAGCGGGTGGCCGTCATTGGCACCGGTGCCAGCGCGATTCAGTTCGTGCCGTTCGTGCAGAAGGAGGCTGGCACGCTCACGGTCTTCCAGCGAACCCCGGCTTGGGTACTTCCGCGCAAGAACTTCGCGGTGCCGGGGGCACTTCGTACCCTGCTCAGCACGGTCCCGATTACTCGCCGCCTCGCTCGGTGGTCGGTCTACTGGGGCGCAGAGAGCCTGGCCTTCGGGCTCAACGGCCATTCCAACCTTATGCGGCCAATCGAGAAGGTGGCGAAGTGGAACATCGAACGTTCCATCACCGACCCTGAGTTGCGCCGGAAGTTGATGCCGTCGTACCGCATCGGATGTAAGCGCATCCTGGGATCGAACGACTATTATCCTGCGCTGGCTGCGCCCAACACGACAGTGATCAGCGATCGGATCGAGAAGGTTACCGCGGATTCGATCGTCACCGCTGACGGCGTGTCGCATCCTGTGGATGTGATCATCTATGCCACAGGGTTCCATGTCACGGACGGGTTCGATCAACTCGCGCTCAAGGGCGCGGGGGGCGAGGACCTGCCGTCGCACTGGCACGAAACGGGCATCAACACCCATCTCGGCATCACCACCGAGGGTTTCCCGAACCTGTTCTTCCTGCTCGGACCTAACACGGGTCTTGGGCACAACTCTGTCGTATTCATGATCGAGCAGCAGATCAAGTACATCATCAAGGCCATCGACGCCGTCGATAGTCGGGGTGCGCAGCGCGTTGATGTGCGGCCCGAGGTTCAAGAACACTTCAACAAGGACATCCAGCACAAGCTCGCCAAGGGCGTGTGGACCAACGGCGGATGTACGAGCTGGTATCTGGACTCGCAGGGTGTCAACCGTACGGTGTGGCCCGGGTTCACCTGGCAGTACTGGCGAGCGACGAAAGACTTCGAGTCCGCCGAGTACGAGATTGCCTGACAGTCCAGCCGTAGGTCATCGGAGAAGTGGGTACGCGACAGTGAGTAGTTCGACAGCAGGCCGTTACGCGACCCAGGTCGCGGTCGTCACGGGAGCCGCCTCAGGGATCGGCCGGTCCCTTGCCCTGCAATTGGCCGGACACGGGGCCAGCCTTGCCTTGTCCGACGTCGACGAGGTGCATCTCAAGGAGACGGCGGACATGTGCCGTGCCGCGCATGGGGTGACGGTTGAGACCGCCGTGTTGGACGTGGCAGATCGTGCTGCGTTCCAGGATTACGCAGATAGCGTCCAGTCGTTTTTCGGGCGCGTCAACATGGTGTTCAACAATGCCGGCGTCGCCCTCGGCACCGACGTCGTCGATATGTCCTGGGAGGACTTCGACTGGCTGATGGGTATCAACTTCGGTGGTGTCGTCAACGGGACGAAGGCGTTCCTGCCTTATCTGATCGCCTCGGGTGATGGTCATCTGGTGAACACCTCCAGTGTCTTCGGTCTGGTCGGGATCCCTAGTCAGAGTGCCTACAACGCCGCGAAGTTCGGTGTGCGTGGCTTCACCGAAGCGCTTCGCCAAGAGATGAAAATCAGCCGGTATCCGGTCACGGTGACATGCGTTCACCCCGGTGGCGTCAAGACCAATATCGTCAACAACGCTCGGGGTGTATCCGATATGGGGGCAGATACCGCCACCATTGCCTCGATGTTCAACAACATCGCCAGGACCACTCCGGAGAAAGCGGCGTCCACCATCCTCAAGGGAATGGACAAGAAGAAGCCCCGCGTGTTGATCGGCGCAGACGCACGGGGTTTCGACTTTGTCGCACGCGTTGTGGGTCCGCGCTACCAGGACATCTCTGCGCCTGTCACACGCGCGGGCTACGCCTTGGCCCGCAAGCGGGGGATCATCACATGACCGTTGAGCAGGAGAGTCGGCCGGGCACCACCGCGCGGTCGCGGACGCTGACCGTGTCGGAGGTCGTGCAAGAGACCAAGGACTCCGTGAGCATCGCCTTCGAAGTGCCTGACGAGATCGTCGACGATTTCAAGCACCTTCCCGGGCAGTTCATCACGCTGAAGATCCCGTCCGACCAGACGGGCCACGTCGCACGATGCTATTCGCTGAGCAGTTCACCTCATGTCGATGACTTCCGCCTCGAGATCGGGGTGAAGCGCACCGCCGGGGGATATGCGTCGAACTGGTTGTGCGACAACGTCTGCGTCGGCATGGAGGTGACCGTACTCACGCCGTCGGGAAAGTTTACCGCTAAGAGCCTCGACGTCGACATGCTTTTCTTCGCCGGCGGAAGCGGCATCACGCCGGTCCTGTCGCTGGTGAAGTCGGCACTGGTGTCGGGCAGTGGGGAAGTCGTCCTGTTCTACGCGAACCGTGACGCCGATTCGATCATGTACGAGCGCCAGCTTCAGCAGATCAGATCCGAATTCGCCGAGCGGTTCACTTTGGTTGACTGGCTTGAGTCGGAGAACGGGATCCCCACATCCGAGGCTGTCGAGAAGATTATTCGTGATCACAAGGGATCGGCGATCTTCACGTGCGGCCCTTCCCCCTTCATGGATCTGGTGGAAAGGTCTGCCGCCGCGTGTGGAGTGGACCATTCGGATGTACATCGGGAGGTGTTCCAGTCCCTGGCGGGTGACCCGTTCGACACCGCCACACTGCGTCGACTCAGTGACGACGAGGGTGTAGCTACGGCCACGGTCTACCTCAACGGAGAGTGCATCACCACGGAGTGGCCGCGTAACACGCCGCTGCTCGATGTGCTGCTCTCCCGAGGGCACAACGCCCCGTACTCGTGCCGAGAGGGCGCATGCAGTGCGTGTGTGTGCAAGCTCATCGAGGGCGATGTCGACATGGTGCAAAACAACATCCTCGTCGACGACGACATTGAGGACGGTGAGCGACTCGCGTGCCAGTCACTTCCGCTCACCGACGCTGTGACGGTGAGCTTCGATGACCTCTGACTCTTCGGGAGCCGGCCTACAGTCGCGGCGGTCGCGGGAGGTTCTCTCCAGTGACGGCACGAGGCTGTTCGTCGAGGAGTACGGGCTGGGTGATGATGCGCCGCTGTTGGTGTTCAGCCACGGGTGGGCTTGCCACGGTCGGTTCTGGAGACCTCAGATCGAACACTTCGCCAACACGCACCGTGTGGTGGTGTATGACCAACGAGGGCACGGCTGGAGCGACCGGGGTCACACCCCCTTCTCTTCGTCGTTGCTCGGCGACGATCTCGAGGCTGTCTTGCGCGCGGTCGTCACGTCGAGTCGTAAGGCATTGGTGACCGGTCACAGTATGGGCGGGATGTCCATCATGGGTTGGGCTGCCGAGCACCCGGAGTCGGTGCCCCTCCTATCCCGCGGTGCCGTCTTGGCGAGCACCGGCTCCTCCCAGTTGGTGAGTAGATCGACGTTAATTGGGTCGCCACGTCGATTCCGCGCCTCATTGGAGCGGGCCTTCGCAGCCGGGCTCGCCATCGCGGGACCGGAGATGCCTGACACTCGTTTCAACCGACGTTTGGTGAAATACGGGACGCTGGGTCCGCACGCGCCGGCCGACGTTGTAGCTGAGTGTTCCGACATAGTACTGCAGTGCCCCCCTGTGGTGCGCGGGATGTGGGGCAAGGTCCTGGCCACCATCGACGTCAGCAAAGGAGTCGACTCACTGGCGGTTCCGACGACAGTGATCGTGGGCTCTGCCGACAAGTTGACACCCGAGGTTCATTCCATCGATCTCGCCGAACGACTGCAGCAGCGCGGTCGGTTGCACGATTTCGTGACGTTGCCGCAGATCGGTCACATGACCAACATGGAGGCACCGAACGATTTCAACGAAGCGACGGCGCGACTGGACGCAGTCACGGTAGAAAGTTGACTCTCGAACCGTCGATACCTATGACCGAACGCACATGAGCTGATGAACGCTTGGGGAGGGACTTCCGGTATGGTTACTCCCAGAATGTCAGTCGTCCGCCGAGTTTCCTCCGCACCATCTCAGGTGCAGCGTCGGGTGAGGGATGCCCGCAGCACCCGTTGGGATGAGCATCGGGTCGCGGTACGCGCACAGCTGGTCGACGCGGCCATACGGACCATCGAACGCTATGGCGCAAGCGTCAGCATGGACGACATCGCTGCGGAGGCCGGTGTATCTAAACCGAAGCTGTACCGCTACTTCGGCGACAAAGCGGGCTTGAACGGGGCGGTGGCGGCGAAACTCGGTGCGTTGATGTGGGAGTCGGCGCAAGTCACAATTCTCGCCGAGCAAGATCATGCTCCGGTCGACGACCTGGTTCGCTCGGCCGTCCAGAGCTACGTCGCGCTCGTCGGGCAATATCCCGCGGTCGTCAGATACCTTATGGCGAATCACTTGTTTCAATACTCCGGATCGGGAAACGGCGGAGTTGCTGACCAACTGAGATCGGTGATGGAGGTCGTCGCCGATCGGTTCACTGAAAGTCTGCAGCGTGTCCACGCAAATACGTCAGTCATTCCCTTAGCCGTCGCGTCCATTCTGGGTTTTGGTCTATCTGCGACTCAGTGGTGGATCGACAGCGGTCGTGAGCAAGGGGTGGACGACAAGTTTTTCACCGCACACCTATCAGAGACGACGTGGGGAATCATCAACGGCGCGGCCGCAACCGTAGACGTCGCCTTCTCACGTGGTCTGCCATTCAGCGATCCCGGTTTCGCGTCCCGCCTCGAAGCGGACTGACCCGCCATTCGCCGAACCACTTATTTTGCCAGTGGCGGCGCGATTCGATCGGTTCTTTGCGTTGCCGTCGGGAATTAGTGCGTGCCGGGCGCCCTTGGGCACCAGTTGCGAGACGAACGAGCCCTGACGATCGCGCGGCTGGTCGATCTCGACCGGGCCGACCTCGGTCGCCACCGTCTTCCGGCTCGAGCCATTGCAATGGTTTCCGTCCCCGCCGCGGGCGTGAGTCTGGCGGCCCGGGTGCCCGG
>NZ_LSSV01000037.1:0-34617 GCF_001658045.1 Dietzia sp. 111N12-1 | reverse complement strand
CTCACCTACTGGCGGAACCTCTAAGAGTATGACCAAACAGAGCGATCGTCCCGGATTCGGTGGAGTACCCCTCCCGGGGTTGGATCCGGACCAGTTCTCCCTCGACGCCGCGCGGAGCCGGTTCGGGGACTCCTTCGACCCGATCCCCGTCCCCGAGCTGCCGCCGGCGGACCCGGAGTTGGACCGCGCGGTGGCCGAACTGCGCAGGTTGCGGGAGGCGACGGCGGCGTTGGCGCACTCCGAGGTCGAGCTCGGGGACATCGCCGACCGCCTGGCCGAAGTCGCTGATCTGCTGGAGCCGCGAGTCCCATCGCCCTCACGTCGGCTGGAGAACATGTGGACGGGTGCCGGGACCCGTCGCTCGAACCCGGTCGGCGGGCAAGAGAACCCGATCGCCCCGCCGGTGCAGTTCCACGGCTGTGACGACGGGTCGGTGATGGCGGAGGTGACCCTCGGTCCCGTCTACCAGGGCCCGCCGGCGTGTGTCCACGGGGGGATCAGCGCGCTCGTCATCGACCACATGATGGGCTTCGCCAACCACTGGGGTGGCCGCTTCGGGATGACGGCGCACTACGAGATCGACTATCGCTCGCCCACGCCGCTGCTCCAGCCGCTGACGTTCCGGGCCTGGGTGCACGAGGTCGACGGCCGCAAGACGTGGACGCACGCCACCATCCACGCCGGCGACCGGCTGTGCGTGGAGGCGCGGGGACTGTTCCTCGAGGCGAGCGTCCCGGTGCCGGGACAGCCGGGTGCGCGGTCGACCATCGCCGACGGCGCGTAGAGCGCCCCGGCCCCGCGGGGCCGGGGGCTCACCCCTGGACGTCGACCTGAATGACCTTCTGGAGGTACGGGGCGATGACCTCGGTGAGGCCCGACGCCAGCTGGTCGGGGTCGTTGGGCGGCAGTGAGATGAAGCTGATGCCGATCCGGGCGATGATCGACGCCGCGAGCCGTGCCTGGGCTTCCTCGATGCGCATCCAGCTGTCGGACAGGGCGGGGGTGAGCACCTCGGTGGCCCGTTCGATGAGCGGCCCGGCCTCGGTCGTGATGAGGCGCAGGAGGTCCGGTTTGATGTCGCCGGTGAGCAGGGCGCGGACCAGCGGGTCGTTCCGGCTCGACAGGAGGAACCCGTTGATCCCCTCGTTCAGCGCGGTGTCGATCTGCCCCGGGTGGCGGATGATCGAGTCGCGGATCTCCCCGGCGAAGGTCTCCGACAGCTGGAGTGCGTACGCCTGGGCCAGTCCCTGACGGTTGCCGAAGGTGCTGTACAGGGTCTGCCGGCTGAGACCGGCGGCCTGGGCCACGTCGGACATGGTCACCGAGGACCAGTCGTGCGAGCCCAGCAGCTCGTGCATGGCCTCGAACACGGTGGAGCGCAGTGACCGACGCTCCCCGCGGGGGTCGCCGGGGGAGCGTCGGTCACTTGTGGGGCGGTGACGGGGCATGGTGTCCATTGTTCCTGATCCCGTGGGCCGGGCGGCGGAGGGCCGATCGGAGCCCCGCACGCGGGGGTCACTTCACGGGCAGGAAGTCCACCTTGTCGCGGACGCCGCAGTCCGAGCACCGCCAGCTGTCGGGGATGGCCGACCACGGGGTCCCGGCGGGGAAACCCTCGCGCGGCAGCCCGGCGGCCTCCGAGTAGTGGTTCCCGCAGTTGGGGCACACGTACTCACCGGTCGGTGAGGTCTGATCGGTCGCGATGTCGGTGTCCGCGACGATCTGCTCGGCGACCGCCGTCGACCCGGCGCCGTGCCGGGCGAGGATCCTCTCGCGCTTGGACGGCTGGATGTTGGCGCGGGTGATGTCGCCGTCGTAGTGGGCCAGGACGCGCTTGTCCATGACCTTGCGCCACAGCGGCGGCACGTAGGCCAGGACCATCATCGTGGCGTAGCCCGAGGGCAGCTGCGGGGCCTGCTCGAAGCTGCGCAGTACCTGGTAGCGACGCATGGGGTTGGCGTGGTGGTCGGAGTGACGCTGCAGGTGGTAGAGGAAGATGTTGGTCACCAGGTGGTCGGAGTTCCACGAGTGCTCCGGGCGGCAGCGCTGATAGCGGCCGGCGGAGGTCTTCTGGCGGAGCAGGCCGTAGTGCTCGAGGTAGTTGACGACCTCCAGCAGCGAGAAGCCGAAGACGGCCTGCACGATGAGCCACGGCGCGATCTCCCAGCCGAACACGGCGATGAGTCCGCCGAAGAGCACGACCGTCATGAGCCAGGCGTTGAGGTTGTCGTTGCGCAGGGTCCACGGGCTCTTGCCCAGCCGCCGGAGCCGCTCGGACTCCAGGTGCCAGGCCGACGTCAGCGACCCGAACACGCTGCGCGGGAGGAAGGCCCAGAACGACTCACCGAAGCGCGAGCTGGCCGGATCCTCCGGAGTGGCGACACGCGCGTGGTGTCCGCGGTTGTGCTCGATGAAGAAGTGTCCGTAGCCGGTGGTGGCCAGGGCGACCTTGGACAGCCACTTCTCGCTGCCGGCGATCTTGTGCCCGAGCTCGTGGGCGGTGTTGATCCCGATCCCGCCGGTGATCGCGACGGTCCAGGCGACGCCGATCGAGGCGGCGATCCCGAGTCCCCCGTCGTAGCCCAGCCACGACAGGTCGTCGGCGGACCAGAGGTAGGCGGCCGCGATGAGGGACGCGTACTGGAAGGGGATGTACAGGTACGTGCACCACCGGTAGAACGGGTCGGCCTCGAGCTTGTCCATGACCTCGTCGGGCGGGTTCTCACCGTCGGCGCCGACGGCGAGGTCCCCGAGGGGGATCGCGACGTAGACGAGGAAGGGGAGGAGGAACCAGGCGACGGTGGCCGCCACGCCCCAGCCGAGGGCGTTGAAGCCGGCGACGATCGGCATCGACACGAACAGACCCATCGCGGGGATGAGTCCGAGCAGCCACAGGTACCGCTTGGCGTCGGTCCACGCGTAGGGCTCGACGGCGGCGTCCGCCTCGTGGTGGGTGTGCGGTGCCCCGTCGGTGGGGCTGATGTACTCGGTGCTGGACATCGCAGACGACCTCCGGGTCAACAAGGTGTGGCGTATGCCACTGTGTTGCCCCTGACATTAGACAAATTCCCCCGCCGTGTCTAGACATCACCCCAGATTTTGTCCAAAGACCGGATCGGGGCGACGACGACGAGGAACGCCACCGCGGTCGCGGGCCGGAATACGTGGGCCCCGTGCCGGGTTGTACCGAACGGTCGTCGGGGCCCCTCTCCGGCGCGGGAGGAGTACCGCTACGTGACGATGCAGCAGGCCGCCATGCGCACGCTGATGCGGGCCGAGAACAACAACATCGCGCTGGACCGCAGTGTGTTCACCCGCGAGAACTTCCGCAGGATCGGACAGTTCGCCCGCCCGCACACCCGGCGCATCGTCTTCTTCCTGGTGCTCTCCGTCTTCGGGGCCACCCTCGCCGTGGCGACACCGCTGCTCGCCGGCCGCGTGGTCACCGCGATCGTCGAGGCCTCGCCGGTCCGGGTCGTGATCGGCCTCGCGCTCGCCATCGCCGCGATCGGGATCATCGAGGCGATCGTCGCCGTCGTCACCCGGTTGTGGTCCGCACGGATCGGGGAGGGGCTCATCCTCGACCTGCGCCGCGCGGTGTTCGACCACGTCCAGACGATGCCGGTCGCCTTTTTCATGCGCACCCGCACCGGCGCGCTGGTCAGTCGCCTCAACAACGACGTGATGGGTGCCCAGCGGGCGTTCTCGGACACGCTGTCCGGGGTCGTGTCGAACCTGGTGCAGCTCGTACTCACGTTGGCCGTGATGGCCGGTATCAACTGGCAGCTCACCGTCCTGTCCGTCCTGCTGCTGCCGATCTTCCTGTTCCCGGCCCGCTACGTGGGCAAGCGGCTCGCGCGGCTCCGCCGCGAGGCCTCGGATCTCAACGCGTCGATGAACGACCAGATGACCGAGCGGTTCAACGCCGGCGGCGCGACCCTGGTCAAGCTCTTCGGACGTCCTGAGACGGAGTCGGCGGAGTTCTCCGCCCGCGCGGGCCGGGTCCGCGGCATCGGCGTGCGAACCGCGCTGCTCATGAGTGTGTTCATGAACTCGCTGACCCTGGTGTCCACGCTGGCGCTGGCGCTCGTCTACGGGCTCGGCGGGTGGTTCGCACTCAACGGCGCTCTCGACGCGGGGTCCGTCGTGGCCCTCGCGCTGCTCCTCACCCGCCTGTACGGCCCGTTGACCTCCCTGGCCAACGCGCCGATGGACATCGTCACGGCCATCGTCAGCTTCGAGCGGGTCTTCGAGGTCCTCGACCTGGAACCGCTCATCTCCGACGCCCCTGACGCCGTCGCCATCCCGGAGGGCCCGGCGACCATCGAGTTCGACGACGTCACGTTCTCCTATCCCTCGGCGGACAAGGTCTCCCTCGCCTCGCTCGAGGAGGTCGCGGTCCTCGACACCCGCGGCGGCCAGGAGGTCCTGCACGGGATCTCCTTCCGCGCCGAACCGGGACAGATGATCGCCTTGGTCGGGTCGTCCGGCGCGGGCAAGTCCACGATCGCCTCCCTGCTGCCGCGGCTGTACGACGTCGACTCGGGTGCGGTGCGGGTGTCGGGACTCGACGTGCGTCGGGTCACCTCGTCGTCGCTGCGGCGCACGGTGGGTATGGTCACGCAGGACGGCCACCTCTTCCACGACACGATCCGCTCCAACCTCACCTTCGCGCGGCCGGAGGTCTCCGATGACCTCGTCTGGGACGCGCTGCGCCGGGCCCGGCTCGAGGATCTCGTGCGGTCGCTGCCGGACGGTCTCGACACCGTCATCGGTGATCGCGGCTACCGGCTGTCGGGAGGTGAGCGTCAGCGACTGACGATCGCGCGGCTGCTGATCGCCGCCCCGTCGGTGGTGGTGCTGGACGAGGCCACCAGTGCGTTGGACTCCACCAACGAGTCCGCCGTCCAGGAGGCGCTGAGCGAGGCGATGGCCGACCGCACCTCGTTGGTGATCGCCCACCGGTTGTCGACGGTGCGCGCCGCCGACACGATCCTGGTCCTCGAGGCCGGCCGGGTGGTCGAGTCGGGCACGCACGCCGAGCTCCTGGCCACCGGTGGTCGCTACGCGGAGCTCTACGAAACCCAGTTCGCCGACCAGGAGTGAGACGGCGCCGCCGCCCGCCCCAGCGCCACCAGTGCCGCCCGCTCCGGCCCCGCCCAGCGCTCAACGAGAAGGGCGTTCCGCACATCCATACTCGGCGGATGTGTGCGGAACGCCCTTCTCGACGGCGGGGCTCCGGCCGGGGCTCCGGCGGGGGCTCCGGCGGCTGCCGGGGTGGCGGGGTGTCGCGGCGGCGGCCCTTCCTCAGCTCTCCAGGTGCAGGCCCAGCTCGCGGGCGGCGAGCGCGGCGTACTTGGAGGTCTGCTCGAAAGCCGACTCCAGGGGGTTGGCGTCGGTGACGTCCGCGATCTCGTTCCAACGCTCGGCGACGACCTCGGGGGTGCGCGCGTCGTCGGGGAGGTAGACGCCCCGCGACTCGACCATCTGGGACACGGCGAACACGCCGGCGCCGGCACCGAGGATGGTCTTGGTCGGGGCGTCCTCGCTGACCATGAACAGGGCGCCGGGGGCGATGGTCTCCGGGCCCATGATGTCGAGCACCCGCTGCGGCAGCAGATCCTCGGTCATCCGCGTGGCCGCGGTGGGGGCGATCG
The DNA here is from genome assembly GCF_001658045.1 of Dietzia sp. 111N12-1. Taxonomy (NCBI): domain Bacteria; kingdom Bacillati; phylum Actinomycetota; class Actinomycetes; order Mycobacteriales; family Dietziaceae; genus Dietzia; species Dietzia sp. 111N12-1. Next base: position 28,960 of record NZ_LSSV01000037.1, on the reverse strand, counting down.
CGTTGACCTTGATGTTCTTCTTGGCGCCCTCGATCGCCAGGACGTTCATCAGACCGACGAGCCCGGACTTGGCGGCGCCGTAGTTGGCCTGGCCGAAGTTGCCGTAGATACCGGAGGTGGAGGCGGTCATGAGGATGCGTCCGTAGCCCGCCTCGGCCATGTGCGGCCACACGGCCTTGGTGCAGTTGACCGATCCCATGAGGTGCACCTCGACGACCTTGCGGAAGTCGTCCATCTCCATCTTGGCGAACGACTTGTCCCGCAGGATGCCGGCGTTGTTGATGAGCACGTCGATGCGGCCCCACTTGTCGATCACCGTCGACACGAGGGACGCGACGGCGGCCTCGTCGGTGATGTCGTTGCCGTCGACGATGGCCTCGCCACCGGCGGCCGTGATCTCGTCGACGACCTGCTGCGCCAGGGAGGGGGTGCCACCTTCGCCGTGGACGTCGCCGCCCAGGTCGTTGACGACGACCTTGGCGCCACGCTCTGCCAGCGCGAGCGCGTAGGCGCGGCCGAGGCCGCCGCCGGCGCCGGTGATGATCGCGACGCGGTCGGTGAAGTCGATGGTCTTGGTCATAGGGGGGCTCCTGTGATCGAGGGTGTGGAACGGTCGGGGGGTCTTCGGAGGCGTCAGCCCATCTCACCGCGGATGAAGGACTCGTACGCGGGGAGGTCGAGGAAGCCGTGACCGGAGAGGCCGATCACGATCGACGGTCCGGTGCCTGCCTCACCGGTGTGCTCACGGGCCTTGGCCATCGCACCTGCGAGGGCGTGCGTCGACTCGGGTGCGGGAACGATGCCCTCCGCCTTGGCGAACTCCACGCCCGCGGCGAACGCGACGTTCTGCTCCACCGCCATGGAATCGAGCAGGCCCAGGTGCTTGACGTGGCTGACCAGCGGCGCCATGCCGTGGTAGCGCAGGCCACCGGAATGGATGGGGTCCGGGACGAAGTCCTGACCGAGGGTGTACATCTTCATCAGAGGGGTCAGGCCGGCGACGTCACCGTGGTCGTACCGGAACTCGCCCTCGGTCAGCGAAGGGCACGCCGTGGGCTCGACAGCGATGATCTGCGTCCGCGCGCCGGCGAGGTTCTCGCGGATGAACGGGAAGGCCAACCCGGCGAGGTTGGAGCCGCCACCGGCGCAGCCGTACACGTAGTCGGGGGCGTCCTCGCCGAACATGCCCAGCTGCTTGAGGGCCTCCGCGCCGATCACGGTCTGGTGCAGACACACGTGGTTGAGCACCGACCCCAGTGAGTAGCGGGCCTCGGGGTCGCCGGCGGCCACCTCGACGGCCTCGGAGACCGCCATGCCGAGCGAACCGGGGGTGTCCGGGTCCTTGGCCAGGAACGAGCGTCCCGCCTCGGTCAGGTCCGACGGGCTCGGGTGGACCGAGGCGCCGAAGGTCTCCATGAGCATCCGGCGGTACGGCTTGGACTCGAACGAGGCCTTGACCTGCCACACCTCCACCTCGATGCCGAAGGCCTGACCGGCGAACGCCAGAGAGGCGCCCCACTGGCCGGCGCCGGTCTCGGTGGTGAGCTTGGTGATGCCCTCGGCGGCGTTGTAGTAGGCCTGTGCGACCGCGGTGTTGGGCTTGTGCGAGCCGACCGGGCTGGTGCCCTCGTATTTGTAGTAGATCCGCGCCGACGTGCCGAGCGCTTTCTCCAGGCGGCGGGCCCGGATCAGGGGCGACGGCCGCCACAGCCGGTAGATCTCCTGCACCGCCTCGGGGATCTCGATGTAGCGCTCCGGCGTGACCTCCTGCTCGATGAGGGACATCGGGAACAGCGGGGCGAGGTCCTCGGGACCGAGCGGCTCCTTGGTCCCCGGGTGCAGGTGCGGTGCCATGGGCTCGGGGAGATCGGCCTGGATGTTGTACCAGTGCGTCGGCATCTCGCTCTCCGGGAGGAGAGCCTTGACCAGCGAGCCGGAGGGAGCGTCAGACGTCATGTGTGTCCTCGGGAGGGATCGAAGGGGGTGAGCCGGGTCTCATCCTAGGAGGTCGCGCCGCATGGGGAGATGGGGGATCCGCCCATCGAGATAGTCCGGCCCGCACCGCGCGAATCCGAACTGCTCGTACCACCTCTCCAGGTAGGCCTGGGCCCCGATCTCCACGGGCCGGTCCCGGCACAGCACGAGCCCCCGGCGGATCAGCCGCGCCGCGATGCCCCGACCCCGCCAGGCGGGCGTCGTGCAGACACGTCCGATGTGCATGACCCCGTCGCCCGCGTCCGATCCGAACACCCGCAGTGTCGCGACGACCGCGCCGTCCGGTGCACGGGCCAGCAGGTGAATCGTGCCGGGATCGGCGTCGACGTCGTCGATCTCGGCGTACGGGCAGTCCTGTTCCGCGACGAAGACGTCCACACGCAGTTTGTACAGCGCGTGGACGTCCAGGGGACCCAGTTCGGGCAGGCTCGACGCGATGACCTCGAGTGCGGTGTCGTCGGCTGTGGAGTCGTCGGGGATCGGGTCCCGGTCGATCACTTGTCGGTCGCGGTCCCGTCCGTGGACGCCTCGCCGACCGGCTGGTCGTCCGAGGGCTGCGGTGCGGACCCGGCCGCCGGACCGGGTACCGCGCTGCCCGCGGCGGGGGAGGTGTCGGCGGACTGGTCCGAGGGCCCCTCGGGATCGGCGGACTCGATCGTCAGGTCCTCTCCGGTCTCTGAACCCACGGGGTCACCCGTCACGCCGGGGCCGGTCGTGGCCGCGGGCGCCGAGCCGGTCGTCTGGTCGCGCCCCTCGGCGGCCGCCTCTGCCGGGGTGGGTGTCCGCGGCGGGGCGGGGGTCGGGGTGGGCGCCGACGGCGAGGTGGGCGAGCCCTGGCCACGAAGGAAATAGGCCGTGGCACCCGCGACGGCGGCGCCGCCGGCGAGGCCCACGATCCACAGCGGCGCGAAGCGGCGCAGCGGGTTGCGCTTCTGGGGCGGCGTGTCCAGAGCCGACGTCTGCTCGCGCAGCGCGGAGGCGTGCTGCCTCGCGTCCGCGGCGAGATCGCCCAGGAGCTCGGCCTGCTCGGCGCGACGATCCCGGATCACCTGGATACCGCGGCTGGCACCGAAGAGGGCCAGGCCGACCGGTCCACGGGTGGCGGCGACTGCTGCCTCGCCCAGGAAGCGGGGGTCCTTGAGGTCGAACGCCTTCCGGGCGGCGGTGCCGGCCTTGTCCAGGTCCTTTTGCGCCTGCTTGACGGCCTTACGCTCGTCGGCGCGATCGCTTCGTTTGCTCATGGGTAGATGGTGGCACAGCGGCCCGACACCGACCACCACCTCGCCGACATCGGTCCCTGCGGCGTGGCAGGATGGGTGGCGTGAGCATCGCAACGCAGAAGGCAACCATCCACACCAACCGTGGTGACATCGTCATCGAGCTGTACGGCAACCACGCCCCGGAGACGGTCTCGAACTTCGTCGGTCTCGCCGACGGCTCCAAGGACTACTCCCAGGCCAACGCCAAGGGTGAGAAGAGCGGACCGTTCTATGACGGCTCGATCTTCCACCGCGTCATCTCCGGGTTCATGATCCAGGGCGGCGACCCCACCGGCACCGGCCGGGGCGGACCGGGCTACCAGTTCAAGGACGAGTTCCACCCGGAGCTGCAGTTCTCCGAGCCCTACCTGCTGGCCATGGCCAACGCCGGCCCGGGCACCAACGGTTCGCAGTTCTTCATCACCGTCGGCGCCACGCCGCACCTGAACAACCGCCACACGATCTTCGGCAAGGTCGCCGACGAGGAGTCGCGCAAGGTCGTGGACGCCATCGCGACCACCAAGACCGGTGCGATGGACCGGCCGACCGACGACGTCGTCATCGAGTCGATCGAGATCTCCTGACCGAGCGGTCCCGGTCGACCGGCGGCGCGGGTTCCGGACTCCCGGACCCGCGCCGCCGGTCTATCCGCAGCGCGGCAGGGCCGGCACGCGGCAGGGACAGGGCGGGGACGGGACACCGCACGAACGAGACGCAGCACGGATAACCGGGAGACATGAGCACCCAGACCCGACGCGGTGGCGCGGTCGCGAGATTCTTCCGCCTCCAGCCGGTCACGGCGTGGATCATCACCGCCAACCTGGCCGTCTACGCCGCCACCGTCGTGCAGGCGCGCAGCTTCCTGACCAACAACGCGTCGCCGTTGTTCGAGGCCACGGCGCTCTTCCCGCCGCTGGTGGCGGCCCGGGACGAGTGGTGGCGTCTGCTCACCTCGGCGTTCCAGCACTTCGGCCCGATGCACCTGCTGCTCAACATGTACATGTTGTGGATCCTCGGACTGGGGATCGAGCGCAGCATCGGGCACGTCCGCTTCCTCGCCCTCTACCTGGGCTCGGCGCTGGGCGGGTCGGTGGCCGTGATGTTCTACGGCCAGGGCGCCCTCACGGCCGGCGCCTCCGGGGCGATCTTCGGCCTGATGGGCGCGTACGCGATCGTGGCGATGTCGATGCGCCTCGACGTCAGGGGGATCGGGGTGTTGCTCGTCCTCAACGTCGGCGTGAGCTTCCTCGTGCCCGGCATCTCGCTCGCGGCCCATCTGGGCGGGCTCGCGGCCGGCGCCGTCGCCGCGTTCGCCCTGGTGGTGGTGCCACGCCGGATGCCGCGGCGCGTGGGCCGCACGGGCCGCCAGGTCGTCTCGTGGGCCGGCTTCCTCGTCGTGGTCGGGTCGGTCGGCGCCGCCGGGTGGTTCGCGGCCGACACCATGACGTTCGGGTTCCTCGTCACCCGCTGATTCCCACCGGCGTCTGACCCCGCGTCGGTCGACCCCCACATCGTCCGACCCCCGCGTCGTCCGCTGGGAGCGGTCTGACCCTCACCGGCCGTCGCCGACCGCCCCGAATCCCAGACGGTGCAGCGCGTCGACCACGTCCCGTGGATCCGCCCCCAGATCGAGCCGGGTGAACACGTCCAGTCGTTCGCGACCCCGCTCGTCCGTGTACTCGAGTCGCAGCAGGTGCTGCCGCGCCCCCCATCGGGAGACCCCCAGCGGGCGGACCTCCACCACCTCGGACCGCGGGACGAAGTCCACGCGGCGGAGCCTCTTGATCGCCAACTGCCCGTCCACCACCTCGAGTCGGGGCCGCCGGACCAGGTGGGACACACCCGACAGGGTGAGGAACAGCGCCGCCGGGCCGGTGAGCAGCAGTGCGAGCGGATCCTGCCGCTGCAGGCCGATCACCACCAGGGCCACCCCGAGCAGGATCTGCACGCCCGGCCACAGGGCCCCGGGTGACCACGACGCCGCCCGCGGGCCGGCTCCCGACACGGCGTCACCACTCATGCCGAACATCCTCCCCTATCCACAGGCGCTATCCACACTGTGGATGAATAACACGGGTGGAGTTCGACTGCCGTTCGAGTCGACGCGGTCCCGACCTGCGGTGTCGTCGGCATCGTCAACACACAGGCGTTATCCCCAGTGTGGAGGAAGTTCTCCACAGCGTGTGAGGGGTGTGGAAAAGGCGGGTCGAGACCCCTCTTTACCTCACCAGAGCCCCGTGACCTGCATAGATGCAGCGTTCTCAGAGAAAATGCAGGTCACCCCCCGCGTCGGGCGGGGGGTGACCTGTGGATAAACCTGTGGAACAGGCGGAACGTGCCCGGGGAAAGCGGCCGGGCGGGCCGGCTAGCGCCAGTTCATGGTCATGAGGAGTCCCACGACCGCGAGGCCGAAACCGATCGCGAAGTTCTGCCACGTCTCGAGCGAGGCCATGAACGGGATCCGCTCACCGGCGATGTAATACGTCACCAGCCAGAGCAGGCCCAGGATCATCAGCGCGAGCATGAGCACCAGGTACCACCGCGCGGTCGGGGTCCCCTTGACCTTGACGGGGGTGCGGCTGACGGCCGCGTCGGTGTACTCGGTCTTGGACCGGACCTTTGACTTGGGCATGAAGTCCTCGAACTGGTGGGGGATGTCGGGGCCACTCTACCAAGCCCGCCCCCGACGCTCACCCGTGCGACGGCAGTACGCTGCGTCTATGCGCATCCTCGTCGTCGACAACTACGACAGCTTCGTCTACAACCTCGTCCAGTACCTGGGCCAGTTGGGCGCGGAGTGCGACGTGTGGCGGAACGACGACCCCAGGCTCGCCGGCCCGGACGGCCGCTATGACGTGGCCGGGCTGGAGAGCGTGGTCAGCGGGTACGACGGAGTCCTGCTCAGCCCGGGTCCCGGAACGCCGGACAGGGCGGGGGCCACGATCCCGCTGATCGGGGTCTGTGGACTCGCGGACGTCCCGGTGCTGGGAGTGTGCCTGGGCCACCAGGCGATCGGGGAGGCCTTCGGCGCGACGGTCGACCGGGCCGCCGAGCTCATGCACGGCAAGACCAGTCAGGTCACGCACGACGACTCGGGAGTCCTCGCCGGTATCCCCAGCCCGTTCACGGCCACGCGCTACCACTCGTTGACGGTCCTGCCGGAGACGATCCCGCACGAACTGGTTCCCACCGCGTGGACCGGTTCGGGTCTGGTCATGGCGATGCGTCACCGCGAGATGCCCATCCACGGGGTGCAGTTCCACCCCGAATCGGTGATGAGCGACGGGGGGCACCGGATGCTCGCCAACTGGCTGGGCATGTGCGGCGAGCGGCCCTCGGAGACGCTGGTCGTGCGGTTGGAATCCGAGCTCGACCGGACCCGTGGCGCCGCCCTGGCCTGACCGGCTGGTCAGCTCGCCCGGTCAGCCCGGGCCGGGCACCAGCCCGAACCGGATCACCCGGACGACGACCTGGTCGTTGACGCCGGCCTCGCCCACGGGCGGCTGCTGCGACCAGATCTGGCCCACGCGGCTGAGGTCGGGGTCGTTCTGCGGGAGCTCCACCAGCTGCCCGCGGTCGCCCCGCCAGCCGGCCCGTTCGAGCTTGCCGAGGGCCTCCTCCACGGTGTCGCCGACGATGTTGGGCATGACGAACCGGTTCCCGGCGGAGACCTGGAGGGTGATGGTCGCGCCCTTGAGCTGGGTCTGACCCGCGGCCGTGGACTGGCCCACGACCTGGCCCTCGGGCGCGGTGCCGTCGACCCGCTGGGTGTCCACGCGGAAGCCGGCGGCCTCGAGGGTCGCGCGGGCCGGGTCGGCGGACTGGCCCACGACATCGGGCACCGCGAGCTGTTCGGGGCCGGAGCCCACCGTCAGCCGGACCGGCCGGTCGGAGGGCACCTGTGCATCCGGTCCGGGCTCGGTGTCGACGACCTTGTCCTGGTCCTCGGGTGTCGACGGCCGGGCCTCGTTCTCCGGGACCACCTGGAACCCGGCCTCCTCGAGGGCCAGTCGGGCATCGGCGGGGGACATCCCCATCACGTTGGGCACCGAGAGGATGGGCTTGCCGGTCGAGACCACGAGGCTGATCTCGGAGCCCACCGCGAGACGCTTGCCGGCGATGGGGTCGGACGAGATGACGTGCCCCTCGGGGATCTGGGGGTGCGGCGCCGGGGTCTGCACGGGTTCGAGCCCGATCGAGGTGAGTTCCTCGACCACCTCGGCGACCGGCCGCTGGGCGACCTCGGGGACGGTGACCTCCTGCTGCTGCGCGACACCGCCGCGGCCGCCCGAGGTCGCCAGGATCGACACCGTCGCGATCCCTCCCAGCACCAGCAGGGCGGCGAGCGCGATGGCCACCCCGCGTGGCCCGCGACGAGCGTCGACGGGTCGGGCGTCGCGGCGTCGGGCGTCCCCGCGATGGGAGGCGGGACGCGCGGCACCGGCACCGGCACCGGCTGCGCCAGCAGGAGCACCGGCGCCGGCGGCACGACCGGCCAGTTCCGGCAGGGCGTGTGCCTCGGTGGGCGCATCACCGGGTGACCAGCGGGACGCGCCGGTTCCGTATCCCGCGCCGGTGAACCCGTGGGGGGCGTCGGGGCGCTGGTCGTCGTCGAGCTCGTCGTCGGTCAGCACCAGGGGCGCCGCCGGGCGGCCACCGGTGAGCACCGTGAGCAGGTCGGTGCGCATCTCCCCGGCGGAGGTGTATCTGTTCTCGGGATTCTTGGCCATCGCCTGCATGACCACCGCGTCGACGTAGCGGCTCACCTCCGGGTTGACCGCCGACGGCGGCGCGGGGGATTCGCGGACGTGCTGATAGGCCACCGCCACGGGGGACTCGCCGGTGAACGGAGGTGCACCGGTGACCATCTCGTAGAGCACGCACCCCGCGGAGTACAGATCGGAATGGGCGTCCACGGTCTCGCCGCGCGCCTGCTCGGGGCTGAGGTACTGGGCGGTGCCGAGGACCGACGAGGTGTTGGTGAGGGTCGATCCGGCGTCGCTGAGGGCGCGGGCGATGCCGAAGTCCATGACCTTGACCGCGCCGTCGCGCGAGATCATGATGTTCGCCGGCTTGACGTCCCGGTGGACGATGCCCTTCTTGTGGGAGAAGTCCAGCGCACCGCAGACATCGGCCATCACGCCGAGGGCACGCTCGACCTCCATGGGGCCGTCCATCCTGACGATGTCGCGGAGGGTGTCGCCCTCGACCACCTCCATCACGATGTAGGGCAGCGAACCGTCGGCGGTGTGCTCCTCCCCCTGGTCGTAGATCGCCACGATCGACGGATGGTTGAGCGATGCCGAGTTCTGGGCCTCCCGGCGGAAGCGCTGGTAGAAGGTCTCGTCGCGGGCCAGTTCCGGGCGCATGATCTTGACGGCCACGTCCCGGCCGAGGACAGTGTCGCGCCCGCGACGGACCTCGGACATGCCGCCGTATCCGAGGGGCTCACCGATCTCGTAGCGCCCGGCCAGGACGGATGGTGTGGTCATCCGTCGACACCTGCCCACCGGGCGGGAACGGGCACGGCGTCACCGGCCGCGCCCCGGGCCTGGCCCTGCGCCTGGTCCTGGCCCCGGCCCCGTCCCTGCCCCTCGTCCTGGCCCTGCGCCTCGTCCTGACCTCGCCCCTGGCCCCCACTGGGCTGTCCCTCGGGCGGGATCAGCGAACTGAACTCCGAGGTGAGGGAGTCCAGCATGTCCTGCAGGTCGGGGGCCGGGGAGACCCCGGTCGGTGACGGTGCGGGCTCGGGGGTCGGCGTCGGGGTCGGCGGCGGCTCGGGTGCCGGAGCGGGTGCCTGCGTGGTGGTGGTCGTCACCGGGGCGGTGGACGGCGGTGTCGTGGGGGTGGTCCGGCCGAAGATCCCGCCCGGGCCGAACACCCCGGCGTTGGACAGGGCGATGACGGCCGCGACCGCGAGCGCCGCCACCAGGACGAACACCACGAGGAACCAGCCCACGCAGCCGGAGCCGCCGCGGCCGCGGTGCGGGGGCCGCGAGGTGACCGGTGGGGCGGGCTGACGCCGGGTCGCGGCGGGCGCGGGCTGCGGTCGGGGCGGATGCGCCGGGCGTGCCGGCCGCGATCCCTCGGTGCGCGGCTGTCCGGCGGTGCCGGGGTGGGTGCGGGTGTAGGCGCGCGTCGGGTCGGGCGAACCCCCGTTCCGGTACACGCCGCCCGGGTCCTCATCGGGCAGGACCGTGGTCGCGGCGGTGGCACCGGCGGCCGCTGCGGCAGCCCCCGCGGCGGCGCCGGCGGCCATGAACGCGCCCGGGAGACGCGGGTCGCGTCCGGCCCGGAGGTCGGCGATCGCCTCGGCGAAGGCCTCGCCGTCCGGGTAGCGCCGACCGGGGTCCTTGGCCATGGCCTCGGCGAGGACGCGTCGGACCGGTCCGGGCACCGAGTCCGGGAGCGGCGGCGGGGTGTCGCGGACGTGCATCATCGCCACCGAGACCGGCGAGTCGGCGACGAACGGCCGTCGACCGGCCAGGCACTCGTAACCCACCACGCCGAGCGAGTAGACGTCCCCGGCCGGGGACGTCTCGTTCCCCATGGCCTGCTCGGGCGCGATGTACTGGGCGGTGCCCACGACCATCCCGGTCTGCGTGACGGCGGACGCGCCCATCGACTTGGCGATCCCGAAGTCGGTGAGCTTCACCTGCCCGGCGGGCGTGATGAGGATGTTGCCCGGCTTGACGTCGCGGTGGACCAGACCGATGGCGTGGGCGGCGTTGAGGGCGCGGCCGGTCTGCTCGAGCATGTCGAGGGTGTGCCGCATCGGCAGCGTGCCCTCGCGGGCCAGGACGTCCGAGAGCGGCTCGCCCACCACGAGTTCCATGACCAGGTAGGACAGCGGGTTCCCGGAGGCGGGGTCGTCGATCTGGCCGTAGTCGTAGACGGTGGCGATACCGGGGTGGGAGATCCTCGCGGTGACCTTGGCCTCGGACCGGAAGCGCTCGACGAACTCGGGGTCGGAGGAGTACTCGGCCTTGAGCACCTTCACGGCGACGTGGCGGTCGAGGACGCCGTCGTCGGCCTCCCACACCTGCCCCATACCGCCGGTGGCGATGAGGCGCAGGAGGCGGTAGCGGCCGGACAGGACCGCGCCGGAGTTCAGACTCACGGCGTCCCTCCCAGCAGCGCGCCCAGGACCTCGCGACCGATGGGTGCGGCGTAGGTGGACCCGACGGTGCTGCGATCGACCCCGGGCCCGGACTCGATCGCCACTGCCACCGCCACGTCACGGCCGGGGACGAACGCGATGTACCAGGTGTAGGGGATGGACTCGGAGGAGTCCACGCCGTGCTCGGCGGTGCCGGTCTTGGAGGCCACGGTGACCCCGGGCAGACCGCCCCCGGCGCCCTGTTCGGCGGCGACCATCATCTCGGTGAGGGTGCCGGCCTGCTCGTCGGTGAGGGCGCGGGCGGCGTCGCGGGGCGTGAAACCCTGGACGACGGAGAGATCGGGCGCCGTCAGGGTCTTGATGAGTTGCGGTTCCATGCGGACCCCGCCGTTGGAGACGGTCGCGGCGACCATGGCGTTCTGCAGGGTCGTCATCCGGACGTCGCTCTGCCCGATGGAACTCATCGCCAGCTGGGCGTCGTCCTCCATCTGCCCCAGGCCCGACGGTGCGACCGGGATGCCGAAATCGTCCGGGGCGGTGCCGTCGACGCCGAACTTCTCCGCCATCTCGGTGAAGGCCTCCGCGCCGATCTCCTGGCTCAGCTCGACGAAGGGCACGTTGCAGGACCTCTCGAGGGCCGTGCGCAGGGTGACCGTGCTGCCGCCACAGGTCTGGCCGGCGTAGTTCTCCAGGTAGGTGGACGTGCCCGGCAGCAGGGTGCGGTCGGCGCCGGAGACGGGGGTCTCGGGCCCCATGCCCTGCTCGAGCGCGGCGGCGGTGGTGATGACCTTCATCGTGGAGCCGGGCGGGAGGGACTGCTGGGTGGCGTGGTTGAGCAGCGGCCGGTCCGGGCTCTGCTCGATGCGCGCCATCTCCTGCGCGCGGACCTCCGGGTCCAGGCTGGACAGGGCGCCCGGGTCGAAGGACGGGCTGGAGGCCAGTGCGAGCACCTCACCGGTGGAGGGGCGGACGGCGGCGACGGAGCCCACGAACGGCCCCTGGCCCGCGCCGCGCCGCAGGGCCTCGTAGGCGACCTCCTGGCCCGTGGGGTCCAGGGTGAGCTCCACCGAGCCGCCCTGCGGGGTGCGGCCCGAGATCAGACCGGTGATCCGTTGGGACAGCAGTCTCGGGTCGGAGCCGTTGAGGAAGGCGTCCTGGGTCTGCTCGACCCCGGCGGTGGCGAACTGCAGCGAGTAGTAGCCGACGGTGGGGCCGAAGACGACCGGGTCGGTGGGGTAGGTGCGCTGGAACTCGAAGCGTCCCTCCGACGGCAGGGACATGGCCAGCACCCGTCCGCCGGCGGTGATCTGGCCGCGCTGGCGGGAGTACTCGTCGAGGAGCATCCGCGTGTTGCGGGGGTCGGCACGGAGCTCGTCGGCGCGGAAGACCTGGACCCAGGTCAGTTGCAGCAGCAGCGCCACCACCATGACCATGGCGGCGATCGCGACCCGTCGGATGGCGATGTTCACGCGGCGCTCACCCGTTCCTCCGGCCCGGCGAGCGCAGCTTGGGCGCCCGCATCATGCCGGTGGCGGCCTCGGCCAGCGCCGGTGCCTGACGTGGGGTGGGCAGCGGCCGGCGCGCGTCGTGGGACAGGCGCAGCAGGATGGCGACCAGTGCGTAGTTGGCCAACAGGCTGGAGCCCCCGTAGGCCATGAACGGCAGGGTCAGGCCGGTGAGGGGGATGAGGGTGGAGACGCCGCCGACCACGACGAACATCTGGATGGCCATGGTGGACGCCAAGCCCACGGCGACGAGCTTGCCGAAGCTGTCGCGGATGGTCAGGCCGACCCGGATGCCGCGGAGGATGAGGATCGCGTAGACCATCAGCACCGCGGCGAGGCCGATCAGGCCCAGTTCCTCGCCGATGGTGGCGGTGATGAAGTCGGTGTTCGCGAACGGCACCTGGTCGGGTCGCCCGTTGCCGAGCCCGGTGCCGCCCATGCCGCCGGAGGCGAGGCCGAACAGGGCCTGCGAACTCTGGTAGCCGCCGGTGTCGAAGAACGCGAAGGGGTCCTGCCAGATCTGGAACCGCACACGAACGTGTCCGAACAGGGCGTAGGCCAGCACGCCGCCCACGGCGACGAGGACCACGCCGATGAGCAGCCAGCTCACCCGCTCGGTGGCCACGTACAGCAGCGTGAGCACGGTGGCGAACAGCAGGAGCGCCATGCCGAGGTCGGTGTTGAACACCAGCACGCCCAGGGACAGGAACCAGGCCACGATGATCGGCCCGAGGTCGCGGGCGCGCGGCAGGTCCACGCCCAGCACGCGCTTGCCGGCGGTGGTGAACAGCTCGCGCTTCTCCACCAGGATCGAGGCGAAGAAGATGATGAGCAGGATCTTGGCGAACTCGCCGGGCTGGATGGTGAACCCGGGCAGGATGATCCAGTTCTTGGCGCCGTTGATCTCGGAGAACCGGGAGGGGAGCACCGCCGGGATCGCCAGCAGTGCGAGGCCGGCGAACCCCATCGTGTAGCCGTACCGGGCCAGGACGCGGTGGTCGCGCAGGAAGTACAGCACGACCGCCATCACGGCCAGGCCGAGGAACGTCCACAGCAGCTGCCGGGTGACGTCCATCCCCGGCGGGTCGTTGCCGCTCGCCGCGGCGTTGGCCGCGTACGACAGGTCGAGCCGGTAGATGAGCACCAGCCCCAGCCCGTTGAGCAGCGCGACGCCCGGTAGCAACACCGGATCGGCGTAGGGCGCGAGCCAGCGGATGAGCAGGTGGGCGCCGCCGGCGAGGCCGAGGAACGCCAGGGTGATCCACAGCAGCGCTAGGGACAGTTCCTGCTCCTGGGCGAGTTGGACCAGCAGCAGCGAGAACCCGACGATCACCGCGGCGGCGACGAGCAGGACCAGTTCCTTGCCCCGGCGCGGGCTGTCGGGCACCGCCCGGCCGCGGGGATCGGATGCGGGTGAGGCCGACGATGGTGAGGCAGATGCGGGAGAGGACATCGGTCAGCTCACCGCCCGGCAGGTCTCCCCGGGCACAGGTGCGGGGGTCGTGGGGGAGGGGGGAGTCGCCGGTTCGTCCGTGGGGGCGGGCTCGCCGGGCGACGGCGACCCGGTGGGTGCGGGGGAACCCGTGGGAGAGGGCGACTCGGTGGGAGAGGACGACGACGAGGTCTGCTCGCGCGGGCGCTCCTGCTGCTCACGGGGGTCGCACGGCGGCAGGAGGTTGTCCTCCGTGAGCCGGGAGACCTGGGCGCCCGCCTCGGCGAGGCTGCCCGACGGCATCCCGGCCCGGACGGTCTCCCGGGCGGGTTCGCGGAGGTCCCCCAGGGTGAACACGTCGCACCCGGCGGGGATGGCATCGGGGGAGTGCATGGTCAGGTCGCCCTCGCGGGTCAGGCAACCCACCTGGATGACCGAGGCCAACGAGATGCCGAAGACCTCCCCGGAGATGCCCCTCTTCACCACGACCTGGCTGTCCGACTCGGTGACGAAGTAGTTGCTGCGGACGAGCAGCGCGGACACGCCCACGATCCCCGCCAGCAGTACGAGCACCCCGACGACGCTCAGGGCGAAACGCCATCTGCTGCCGCGCGGTGGGGCGGCGTCGACCTCGTCGTCGTCGGATCCGTTCCCACGCCCGGCACCCGACGCGCCGGCGGCACCGGACGTTCCGGTGGCTCCCCCGCGTGAGGCGACCTGGGCGCGCGAGAACGCGGCGGCCTTACCGGCAGCGGTGTCGGAGTAGGGGTCGGCGGCGGGGTCGATCTGGCCCGGCTCGTCGCCCGACGCCGCGCCCACCACCACCGGGATGACCGGCGCGTCGCGCGGGGAGTCCAGGACGTCGGCCAGGACGACCGTGATGTTGTCCGGCCCGCCCGAGCGCAACGCCAGCTGGACCAGCCGGTCCGCGGCCTCCTCGACGGTGCCGGTGGCCAGCGTCTCGGCGATCGTCTCGGTGCTCACCGGGTCGGACAGGCCGTCGGAGCAGAGCAGGTAGCGGTCGCCGACCCGCGCCTCGCGGATGACGGCGGTCGGCTCCACCGGCTCCCCGGTCAGCGCCTTGAGGATGAGCGAGCGCCGCGGATGGGTGTGGGCCTCGTCGGCGGAGAGTTCCCCGCGGTCGACGAGGGACTGGACGAAGGTGTCGTCCTTGGTGATCTGGGTCAGTGTCCCGTCACGCAGCAGGTAGGCCCGGGAATCACCCACGTGGAGCAGGCCCATGCGGCGGCCGTCGAACAGCAGCGCGGTGGCCGTGCACCCCATGCCGTCGGTCTCCGGGTACGCCTCGACGTGGGAGGCGATCGCCTCGTTGCCGACCGTCAGCGCGCGGGTCAGGGCCCCGGTGAGATCCTGCCCCGGTTCGTCCTCGTCGAGCCTCGCCAGCGCCGCCACGACGAACTGGCTGGCGATCTCACCCGCGGCGTGGCCGCCCATGCCGTCGGCGAGGGCCAACAGACGGGGTCCGGCGTAGGCCGAGTCCTCGTTGTTCTCCCGCACCATGCCCAGATGTGAGCGCGCGGTGTAGACGAGCGCCGGGGTCACGTGCGCAGCTCGATCACGGTCTTGCCGATCCGGATCGGCGTGCCGGCGTCCACCTTGACCGGGGTCGTCACCCGTGATCTGTCCAGATAGGTGCCGTTGGTCGAGCCGAGGTCCTCGAGGAACCAGTCGGGGCCGTGCGGGGACAGCCGCGCGTGCTGGTTGGACGCGTAGTCGTCGTCGATCACCAGGGTGCACGAGTCGGCCCGGCCCACCAGGACCGGCTGCTCGGACAGGGTGATCCGGGTACCTGCGAGGGCGCCCTGGGTGACCACGAGATGCCGGATCGCCCGGGAGCCGCGGCCGAACACGCCGCCCCGGCGCTCGCCGCGGCCGGACGACCTCATCCCCACGTTGCCGAAGACGTCGGTCTTCAGCGCCCGCAGGGTGAGGTAGATGAACAGCCACAACAGCGCCAACAACAGGCCGCGCGAGAGCTGCAGAACGAGTCCCTGCACTGGTGCCGTCCTCCCCTCGCCCGCCGATTCACCTCGGACAACGTGTGGCCGCCCCCGGTGGTTCCGGGGGTCATCCGTGTCGAGGCTAGTCGAACCGGACGGTGATCTCCGAGTGTCCGACCCTGATGACGTCGCCGTCGGCGAGTTGCCAGTCCTGGATCGGCCCGTCGTTCACCGTGGTGCCGTTGGTCGAGCCGAGGTCGGTGAGAACCGCTTCCCGACCATCGAAATGGATGTCCGCATGCTGGCGTGACACCCCGGTGTCGGGCAGGCGGAACGCTGCGTCCTGCCCGCGTCCCAGCAGGTTGGAGCCCCGCTGGAGGCGGAACGTCCGCCCCGAGCCGTCCTCAAGGTGCAGCGTGACCGTCAGCGAGGCCCGGCCCTGGGTGATCTGGGTCGGGGCGTCCGACGGGCCACCCCAGCCCGCGCTCCGGGCTCCGGGGCCGGTCGAGACCGGGTAGTTGGAAGCGGGTGCCTGCATGTCGCTGTTCTCCTTGCTCGCACTCGGCCCGTCCACGCCCCGTCGGTCCGCACCCGGCGACGACGGCGCCGGATGATCCGGCGCCGGCGCCGGTGCGGCGGCCGAGATGTGGAACGGGACGGCGTCGGGGTCCACGACCCCGTCGATACGCATCTGTCCGGTGTGGAGGTCATCGCGCTCCACGAAGGTCACGGTGACCGGGCCGTAGGTCTCCCAACCCTGCTCGGAGATGTGATCCGACAGATGGCGGGAGAAGGTCTTGACGGCCAGGGCCTCGTCCTCGGTGAAAGAGGCGTAGTCCGACCGGGCCAGGGTGATGGAGTAGCTGTTGGACACCAACAGGTGCCCGTCGACCACCTTGAGGGAGGCCTCCGCCTGCTTGCGGAGCTGTGACTCCACTTCGGCCGCCACGACTCTCCCGCCGAAGAGGCGGGCGAACGCGTCGCCGACCGCGCCCTGCAGGGTGCGCTCGAACTTCCCGACGATCCCCACGCCTCGCCTCCTTCCTCGTGGTGGGCCCGGCCATCTGGCCGGGCCGGCTGTCCTCGCGCCGCCCGCGGCGGCATCCGGTCGATCATAGAGGCGGTGGCGGTGGGAAGCACGCTTCCAGCCGCAGGGAAGCCCTCACCAGCCGATTAGTGCGGTCGGAACGCCGCGTGTTAACGTATTCGGGCGTTACTCGGGCGAGTGGCGGAATGGCAGACGCGCTGGCTTCAGGTGCCAGTGTCCTTCGGGACGTGGGGGTTCAAGTCCCCCTTCGCCCACACCTAGGGAGCATCCCGGATCGTCACCGACGATCCGGGGTGCTTTTTATTGCGCACCAACTTCACGCCACTAAGCATCCGGGGCCTATGGCATGTGTCACAAGGTCCCCGAAAACGATCCCACCGGCTCGTTCGCGGTCCACAGTGTCCCGTAGGCTCTGCCGGAAGTTCTTCCGGTGGACGTGGCGCCACCCTGCCCGCGCCGGAGGACGACGCCGTAACGGTGGACGAAGCAGGGGTAACCATCCCACCCCGAGCCGCTTCGTGAGCTCTGATCTCGGATCGGTGACTGGAGCGCACCCCGGGCACACACGTGCCGGGCCTGTGGAGAATACGTAGAACACGCCAAAACTCGAGACGTCAGAGCCGGCGCACACGCGTCGGCTCGCTCACAACGCAGTAAAAGGATGCCCTATGGCTTCGAGCCTTGAAGAGATCCCTGATATGAAGCCGGACTCCGATGTCCGGGATGCCGGTGTCGCGCCGTCGGTGATCGGTGTGGTCGCCGAGTCCAACCCGGCGGAGAACCGGGTGGCGGCGACGCCCGAGACGGTGGCGAAGCTGATCGGCCTGGGCTACCGGGTCGTGGTGGAGCACGACGCCGGTACGCGCGCGGAGTTCGCGGATGCCGCGTACGCGGAGGCCGGTGCCGAGCTGGCCGATGGTGACGCCGCGTGGTCGGCGGACGTGGTGATGAAGGTCGCCGTGCCCACCGAGGCCGAGGTGGCGCGGGTTCGGTCGGGCGCGACGCTGGTGGGGCTGTTGGCGCCGGCGCAGAACGAACATCTCCTCGGTCTGCTCGCCGAGCGCGGCGTGACCGCGCTGGCGATGGATGCGGTCCCGCGTATCTCGCGGGCGCAGTCGATGGACGTGCTGTCGTCGATGGCCAACATCGCCGGCTACCGCGCGGTGATCGAGGCCGCTCATCACTTCGGACGGTTCTTCACCGGCCAGGTCACCGCGGCGGGCAAGGTCCCGCCGGCCAAGGTCCTGGTCGCGGGTGCCGGCGTGGCGGGTCTCGCCGCGATCGGGGCCGCCTCGAGCCTGGGCGCGATCGTCCGCGCGACCGATCCGCGTCCCGAGGTGGCCGACCAGGTGGGGTCCATCGGTGGCGAGTATCTGCCCGTGGAGGTGCCCGAGGAGGAGAAGGTCGTCTCCACTGACGGGTATGCCAAGGCCACCAGTGAGGCCTACGATCGGGCCGCGGCGAACCTCTACTCGGAGCAGGCAGCCGACGTGGACATCATCATCACCACCGCGCTGATCCCGGGTCGGCAGGCACCGCGCCTGATCACGGCCGCCGACATCGCGACGATGAAGCGCGGCTCGGTCATCGTCGACATGGCGGCCGCGCAGGGCGGCAACGTCGAGGGCAGTGTGGCCGACGAGGTCGTCGTCACCGAGGGCGGTGTCACGATCATCGGTTACACCGACC
Source organism: Dietzia sp. 111N12-1 (assembly GCF_001658045.1). Classification (NCBI taxonomy): domain Bacteria; kingdom Bacillati; phylum Actinomycetota; class Actinomycetes; order Mycobacteriales; family Dietziaceae; genus Dietzia; species Dietzia sp. 111N12-1. The sequence continues at coordinate 10,951 of NZ_LSSV01000037.1, read as the reverse complement.
TGGCCGGGCGGCTGCCCGCGCAGGCTTCGCAGCTGTACGGCACCAACCTGGTCAACCTGACCAAGCTGGTCACGCCGGGCAAGGACGGCGCGTGGGCGCTGGACATGGACGACGTGGTCCAGCGCGGAGTGACGGTGACACGGGGCGGCGAGATCATGTGGCCGCCCCCGCCGGTGCAGGTCAGTGCCGCCCCCGCGGCGGCCGCTGCCCCCGAACCGGTCGAGCCCAAGCCTGAGAAGAAGAAGATGTCGGCCGGCGCGAAGCTCGGCCTGATCGCCGCCGGCATGGCGTTGCTGCTGCTGCTCACCGCGGTCGCGCCGGGGGACATCCCGCGCCACATCACGGTGTTCGTGCTGGCGATCGTGATCGGCTACTACGTCATCGGCAACGTGCACCACGCGCTGCACACCCCGTTGATGTCCGTGACCAACGCGATATCCGGAGTGATCGTCGTGGGTGCGTTGCTGCAGGTCGGGATCGACAACACCCTCGGCCTGGCGCTCGCCGCCATCGCGATCCTCGTCGCGTCCATCAACGTCTTCGGCGGTTTCGCCGTGACGCGTCGCATGCTCGGCATGTTCTCGAAGGGAGCCTGAGCAGATGTCTGTTGAGACCGCCGCCAATGCGGCCTACCTGGTCGCCGCACTGCTGTTCATCCTGTCGCTCGCCGGGCTGTCCAAGCACGAGACCGCCCGCCGGGGCCTGACCTTCGGCATCGCCGGCATGGCGCTGGCCCTGGTCGCCACCGTCGCGCTGGTCATCGACCACCAGCCCGCCACCATCGGCATCGTGTTGATGGTCGTGGCCGTCGCCATCGGCGCCGTCATCGGCCTGATGCGCGCGCGCAGCGTGCAGATGACCGAGATGCCCGAACTCATCGCCCTGCTGCACTCGTTCGTCGGCCTGGCCGCCGTGCTGGTCGGGTGGAACGGCTACCTGGAGCCCGAGCTGCACGGTGAGCTCACCGGTTCGCTGCTCGGCATCCACCACGCCGAGGTGTTCATCGGCGTGTTCATCGGCGCCGTCACCTTCACCGGTTCGATCGTCGCCTACCTCAAGCTGTCGGGGAAGATGAAGTCCGCACCGCTGGTGCTGCCGGGCAAGAACCTCATCAACCTCGGCATCCTCGTGGCGTTCGTCGCGCTGACCGTGTGGTTCGTCATCTCCCCCGCGCTGTGGATGCTCATCGTGGTCACCGCCCTGGCGCTGGCCCTGGGCTGGCACCTGGTCGCCAGCATCGGTGGCGGCGACATGCCGGTCGTGGTGTCGATGCTCAACTCGTACTCCGGCTGGGCCGCCGCGGCCACCGGCTTCCTGTTGGGCAACGATCTGCTCATCGTGACCGGCGCGCTGGTCGGCTCCTCGGGCGCGTACCTGTCCTACATCATGTGCAAGGCGATGAACCGCTCGTTCTTCTCGGTCATCATGGGCGGCTTCGGTATCGAGGCCTCATCGGGCGAGGGCAAGGACCACGGCGAGCACACCGAGATCGATGTCGCCGGTGCGGCCGAGATGCTGGCGGATGCCTCGAGGGTGATCATCGCCCCCGGTTACGGCATGGCCGTGGCGCAGGCGCAGTACCCGGTCGCCGACCTCACCCGCACCCTGCGTGAGCGTGGCGTCGACGTGCGCTTCGCCGTCCACCCGGTCGCCGGTCGCCTGCCCGGCCACATGAACGTCCTGTTGGCCGAGGCCAAGGTCCCCTACGACATCGTGCTCGAGCTCGACGAGATCAACGACGACTTCGCGGACACCGACGTGGTGCTGGTCATCGGTGCCAACGACACCGTGAACCCGGATGCCGCCGAGGACCCGGGTAGCCCGATCGCGGGTATGCCCGTGCTCCACGTCTGGGAGGCCGAGAACGTCATCGTGTTCAAGCGGTCGATGGCCGCCGGTTACGCCGGCGTCCAGAACCCGCTGTTCTTCCGCGACAACACCCAGATGCTGTTCGGCGACGCCAAGGACCGCGTCGACGACATCCTGGCCGCGGTCAAGGATCAGCAGGGCGCCAGGGCCTGACGCGCCGAACCGCCCGTTCGACCGTTCGACCGTTCGACCACATCCGCTACCCGCCCTACGGATCCGCTATTCCGATTGGAGTAGCGGATCCCGAGGGGGAGTAGCGGATGTGGTCGTCTGTCGTCCGCGTGGCGGCCGTCGGGCGGCGGGGTGAAGGACTCGGGTTACGGCTCCGAGGCCGGTCCCGAGGCCGGTCCCGAGGCCATGGAGTGCTATCTCAACACCCGGTCGATCGCGATTCGGAACGTCTGACCGAGGTCGGGGACGACCAACGCCGGGGCCTGCAGCGGAGTCGGATAGAACCGGCGGCAGACCCCCGCGTCGCCCCGCCCGGTCACTGCTTCTTCAGCGCGTCCGTGCAACGCAGACGGAGCTTCTCCAGTTCGCGTCCGTGCTGCTCCGCACGCTCGACCAGCTTCTCCAGCGTGGGCCGGGGAAGCCGGGGGTCGTCGATGTCTAGCAGAGCCTTGAAGCCGAGCGTCTTGCCCGTCACGGCGAGGGTCAGCGCCTCGAGCTCGACCAGATCGCTCAGCGGGGAGCGCTCGGCGGCCCGCCGGTTGGGCTTGAGCTGGCCGAACTTCTCGGCGGCCTTGGCGGGCAGGTCCTTGAGGATCGAGGGTGACGTCCCCGCCAGCGTCATGAGCTCCTCGAGGCTCTTGAGGTCGTCCACGGTCTCGTCGCCGATGCGGGAGACGACCTTCCTGGTCTCCGGGTCGTCGTGGTCCTCGGCCACGCGGCGGAACAGGTCGATCCCGGCGGCGGCACCGGCGTGGTGGTCCTGCATGTACGTGTGCAACATCTCGGTGGCCATGTACTGACGGTACGAGAGCGGGACGCAGGAGCAACCGGACCACGGTTCACCGGGCGAGGAGCCCCTTCGCGATGTGGGTCACCTGGATCTCGTTGCTGCCCGCGTAGATCATGAGCGACTTGGCGTCGCGGGCGAGCTGTTCGACCCGGTACTCGGCCATGTACCCGTTGCCGCCGAACAACTGCACGGCCTCCAGCGCCACCTCGGTGGCCGCCTCGGACGAGTACAGCTTCATCGCCGACGCCTCCGCGAGCGAGAGCGGCTTGCCGGCACGGGCGCGCTCGATGGAGTTGAAGACCATGTTGCGCACGTTCATCCGCGCGACCTCCATCTTCGCCAGCTTGAGCTGGATCAGCTGGAAGCGCCCGATCTCCTGGCCCCACAGGGTGCGCTCGCGGGAGTAGTCGACGCACAGCCGGTGGCACTCTTCGATGATGCCCAGCGCCATGGTGGCCACCCCGATCCGCTCGGCGGTGAAGCTCGACCGCGCCGACTCGCGGCCGTCGCCCCCGCGACCGGACTCGGACTCGCCGAGCAGCCGGTCCCTGCCGAGGCGGACGTTGTCGAAGAACAGCTCCCCGGTCGGGGAACTGTGCAGGCCCATCTTCTTGAAGGGAGCACCCTGCGTGAGGCCCTCCATGCCCTTGTCCAGTACGAACGTCAGCACCTTGCGGTCGCGCTTGTCGGCGTCCGTGGCCGGACCCGTGCTGCCCGCTCCACCCGACCCCTCGTCGAGCTTGGCGTAGACGATCATCACGTCCGCGTACGGCCCGTTGGTGATGAAGGTCTTCTGGCCGTTGAGGATGTAGTCCTCGCCGTCGCGCCGCACGTAGGTGCGCATGCCGCCGAAGGCGTCGGAACCGGAGTCCGGCTCGGTGATCGCCCATGACGCGACCTTCTCCATGGTCACGATGCCGGGCAACCAGCGTTCCTTCTGCGCGAGCGTCCCGCGGGACATGATCGTGGTCGCGCCCAGCCCGAGGCTCACGCCGAGCGCGGAGACCAGCCCCATGCACGCGCCGGCCAGTTCACTGGTCACCACGGCCATCATGGAGTCCCGGTTCTCGGGGGCTCCGCCGGAATCGCCGTCCTCGTCGTCGTCCCCCCTCCCGCCGTCGCCGCGCGGCGCGTCACCGGATGCAACCCCGCCGCCCGCTGCCTCGCCGCCCGCGGTCCCAGTCCCGGCCGCCGCGCCGACCGTCTCGCGCGCCCGCTCCTTCGCCAGCATCTTCTCGACCCCGTCGCGGGCCATGGCATCGATGCCGAACTCGGCGAACAGCTTCCGGATGATCGGGTAGGGCGGGATCTCACCGCTCTCCAGGGCGTCGAGCTGGGGGCGGATCTCCTTGGCGATGAAGCCGCGCACGGCGTCGCGGATCATCAGGTCGGTCTCGGACCACTCGTACATCGGCGTCTCGTCTCCTCGGTGCCCGGGGGTGTGCCGCGTGTCGCTGCAACACGTGTCAGCTCAGTGTGTCGCGACCGGGTCGACGGCCGCGGCCGTTTGCGGCGAATGGCCGGCCCGGCGACGACGGGGTCGGGCACACTCGGGAACATGAGTGCCCTCCAGGACAGTGCATCCCACCGAACCCGCCACCGCCCCGCAGGTCGCGAGCAGCTCGGCCGGATCGGCCTGTGGACCGGCTCGCTGGAGGGACTGACGCCGGCGGCGATTCCCGACGTCCTCGGTGAGCTCGACGACCAGGGCTGGGGCTCGCTGTGGTTCGGCGAGGCCGTCGGCCGGGAGGCCTTCACCGCCGCGCAGCTGTACCTGGGCGCCACGCGCCGGATGGCGATCGGCACCGGCATCGCCAACATCTACGGCCGCGACGCCTCGGCGGCGGGGGCGGCCGCCCGCACGATCGAGGCGATGCACCCGGGCCGGTTCGTCCTGGGCCTCGGCGTCTCGCACGCGCCGCTGGTCGAGCGCCACCGCGGCCACCACTACGGCCGGCCGCTGTCGGCGATGCGCGAGTACCTCGACGCGCTCGACCGGACTCAGCCCATGGCGGCGGGCGAGGACACCATGCCGCCGGTCGTGCTCGCCGCGCTCGGCCCCAAGATGCTCGAGTTGTCGCGCGACCGCACCGCCGGCGCCCGCCCCTTACCTGACCCTGCCCGAGCACACCGCGCGGGCGCGCGAGATCCTCGGCGGGACCGCCGACGACGGGCCGGCCCTGGTCGTGGAGCACGCCGCGGTGGTGGGCGAGGGGGTCGACGACGACGAGGTGTGGCGGTCGCGGGCCCACGATCACCTCAACGTCTATACGGGCCTGCCGAACTATCGGAACTCGTGGACCCGGCAGGGGTTCGACGAGTCGGACTACGTGCGCGGGGGCAGCGATCGGCTCAAGCATGCGATGGTCACCCGCGGGGTCGAGGCGACGCGGGCGCGGGTGCAGGAGCACCTGGACGCAGGGGCCTCGACCGTGCTGGTGCAGGTGCTCGGCGAGAACGTGCTGACGCCGCCGGTGGAGGACTGGCGGATCGCGGCCGAGGGGCTGCTCGGCTGACGCCTGGCCCGACAGGTTTTGCCGACTGGAGACGCGTCGGTTGCCAGAGGGGCTTGTCAGTCTCTGTTTTTTGGAGAGCCGGTTGATCCTCGCCACTGACCGCTGGCGACGCTCGTAGATCTCCCCAGTACTCCTTAGCAGCAATGTGGTTTGTCGAGTACACCCCAGGGGGACGAGCATGAGTCCGCCATCGTCGCTGTGTCACAAGGTGGTTTCTAGAGTTATGAAACGCCGTCCCTTCGGGTCTAGTGTGTAGTGGTACAGATTCCGGACGAAAGGCTCTTTCGATGGCTGATCGAATCGGGATGTTGCTCAATCGCTCGGGTGACGGTGGCGAGGAGGTGCTCATCGTCAGCCGCGGGAGCGTGCGTACCAGGTTCCGTCGCCGGGACGAGCTGGACTGGTCAATCCGAGTCGAGTCCACGGACTCGGAGAATATCGTCGAGGGAGAATCGGGGCCGGCCCGGAAGCCGGCTCGCCGGTCCTCGCGGCCTCGTGGGCAGCGGGTGGCGTACGTGCGGGTGTCGGCCGCGGATCAGAATGAGGCGCGTCAGCTCGAGGCGGTTGGGGAGTGCGATCAGGTCTATATAGAAAAGCAGTCCGCACGCTCTCGCGCGGACCGGGTGAAGCTCGCTGAGTGCATCAGGTACCTGCGGGACGGTGACGAGCTCGTCGTTGCATCGATGGACCGACTCGCTCGCTCCCTCGTGGATCTTAAGCAGATCGTTGGCGAGATCACCGCCAAAGGCGCGAGCGTGGAGTTCGTCCACGAACGCGCCACTTACGCCGCCGGCGCCCAGGATCCACGAGCAGACCTGATGCTTTCGCTGCTCGGGGCGTTCGCCGAGTTCGAGCGGGCCATCATCCGTGAACGCCAAGCCGAGGGCATTGCCATCGCCAAAGCGAAAGGCAAATACAGGGGACGCAAACGCGTGCTGACCGACGAACAGATCGGTAAAGCCCGAGCCCGCGTGGAGGCAGGGGAGGGGCCGTCAGCGATCGCTCGAGATCTCGGGGTAGGCCGCTCCACCCTGTATCGCGCCCTCCAGCGCCGCGCACCGTGACAGCGCCGCGCACCGTGACCGCTGATGGTCGGCCCGTTGCGCTGTTCAAGGGCGTGCCGCTTGAGGGGTAGCCGATACTGGACTTGTGACCGAAGTTCATCTGAAGGGTCGATTGGTGTGTCGCGACGAACGCGAAGCCGCTCTTGTCGACACCCACTTGCCATGTCATGTTGAGTTGACGCGAGCTGAGCAGGGCTGCAGGTCATTCTCGGTGACCCGGACCGAGGATCGTCTGGTGTGGGGCGTCGAGGAGGTCTTCGACGACGCCGCTTCGTTCCGCAGGCATCAGGAGCGGGTTCGCGGCAGTGAGTGGGGGATAGTGACAGCAGGTATTGAGCGCGACTACTGCATCACGGGGCTCTGACTCGGCATGACTACTTTCGCCGCAGACAGTGCGGATGCAGTGATTCCGCTGGCCTTTGACGTCGTATGGCTCCTCGCCGGCCTGGTGTGGTTGCTGATCCCGGTCGCGATCGTCGTCGCTGAACGGCGCCGCGCAGCGCCGTGGCCCGAGACGTTCCTATGGTTCATGGTGGCGTTCCTCCTGCCCGTCGTGGGGCTGATCATCTGGGCCCTCCACCGGGCAGTCGACGCCAGGCGGGCGACCTCGCGGTGAGCAGCGCGACGCCGGCTGTCCTGCGTAAGTACGAATCGGCGCTCACTGGCGCGCGGTCGACCGGAGGGGGATTACCGGCGTGACCGGATGGGTGCCATGCGGAGTCGAGGGGCGCATCGCAGCGTTGCTCGAGGCGCGGACCGTGAGCGCGGTTCGAGAACTCTTTCCGCACGGGGTGCGGATCCTGTGTCCGATCACGCTCCGTGCGGGCCGTGACGTGGCCGGTTGGTGTTCATGGCGTGAGGTTGCTGAGTGGGTGGGTGCGCAGTATCCGCCCCGCCGCGGATTGACGGCGATGATCGACAGCGCCACCTCCCCGGAGCAAGCGACGGATGTGGATCGTTTCGTCGGGTGCAGCGCGGGCCCTGCCATCGAGATCGTGCAGCGCTTTTCTCGCACCGCGTCTTGTCAGGAGTGGAAGGCGGCGATCTGGACGGTGTGGGGTGATCCAATCGGAGACCCCGAGGACACGCGCATCATCAAAATCGTGGACGACAGCGCTTATGGCAGCGACTACGACTACCAGCTGGTATCGGCCTCGACCGCCGCTCTTACGGACCCGTTCCTCTACCCCGAACCATCCTTCTTGTGGTCCGACGACGAGACGCTGTTCCTCGAGGTTCAACCGGAGACAGGATGGATTGAGGTCTACTCGACTAGGCCGGATCTGGTCGAGGAGGTGCGAAGCGACATCCAGTGGGAAGTAGTCCCGCTGATCCGCGACCTCCCGCAGTCCTAGCTGTGGCGACGCTGGGATTTTCGCTCGCGGTAGGTGCTGCAGCATGACACCGGGCTGCCAGTCAGTCCTGGCAGAACCCCGCCACTGAGCGCCGCAATCGAGGGGTCTTGCGATGGGGAACTCGTCGGCAGCCACCGACTGACACGCGTACCTGTCCCGATCCCGCACAGTGCGACAACTAGGAGGTACCCGTGGAGGCATTCCTGATTCCGCTACTGCCTCCGGTAGCCCTGTCGCTTGCGATCTGGATTTTCACCGTCTGGGTTTCCTTCAAGGCGACCGGGCGAGGTGCCAGACGAAGTGCAGCCGCTGTCTCTGCAGTGCTGTCGATTTGCGGAGCGATCGCGTTCCTCGGCTTCGCCGGCAGTGACGACTACAACGACTACCCCGGCTATACCTGCGCCCTTCGCGACGGTCACGTGCCGGACGGCTTTCCTCCCGAACGGCTTCCCCCGCAGGAACAGGTCAGCACATTTCACACCAACCTCAACTGGTCCCATGGGTACGAACTGCTCCCCGCCGGGGTTCGCTGCACCTACTGGACCAGGGACGACCCCCGCGTCAGCATGGTTACCCACAGCCCGTGGTCGTACTCCGTGTGGATCTACGGACTACTGGGCATCGCTCTGATTCAAGCGGTCCGCGTCATCAACCCGGACCTTCTCTCTCGGCGGCGCACCTGGTCTTCGTGAACAAGCACGATGTGTAGCGCGTTGCGACTCACAAACCGAAACTGCGGGTCGACAGTCTCCGTCCCACAACCAAGGAACTGGGACGGCCTACGCAGTTCTTAGGAATCGGGGGCGGGGGAGAGAGAGGAGACGCCCGCCGGTGGAGATGTTGGGGGCACGGCTCTCTTCGAGAAGTGCACGTTGGCGCGGCTACGCTCGGCGCATGTCCGATGCTCCACTTTCCCGAGTCAGCGTCCGGTTCGTGGCCGAGGACGGCCACGTCACGACTCTGGTGGTGGGCGACGCCATCGAGTGGCACCTACGCTTTCAGGCCTGAGGCGGTGCAACTGGCCATCCGACCGGTCACCGGTTCACCTGGATGGGTGCACCCTCAAGTTCCCAGTAGCGCTGAGCGCCTGAGAACGCCAGCTTGCTCCGTTGTTAACGCATACGACTTCTGCGACGATAACCGGGTTGAGACCGTCCCTCCCAGCAAGGAATTGATTATGCGCCGCACCCTTGCCACGCTCGCCGCCGTCACATTGGCCACTGCATCAATGCTTGTCGGTGTGGGACAAGCGAACGCTCAGGACGCCTGGCCCGTTGATCCCGGGCAGGGATCTCCCGTCCGGCCAGTCGACGTGACCAGCTTTGCGCTCACCCCTGACCGTCTGGAGTTCTACAATCCCTTCATCGGCCTGCCGAGAATCATCTCGCCGTTTGGCACGACCACGAAGATCGTGTGTACCGGGTTCCGCGGGTACGACAACTGCTGGCAGGCCGACCAAGCCGGGAACCCACACAAGCTGCGCCCCATTCTGGGCCTTGGATCGTCTACTCCAGCGTCCAACGTCTTCCTGTACCCGGGCATGATCCCCGGACTCTAACGAGATTCACCTCCTTCGTGAACTAATCGTTCAGTTTCGTGTCGTACCCGCATGGCACGGTCGATGTGAACGACGCAAACTGACGTTGCTCACTTCGTCGCCAAGGCGACTTCTCGACACAGGAGGCATGACGATGGCACGACTGGTCAAAGAGCTGACAGGCCCGAACGAAACTGGGCGTTGGGGCGCCTCAGCAACCGATCTCGGGTTCCCGGCGATCACCAACCACGGGTACACGATCACGATCTTCGGCGACACCTTCGTCGACCACGTCGGCGGCAGCGGCTGGAGGTCTCCAGTCGGGTTTCGCCAGTCCAACCCAGACATTGAGAACGGCATCCGGTGGGACAACGCCATCGGCGGCGCCTACGCCAAAGAGATGATCAACTATCAGCACCGCGGAACGGTCCATGCTGGCGAGCTCCCGGACGGCTTCACCAACATTCCGAACGACCTGATCCACCTGCCCGACGGCCGGTACATGATGACAACTTTCGCGATCCGGTCCTGGGATCCGATCTCGCCCGGCGGGAGCTGGGCGACCTTCCACTCGCGCATGTGGACCTCGACCGAAGCCCACGCCGAGAACTGGGAACGCACGTGGGATCTGGAGGTCAATCGCGAGAACTTCGACTTCCCTAACGTGGGGGAGTGGAGTCACTTCCAGAACAACACGATGCTCATGCTCCCCGGCGAACCTTGGGTTTACATCTACGGCACCAACGAGGGCCGTTGGAACGGCGGCGGCATCCATCTCGTGCGCGTGGACTGGCGCAGCATGTGGAACCGTTCAACCTATGAGTTCTGGGGTCGAGACGGCGGCGGAACATGGGCATGGCGCCGCGGTGGTTTCACGACCCCGATCCTCACCCCCACGGTTCCTAACAACGCCATCGGCGAGCTCTCCGCTCAAGTCATCGACGGACGAGTCGTGCTCTCGTACTGCGACGGCATCCTTGGCGCCGTCACCCGGACCGCTCCTCGCCCGGAAGGCCTATGGACGATGCCCGCCATTCAGGTCACCGGAGTCGAGCAGCCAGCCCTTTACGCGCCGGCGATCCATCCGTACAGCAACTTGGGCCGTGCGCAAATGCTGCTGTCAGCGTGGCCGCAGGTGAATGGCCAGACGCTCTACTACGGCACGAGGCAATGGGAGGTCAGCCTCTTCGGTGGAGGGTCCGGCTCCCTGAGTTCCTCTCCGACGGCGCGGGCAGCGACCGAGAACCTGTCCTCCGAGTCCAGTCACGTGACCGAGGAGTACACGGGGGACCTGGCGCCTGACGTCTCTCAGCTCCCCGTGGCCGAGCAGGTCGCGGTTCTCGCGGACGCAGTCGACGCCGAGGTCGATCATGATTGGCTCCGCTCTGCCTTACAAGGAGAACTCGAGGACGATCGCACAACCCCGGCCGATCACGAAAACTATGACCCGATGACCGCGGAGTAGGCCCTTCTCGAGCGGACTCCTCGGCGGTGCGCCCCTTGGCCCGGGCGTCCCGGGCGGTGTCGCTTTTCCGCAATGTCTGTCGGATCAATTAGTGGCCGCCCAGAACGGGTGCAGTTCTGGGCGGCAGCAATGCCAGCGTTGCGTCCGTCGTCACCGCACTCAGACCTGACTTCCACAAGTTGAC
>NZ_LSSV01000036.1:0-34666 GCF_001658045.1 Dietzia sp. 111N12-1 | reverse complement strand
CAACTTCAGAAACGCGACACTAGCGGGCGGGTCGGGCGCCGGACGCGTGCTGGTGCCCGCCGGGGCGATCGGCGGACTCGACGTCCTCTCGGCGGCCGCACGCGCGGGCACCGACGACGCCCACCTGCGCCACTTCACCATCAAGAGTCCTGCTGCGCTGAACGTCGAGGAGCAGCTCACCGAGCGACGGGAGGTGTTCCGCGGGTCCGCCCGCGAGGCGGCGCTGGCGTTCCCGCTCACCTCCAACGCCTCGGTCGCACTCGCGCTGGCCACGCTGGGATTGGACCGGACCGAGGTGGTCGTGGTCGCCGACCCCCAGGTTCAGCGCACCCGCCACGTCGTGGAGTGGGTCTCGCCGATGGGCCGCTACGAGCTGCAGTTCGAGAACGCCGTGGACCCGGACTCCGGCGGTCGCACCTCGGCGATCACCGCGTGGTCGGTCGCGGAGGTCCTCTCCGGTCTCGCGGCCGGGGCGGGGCCGGGCGTGGTGGTGCTCGGCCAGGACCCGGGCCGCGGTTCGCGTCGAGAGGCGAAAGACCGGCCGGTGACAGGCCGACCGGTGGAAGCTCGACCGCCGAGCCCCTAGCGTGTGGGTCCCAGTCAACGAGAGGTGCGACTATGACCAACGCCCGACCGTCAGACCCGGATCCCGCCCAGAGCCCGGACGTGGATGACACCGGTTCCGCCCCCGCCGGGGTGACGCCGGACTCCGACTCGACCTCGTTGCAGTCGGACAGTGCGGCCAGGAAGCAGGCCCCCACGGAGCGGCAGAGCCCGACTCCTCAGCCGGGACGCACGAGTCCCGTCGTGTGGATCGTGGTCATCGCCATCGTCGTCCTCCTCCTGGTGGTCGGCCTCGTCGGCTACGCGTTCGAGGTGTTCTAGAGCCATGCCCGCCGCGTTCGACACCGTGATCGTCGGGGCAGGCAATGCCGGGGTCTCCCTGGCGGCCCGCCTCAGGCGCGATGGCGTGGGCGGCATCGCGCTCATCGACCCCAGCCCGGTGCACCGCTACCGGCCGATGCTGAACTACGCCGCGGCCGGGCAGGCACGCATGTCCCGCTACGAGCGGGCCATGGCGACCGTGGTCCCGGACGGGGTCGAACTCGTGCCGCACGCGGCCACCCGCGTCGATCCCGACGCCCGGACCGTCACCCTCGACAGCGGCGCGTCCGTCAGCTACCGCGACCTGGTGTTGTGCCCCGGTCTCACCCCGCACTGGGAGGAGATTCCGGGACTGCAGGAGGCCTACGTCGACGGCTGGGCGGTGTCCGCCCACGTGCCCGAGTACGCCGGTCGGGCATGTGCCGCCCTCGTGCGTGAACGTGAGGGCACCGTGGTGTTCTCGGTTCCGCCCGAGCCGGCATCCTGCGGCGGGACGGTGCTCAAGGCGATGTTCCTGGCGTGCGGCCGGTGGCGGCGGGCCGAGGTGCTCGACCGGATCGACGTGCACCTGGTGACCCCGTTCGGCGGACTGCTCGGACTGGAGAAGATCGACTCCCGATTGCAGCCGTTCATCGAGGACTACGGCATCACGGTGCACGCCGACACTCGGGTGACCGCTGTGGACCACGCCGCCCGGACCGTCTCGCTCGACGGCCCCGCCCCGGTGACCCTCGAGCACGTCAACCTCGCCTACGTCACCCCGGACAGCCGCGCACCGCGATTCGTCGCCGACTCGGGCCTGGCGACGGGCGACGCCGCCACGCTCGTCGAGGTGGACCCCCGCACCCTGCGCCACACGCGCCACGAGACGGTGTGGGGACTGGGGGACGCCGCGACCGTGGACACCCGCCCGTCCGGTGGCGCGTTGCGCGACCAGGTCGCGGTGGTGGCCGACAACCTGCGCGCCGCCCGCGACGGTGGGCCGCTGAAGGAGTACGACGGCTACACGGTCATCCCCGTGGCCGTGAGCAGGGGCCGACTGGTGCTCGACGAGCACGACCGGGACGGCCGGCCGGCCCCGTCGGTGCCGGGGATCGACCTCTTCGCCCCGCGACGGATGACGTACGCGTTCGACCGGTTCGTCCAGCCCGTCGTGTACTTCCGCAAGCTCCTGCGCGGCCGGGTCTGACCCGGCGACCGGTCCGTCGCCGAGGTCAGTGGGTGGCCAGTTCGATCTCGTCCCGTCGCGCCTGCGGGAGTTCACTGCCGCGACCGAGATCCACCTGCACGTGGTGGAGCGTGGCGCCGCGGACCGGGAACGATCCCTCGTACGCGGTGCTCACCGCGCTCCCCCGACTGCGCCCGATGTCGAGGGTCTCGTTCATGCTGAACATCGCGGGCGCCGTCACGGCGATCCGCCCGTGCCCCACCTGCTCACCGTCGACGAGCAGGCGCAGGTCCGCGCCCGCCGCGATCCCTCCGTCGTAGGCGAACTCGAGCTCGACGGTGCGCGCACCCGCGGCGAGCGGTTCGCTGCCGGCTGCCCGGCCGTGGTGGCGACCGAAGAAGTTGTACTCGAAGACGGGCACCCCGTCGACGATGTACAGCGTCATGCCTCCGAAGCGGCCACCCAGGCTGAGCAGCACACCCTCGCAGGACCCCGCCGCGGGGGAATCGCCGCCGTGGACCTCCAGCGACGCCGTGAGCCGGAACGCACGGTTGAGCAGCTTGGGCGCGGCCTTCTCGTTGAGCCCGTCCATGTGCGGGTACAGGGTGATCGACGTGCGGCCGCCCATGGGGTGGGGTGGGCGGTTGTCGACGCCGGCCTGGCGTCCCACGGTGCTGTCGTCCAGCGGCAGCACGTCGTACCGCGCGGCCTCGGCGATGAACTTCATCGTCAACCGCTCGAGGATCTCGGGGTGCTCGGCGGCCAGGTCACGGGACTGCGACCAGTCCGCGCGGGTGTCGTAGAGCTCCCATGTACTGTCCGCCAGCGGCGTGAGGTCGACGCCGGAGGTGGCCATCAGCCAGGGCGCCCGTTGCGCGGTCACGGCGGTCCACCCGTGGTCGTAGATCCCGCGGTTGCCGAAGATCTCGAAGTACTGGGTGGTGTGCCGGTCCGCGGCGTCGGGCTGGTCGAAGGTGTAGGTCATGCCCATACCCTCGAGGGGCTTCTGCGCCACACCGTCCACGGTGTGCGGCATCGGCAGACCCGCGGCCTCGAGGATGGTGGGGGCGATGTCCACGCAGTGGTGCCACTGGTGGCGCAACCTGCCCGGCTCGGCGATCCGGCCCGGCCAGTGCGCGACGAGGGCGTTCCGGGTCCCGCCGTAGTGGGAGGCGACCTGTTTGGCCCACTGGTAGGGGGTGTTCAGCGCCAGCGCCCAGGACGACGGGAAGTGCGGGTACGAGTCGGGGCCGCCGAGATCGTCCCACTTGGCCAGCAGTTCCTCGGTGGTCGAGGGCAGCCCGTTGAGTCCGGCGAGGTAGTTGAACGCGCCCAGCCGGCCGCCCTCCGTGGAGGCGCCGTTGTCCCCGACCATGTACAGGACCAGGGTGTTCTCCAGCGCACCCGTCGAGTCGAGATGGTCGATGAGTCGCCCGACCTGGTCATCGGTGTGCTCGAGGAACCCGGCGTACAGCTCCATGAGTCGGGCGGCGACCTTCTTCTCGTCGTCGTCGAGCTCGTCCCAGTGCGGCAGACCGGGCGCCCACGGTCCGAGCTCGGTGTCCTCGGGGACCACTCCCAGTTCCTTCTGGCGCGCCAGGGTCCGCTCGCGCAGGGCGTCCCAGCCGTCGTCGAACTCGCCGGCGTACCGGTCACGGTAGGACTCGGGGACGTGCAGCGGCGCGTGGACCGCGCCCAGCGGCAGGTAACAGAACCACGGCATGTCGGGGGCCACGGTGGAGACGTTCTCGACCCACTGGACGGCGTGGTCCACCAGGTCCTCGGTGAGGTGGTATCCCTCCTCCGGTGTCCGGGGCGGGTCCACCTGCCGACGCCCGTCGTAGAGGACCGGGGTGAAGTGGTCCGCCTCGGCGCCCAGGAACCCGTAGAAGGTGTCGAACCCCTCCTCGGTGGGCCAGCGGTCGAACGGCCCGGCGGCCGTGGTCTCCCACGGCGGGGTCTGGTGCATTTTTCCGAACGCGCCGGTGGCGTAGCCGTTGCCGCGCAGCACCCGGGCGATGGTGGCCGCCGAGTCGGGCCGCATGCCCGTGTATCCGGGTGCGCGGGTGCTCATCTCGGCGATCACGCCCATCCCCACGCTGTGGTGGTTGCGCCCGGTGAGGGTCGCGGCGCGGGTCGGCGAGCACAGCGCGGTGGTGTGGAACCGCGTGTACCCCGCCCCGTCGTGGTTGAGGCGCTCGATGGTCGGGGTGCGGCAGGGGCCCCCGAACGCCGAGGACGTGCCGAACCCCACGTCGTCGAGCATCACCAGCAGGACGTTGGGCGCCCCCTGCGGTGGGCGGATCTGCTCGACGCCCGGGAACCCGTCCTGCTGATCGCGGCGGTCCATCTCAGCGGGCACCCGACCGGCGAGCCGCCGCACGGGCAGGACGTGACGGTCGAGACCGGCCTCGGGGAACGCGTCGTCTGACGGGCTCATGCTGGCACGTCCCCGACGATGGCGACGCGCTCCATGACCCGACGATGGGGGAAGTAGTCACTGCACGCGTAGTGCTGGGTGGCCCGGTTGTCCCAGAACGCCACCGTGCCCGGGGCCCAACGCAGGCGTGCCTGGAAGTCGGGCATCTTGACCTGGTCGAGCAGGCGCCGCAACAACTCCCTGCCCTCGACCGGGTCCATGCCGTCGATACCGGTGGTGAACAGGCTGTTGACGAACAGGAGTCTGCGGCCGGTCTCGGGGTGCGTGCGGACCACCGGATGGTGCTGCGGCGGGTAGCGCTTCTGCATCTCGGCGAGCTTGTCGGGGGACATGCTCCGGCCGAACGACGGCGTGAAGTCGTGTGTGGCCGTCAGCCCGTCGATCCACTCCTTGATCTCGTCCGGCAGCGCGTCGTAGGCGTTGCCCATGTCCGACCACAGGGTGTCGCCGCCGGCATCGGGGACCCGGATCGCCCGCAGCACCGACCCCATGGGGGGCCGGTCCTGCCAGGTGACGTCCACGTGCCAGATGTTCTCCATGCCCGGGTTGTCCTGTCCGCGGTCGAACCTCACGACCTCGGGGATCTCCCCCTGGTCGAGGAGCGGGTGGACCTCCAGGTCGCCCCAGTGGGCGGCGAAGTCGCGGTGCTGGTGGGCGGTGACGTGCTGTTGGTCGCGGAAGAAGAGCACCTTCCTCTCGAGCAGCGCGGTCTTGAGTTCGGAGATCTGCTCGGGTGACGGGGCGGCGAGGTCGACGCCCTCGACGTCCGCTCCGATGAACGGGGTGACGGGCCGCACGCCGATGTGGTGGTAGGTGGCGGGCGGGGCATCGTCGGCCGTCAGCCGCATCCGCTTGGGGCCGAACTCGATGTCGTGATCGCCGATCGTGACCTGCATGGGGGTTCCTTCCGTGGCCGGTGGGCCTGGTCGAGGGGACGACGCGCGAGGTGTAGACATCTGTCTACAGCGTGCTAAACCGTGACTGTAGACGATCGTCTACAGTGGCGTCCATGGATCTCCCCGAATCGGATCGCCCCGTCGGACGAGACGCAGTACGCCGCGCCGTTCTCGGCACCGCCCGCCGGATCTTCGCGGCCCGCGGGCCACGGGCGCCCCTGCGCCTGGTGGCCGAGGCCGCGGGGGTGAACCTCGGCCTCATCCACCGACACATCGGGAACAAGGACGACCTGCTGTCGGCGGTGCTCGAGGACGGCCTGCGGCACGGCACCGCCCGGGTGGGAGACCACGACGATGCCGGCAGGGCCGTCCACTCCATGCTCACCGGAGCCGTCGACAACCCGGATTTCAGCCGCCTCCTGGTGTGGCTTGCCCTGGATCCGGGCGCCGTGTCGCGGCCGCTGATCGACGCCTCGGTCCGGCCCGCCGGCGCGGTGTCCCGCATGACCGATCCCCCGCCGGCCGGCGAACTGCACCTCGCGCTCGCCCTCACGGTGATCTATGCCTGGCCGGTTCTGCGCGAGCAGATCCTCGACGTCCTGGACGTCGCAGCCGCCGACCGTGAGGACGTCGACACGCGGATGGCGGAACTCCTGTCCGAGGTGGTCACGGGCCGGGGAGCCGGGGAAGGACGATGACGACGACGAGGGCCTGCTGCGCACCGGGCGCCCCGCCCCCTCCCGACGGGCCGAACCTGCGGGGCCCGCGGTCCCCGGGCCGTGGAGCCGACCGTCCCCGCCGGCAGGTCCTGATTCCCGGCGGGACGTCGGTGATGGGCGACCACTTCGACGAGGGGTACCCCGACGACGGGGAGCTACCCCTGCACGAGGTGAGCCTGCGCTCGTTCCGGATGGACGAGTGCGCCGTAACCAACGCCCAGTTCGCCAGGTTCTGCAAGGACACCGGGTACGTGACCGACGCGGAGGACCTCGGCGTCTCGCCGGTGTTCCATCTCGCCGTGGAGGCCGACCCGGCCGACGTCCTCCACCACCTGGATTCCACGCCGTGGTGGGTGGCCGTGCGGGGAGCCGACTGGCGCCACCCCGGCGGGCGCCGGTCCTCGATCACCGCTGTGCAGAACCACCCGGTCGTGCACGTGTCCTGGAACGACGCGACGGCCTACTGCGAATGGGCGGGGGCCCGCCTGCCCACCGAGGCGGAGTGGGAGTACGCGGCACGGGGCGGCCTCGCCGGGGCCCGCTTCCCGTGGGGCGACGAGCTGACCCCGCGTGGTCGGTGGGGTCTCAATGTGTGGCAGGGACGGTTCCCCTCCCACAACACGCTCGACGACGGCCACCTGACGACCGCCCCGGTACGCGCGTTCCGGCCGAACGGATACGGCCTGCACCAGATGGTCGGCAACGTGTGGGAATGGTGCGCCGACGTGTTCGACCCCGGCTACTACGCGGTCTCGCCCCGAGAGGATCCCCGCGGTCCGCGCCCCGACGGGAGCCCGGGCGACGAGACGTGGCGCGTGATGCGGGGAGGTTCCTACCTGTGCCACGAGTCGTACTGCCACCGATACCGGGTGGCGGCCCGATCCGCGAACACCGCCGGTTCAGCTACTGCCAACCTCGGCTTCCGGTGCGTCCGCGACGTGTGACTCCCCTGGTCCGACCCCTGCACGCAGCGCGGCCTCGACCATGTCGTAGAGATGGGCGACGACCTTGTCGAAGTCGGCGTTGACCACGGCGTTCCGGGCGTCCCGACGGTCCTCGTAAACGGCCAGTGCACCGGTGAACATCTGGGTGGCCAGGTCGATACGTTCGAACGCCACCCGCCGCGGCAGGTGGGAGAGCACATCGATGAGGCGCACCACCACGTCGTCGGTCGCGGTGCGCAACTGCGCCTCCGGGATCCCGGGGGCCATGACAGGTCCGACCCGCTGCAGGAACCGTGCGTAATAGGTGGACTCGGGCTGGGACCGGAGCAGCTCGACGATCGGCTCGAACAGCACCCGCACGAGAGCCGCGAGGTCGGTGCCCAGGCCCTGCTCGTCGATCTCCGCCAACCGCTGCCGGCGATCGACGTCGAGGGCGGTCAGCCGGCGCCGCAGCACCTGCAGGATGAGACCGTCGCGGCTGCCGAAGTGGTACTGCACCGCGGAGTTGTTGCGTTGCCCGGCGGCGGTGGCGACGTCGCGCATCGAGACACGGTCCAGACCGCGCTCGCTGATCAGTTGCTCGGCGATCTCGAGCATCGCCGTCTTGGCGTCCCTCGCCTGGGCGGCCCCCTCGACCGAGGGTTCATTCGTCGGGTCCATCGGGCCCCTTCCTCCGCCTTGATTGAACAGTGCCCATACCGCCGCCGGACCGGGCCGGTCGGCGTCGATCAGATCTTGGCCGCTCCGGGGCTCCACTTGCGGCCGGCGGCCTCGCCCAGCTGGTTGAAGCTCAACACCGTGAGGAACAGGACGATGGCGGGAATCCCCACCAGTCCGGGGTACCTCTCGAAATCGGACTGACCGGCGCTGATCATGTTGCCCCACGTCGGTTCGGGCCGAGGAATGCTCAGTCCCAGGTAGCTCAGCGAGGCCTCCGCGACGATCAGCACCGCCACGAGCATGAAACTGTAGGACAGCACCGGCGCCACGATGTTGGGGGCCACCTCGCGCAGCATGATGCGGGTCTCTCCCGCACCGAGCGACCGGGCGGCGGTGACGAACTCGCGGCCGGCGAAGCTCATCGCGTTGGCGCGGACGAGCCGTGCGTACGACGGCACCACCATGATCCCCAGCGCCAGGGTGACGTTGAGCAGGGTCGGGTCGAGGACCGTGACGATCGCGATGAGCAGGATGAGCGACGGGAACGCCAGCAGGACGTCGCTGATGATGGAGACGATCCGGTCGGCCCAGCCGCCCTTGTAGCCGGCCACCAGGCCCAGCGCGCCGCCGATGAGGGCGCCGATGACGACACCGCCGATGCCCACCACGATGGAGACCCGGGCGCCGTAGAGCAGGCCGCCGAGGATGTCGAGGCCCTGACGGTCGGTGCCCAGGGGATGCGCCGTGAGCAGATCCGGCGGCAGCAGGGACCGGGTCGTCAGCGCGAACTGCGGGTCGCGCGCCTCGGCCAGCGGCAGGAAGTCGACGATCAACGCGCCGAGAACGATGAGGGCGGTCCACCCGAGGGCGAGCAGGGTGCCGACCGCGGAGAGCTTCGGCAGGCGCAGCTTGCGCCGGGCGGGCGCCTCCGCGGCGATGGTCGCGGTCGCGGTCGAGGCGACGGTGGAACGGGTGGGGTCGTTGTCAGCCACGGCGGATCCTCGGGTCGATGAGTGCATAGGTGACGTCGACGGTCATGTTGACCACGACGTAGAAGACGGCGATGACGATCACGCCGCCGAGCACCACGGGCAGATTGTCGTTCTGGACGGCGTCGACGATCATGCTGCCCATACCGGGCAGGTTGAACAGCCGCTCGACGACCACCGTCCCGCCGATGAGGCGACCGAGGCTGATGCCGGCGAGGGTGATGATCGAGACCGTCGACGGCCGCAGGGCCTCCTTGACCAGGACGTGGCCGGTCGGCATGCCCTTCGCGCGCGAGGACAGGACGAAGTCCTGTTGCAGGGTCGAGATCATGTCGGTCCGCAGGACGCGGGTGAAGATCGCGACCTCCATCAGCGCGAGGGTGAGCGCGGGCAGCATGATGCTGCGCAGGTTCTCCCCCAGCCCCTCGGCCAGCGGCGCGTAGCCCTGGCGGGGGAACTCGGGCAGGAACAGCGCGATCACGGCGATCACCCCACCCACCGCGAGACCGGCGATGAGGGACCGGCCCCAGGTGACGCCGGGTGCCCCGCGCCCGCCCCGACGGCCCAGCGGCGACAGCGTCACCACCAGCCCGATCACGACGGCCGCGCCGAGGATGAGCTGCTGCGCGAAGGAGTGGTTGAACACCAGCAGGTAGATCAGCAGCAGCCCGGCCACGAAGCTGGGCACCGAGATGAACGCGAACGACACGACCGAGGCGACCTGGTCGAACACCCCACCACGGCGGTAGGCCGACCACACCGCCACCGGGACCGCGATCGCCAGCGACAGGATGATCGACAGGAACGCCAGCTGGATGGTGACCGGCAGCGCGTTGCCGATCATCTCGGTGACCGGCTGGTTGGGCGGGATGAGCGAGTTGCCCAGGTCGGCCGAGGCCATACTGCCGACCCATTCCGCGAACCGGGTGGTGACCGGGTCGTCGAGACCCAGCTCCTCCCGGGCTGCCTGGTATTGCTCCGCGGTCGCGCCCGGCCCCACGGCGGATGCCGCGGAGTCGCCGGGAACGGCCTCCATCAGGAAGAACGCGCCGATGGTCGCGAGTACGACGACGACGACCGCGTGCAGAGCGCGTTCGCCAATGAACCTGAGCACGTGGGGAGACCCCTTCGTTTGAGTCACCGCCTGAGGCGGCTTCTTAATCACCTTGACGTGGACACCCTATGCCGTGATACTCATCACAGCAACACGTTCTAAGCAGTTGTCTTAGATCCCCGTCCGAGACACCAACCCCAGGAGGCAGCCATCGCCGCCGCAGCACCCAGCGGACACGGGCCTTCGGACCCCGACCTGCTGCTCGAGGTCCGGGACCTGCGCACCCACATCGACACCCCCGACGGTCGCATCACGCCCGTCGACGGGGTGAACATCTCCCTGCGCCGGGGCGAGACGATCGGCATCGTGGGCGAGTCCGGCTCGGGCAAGTCGATGCTCGTGCGGTCGATCATGGGCATCGCGCCAACCACCGCCCGCGTCGATCAGGGCTCCACGGTCCGCTTCGACGGCCGGGACGTCCTGTCCCTGTCCCAGCGCGAGGCGCAGAAGTTCTGGGGCCGCGAGATCGCCATGGTGTTCCAGGACCCGTTGACCTCGCTCAACCCGATCCGGACCATCGGGCGCCAGATCACCGACCCGCTGCGCCACCACCTGGGACTGAGCCGCCGCGAGGCCACCGACCACGCGGTCGAACTGCTGACCCGGGTGCGCATCCCCTCACCGCGCGCCCGGCTCTCCGAGTACCCGCACCAGCTCTCCGGCGGCATGCGCCAGCGGGTCGGCATCGCGATCGCCCTGTCCTGCTCGCCCAAGCTCCTCATCGCCGACGAGCCCACGACCGCGCTCGACGTGACGGTGCAGCACGAGATCCTCGACCTGCTGCACGGGCTGCAGGCCGATTCGGACATGGCGATGATCCTCGTCAGCCACGACCTCGCGGTGGTCTCGCAGCACACCGACAGGATCGGGGTCATGTACGCCGGACGGTTCCTCGAGGTGGGCGACACCCGGGCCCTGCTCGACGAGCCCGCACACCCGTACACCGGGGCGCTGCTGGACTCGATCCCGCGTCCCGACCTGCCGCCGCACACCCGGCTCACCGTGATCGAGGGTCGCCCGCCGAACCTGCGGGAGATGCCCGCCGGCTGCCGGTTCGCACCCCGCTGCCCGCGTGTGGCCGACGACTGCCTCGCCGTGGATCCGCCGCTCGAGGACCTGGCGACGGCACCCGACGTGACACCGCGGTTCGCCGCCCCCATCGCTGAAATCCACCGCGCCGCGTGCCATCACCCGCTCGTCCCCGCCACTTCCAGCACCACCAGCGAGGCATCATGACCGTCCCCTCCCCCCACCTCACCGGTTCGGCCGAGCCGGACGCCGCGGGCCCTCCGGCCGATGCCGACGTCGTCGTCGACGAGCACGGGGCCGACAAACTCGTCGTCGACCACGTGACCGTCGAGTACCACACCCGCAAGGGCACGGTCCACGCCGTCTCGGACGTCTCCCTCACGGTCCCCCGCGGCTCCACACTGGCCCTGGTCGGCGAGTCCGGCTGTGGAAAGTCCAGCCTCGGCCGGGCGATGCTGCAGCTGCCCCGCCCGAACTCCGGGCGCGTGATGGTCGACGACACGGACCTGTGCTCGCTGTCCGGAGCGGCCCTGACCCGGGCCCGCAAGATGATCCAGATGGTCTTCCAGGACCCCGTGTCCTCCCTCAACCCGCGCCGCAGGGTCCGCGACATCGTGGCCGAGGGCCTCGAGATCCAGGGCGTCGACGGTGGACGCGAGGAGATCCGTCGCCGCGTCGACGCCGCCCTCGAGGCCGTCGGACTCGACCCCGAGCACGCCGGCGGCCGCCGCCCGTCGGAGTTCTCCGGCGGGCAGTGCCAGCGCATCGCCCTGGCCCGCGCACTCGTCCTGGAGCCCGAGGTGCTGGTGTGCGACGAGCCGGTCTCGGCCCTCGACGTCTCCGTGCAGGCACAGATCCTCAACCTCCTCGAGGAGATGAAGGAGCGCTACCGCCTGACGATGATCTTCATCTCCCACGACCTGTCGGTGGTGCACAACATCGCCGACCGCGTGGCGGTGATGTACCTCGGCACCGTCTGCGAGGTCGCCGACACCGAGTCGCTGTACCGGGCCCCGGCCCACCCGTACACGATGCTCCTCATCTCGTCCGCGCCCACGCTCGGCGGCACGCTCGCCGACACGCTCGGCGAGGACTCCATCACCGCGACCAGCTCCGAGCTGCCCTCGCCCCTGAACCCCCCATCCGGATGCAGATTCCGAACCCGGTGCCCACTGGCCACCGACATCTGCGCCACCGAACGCCCCCCGTTGGTCGACATCGCACCCGGCCACCAGGTCGCGTGCCACCACCCTCTCCAGGAGAATCGATGAAGCGCACCACCAGCGCCATGGCCGTCCTCGCGGCCGCCGCCCTGACCCTGTCCGCCTGCGGCGGCGGGGAGGAGTCCACCTCCGCCTCCGGCGGCGCCGAGGGCCAGGCCCCCGACCAGTCCGAGCGCTGCACCGAGGATCTGGCGGGCGGCACGATCACCGTCGGCGAGTTCTCCATGCTCCCGTCCTTCGCGCCCGGCCAGGGCCAGTACGGCGTCCGCGGCGGCGCCCAGTCGGCGGCCGTCTACGACCGGCTGATGGTGTGGAACCCCGAGGCCGAGGAGTTCGAGCCCAAGCTCGCCGAGTCCCTCGAGGCCAACGACGACAACACCGTGTGGACCCTCACGCTCCGCGACGGCGTCACCTTCTCCAACGGCGACCCGCTCACCGCGGAGGACGTCGCGTTCACCGTCGGCCTGCACAAGGACCCCGCCACCCGCTCGGTCGCCATGACCGACGCGATGGAGATCACCGAGACCCGCGTGGTGGACCCGCTCACCGTCGAGTTCACGCTCGCCCGGCCGTGGTCCGGGTTCCCCGTCGCGCTCGCCGGCACCATCGGTGAGGTCATCCCCCAGAAGGCCTACGAGGCCGCCGACCCGCAGGACTGGGCCCGCAATCCGATCGGCGCCGGCGCGTTCACGGTCGCCAACTACATCCCCGACCAGGAGACCGTCCTGGAGCCCAACCCCGACTACTACGGCGGGCCCGTCTGCCCCACCCTGAAGTTCATCCGCATCCCCGGCTCCCAGGGCACCTACGACGCGTTCCAGACCGACGAGCTCCAGGTCGCCTTCCTGCGCGGCGCCAAGTTCCTGAACATGGCCACGTCCGATGACGTCCGCGGCTTCGAGGAGATCATCAGCTCCGGCTCGGTGATCAACATGAACTCCGGCAAGGCCGGCTACGACGGCATCCTCACCGACGTCCGCGCCCGCCAGGCCGTCGCCGCCGCCATGGACCGCGACCTGTGGAACCAGCGCCTGTACGACGGCGAGGGCCAGCCGACCTCCGCCCTGGTCGCCGAGTCCTCCCGCCTGTACGACGGCCAGGAGGGCCCGACGTACGACGTCGAGCGTGCGAAGGCGCTCGTGGAGGAGCTCAAGGCCGACCGCCCCGACTGGGACGGCGAGCTGCGCATGCTCATCTCCGACGGCCCCGAGAATATCGAGGCCGGCGTCGTGGCCAAGGCGCTGCTGGACGCGGCCGGGTTCAACGTCCAGATCGAGAACGCCCCGGTCTCCCAGGTCACCGCGCGTCAGTTCACCGGCGACTACGAGATCGTGATCGGCGGCCTGGCCACCTCGGACGCCGACCCGGCGTCCACGTTCGCCAGCGCGTTCACCCCGACCGGCGCGACCAACCTCACGGGCATCGACGACCCCGAGCTCACCGCCGCGGTCAACGAGCTCAAGGCCGCCGCGGACCTCGACGCCCAGAAGGAGGCGATGACCCGCCTGCAGGAGGTCTTCAACGAGGTGCAGCCGTTCACCGTGATGGCCAACGCCGAGCAGTACGTGGCCGTCTCCGACACGGTCGGCGGACTCACCCCGACCCTGTCCTCGACCGTCCTGTACGACGGGGCGTTCGTGAAGGAGTGATCACTCCCCCGCGGTCCTGACGGGCCGCCCCCGTACCACACAGACGTGCCCCGGGCTCCCGCCCACCGGTGAGAGCCCGGGGCATCTCTGTGCCGGAAACACCTATGAGCGGTGGGCCGACCGGCCCGCCGCCCCTCACGATCAGGAGAACAGATGACCCGCGCCACCAGCGCCCTGGCCGTCCTCGCCGCGACCACCCTCGCGCTCACCGCATGCGGAGGAGGCGGAGCCGATCCCACCGCCTCGGCCTCCGGCGCCACCGCCCCGGACCAGTCCGAGCGCTGCACCGCCGACCGCGTCGGCGGCACCATCACCATGGGCGAGTACGCGATGCTCCCCTCGTTCGCGCCCGGCCAGGGCCAGTTCGGTGTCCGCGGGGCCACCGAGTCCGCGGCCGTCTACGACCGCCTCATGCGGTGGAACCCCGAGGCTGCCGAGTTCGAGCCCAAGCTGGCCGAGTCGCTCGAGGCGAATGACGACAACACCGTATGGACGCTCACGCTCCGCGACCGCGTCACCTTCTCCAACGGCGATCCGCTCACCGCCGAGGACGTCGCGTTCACGATCGACCTCCACAAGGACCCGAAGAACGTCTCCAACGCGATGACCGACGCGATGCAGGTGGAGCAGGCCCGCGTGGTGGACCCGCTGACCGTCGAGTTCACGCTCACCGAGCCGTGGGCCGGCTTCCCGATCCTGCTGGCCGGGACCGCGGGCGAGGTAATCCCCAAGGACGCCTACGAGGCCGCGGACCCCGCCCAGTGGGCCCGCAATCCGATCGGTGCCGGCGCGTTCACGGTCTCCGAGTACATCCCGGACCAGGAGCTGGTGCTGGAGCCCAACCCGGACTACTACGGCGGTCCCGTCTGCCCCACCCTCGAGTTCATCCGTATCCCCGGCTCCCAGGGCACCTACGAGGCGTTCCAGACCGGCGAGGTCCAGGTCGGGTTCCTGCGGGGCGCCAAGACCGTCACCGCCGCCCAGGACGCCGGCGACCGGGGTTTCGAGACCATCACCAGCGCCGGCTCCATCGTCAACCTCAACGCCGGTAACGCCGGATACGACGGCGTCCTCACCGACGAGCGGGCCCGTCAGGCGTTCGCCATGGCGCTCGACCGGGAGCTCATCGATCAGCGCCTCACCGGCGGTCTCGGCCAGCCCACGTCCGCCATCATCGCGGAGTCCTCACGCTTCTACGACGGGCAGCAGGGCCCCGAGTTCGACGTCGAGCAGGCCACCGCTCTCATCGACGAGGTCAAGGCCGACCGTCCGGACTGAAACGGCGAGCTCACCCTGCTCGTGGCGGACAGCCCGGAGAACATGGAGTCCGGCGTGGCGGTGAAGGCGCTGCTCGACGCGGCGGGCTTCAACGTCACCATCCAGAGCCAGCCGGTCGCGCAGGTCGTGGCCCGCCAGTTCACCGGCGACTACGAGGCCGTCATCGGCGGGCTGTCCCCCTCGGACGCCGACCCGGCCTCCACCTTCGCCAGCGCCATGACCCCCGGTGGCTCACTCAACATCCCGGGCGTCGACGACCCCGAGCTCACGAAGGCCGTGACCGCGTTCAAGGCCGCCGGCGACCTCGAGGCGCAGAAGGCCGCGGCGACCGACCTGCAGGAGGTCTACAACCGGGTCGTGCCGTTCGCCGTGATGGCCAATGCGCAGGAGTACGTGGTGGTCGACGACTCCGTCAAGGGCGTCTCGCCGAGTCTCTACTCCACGATGTTCTTCGACGGGGCGTTCGTCCAGGAGTAATCGCGCGGCCCGCCCGCCTCTCGAACACCGACGGCCCCGGATCCCGGAGACATCTCCACGGGATCCGGGGCCGTCGGCTGTCCGGGGTGGCGCGAGGCGGGGTGGGGCGGGCGGGCCAGGCGGACAGCAGCCTCGCCGCTCACAGCCGCGCCGCTCACAGCCGCGCCCCAACGTGGCGTCTCGCGCGCACCGCGGGGTGGGCGAGACGCCACGGCCAGGAGCGGCTGGTGAGATCCCGTGCATTTCCGGGAGCGAGACGCCATGCCAGGGGGCGGCTGCGCCGAAATGGGCGCACTGCGGCGAACGCGAGAAGCCAACCCCGAGCGCGGGAAGCCAACACCGAGCGCGAGACGCCAGGCGCGGGAGCAGATGCCAAGCGTGCCGGGAGCCCAGGAACCCAGGAGCCCAGAAGCCCCGGACGCGGGCCAGCTCAGGCCACTCGTCTGGCCGGGCCCGTCACCACCCGTCGTACCCCGGCGCCACGGTGGCCCACGGCGCGGCCGCCTCGAGCTGCCCGCACAGCCGCAGCAGCAGGTCCTCCCGGGCGTAGTCGGCGACCAGCTGCAGGCCCATGGGCAACCCGCGGTCGTCCGCGGCCAGCGGCAGGGAGATGGCCGGCTGCCCGGAGAGGTTGAACATGCTCGTGCACACCGAGAACGCCGAGGACCGCGTCCACATCGCCTCCGGGTCGGTCGGGTCGAGGTAGCCCAGCTCCGGGGTGGTGGAGGGCAGCGTCGGCAGCATCAGCACGTCCACGCCACCTGGCCCGAACAGTTCGGCCACGCGCCAGCCGGTCCGGGTGGCGGTCTGCAGGGCCCGCGCGACGTCGGGCGCGGAGTGGGTCATGGCGTTGTCGAGGATCACCCGGGTCCAGGGCTCGATGTCGTCGTCGTCGAGGTCTCTTCCCAGTGCGGCGAGGCGCGCGTCGATGGTCGCCCGCAGCTGGGCGCCCATGATGGCGCCGACGGCCGACATCCCCTCGAGCACATCGACGTCCAACTCCACCTCGCGCACGTCGTGGCCGAGCCCGGCGAGCAGCTCGGCGGTGTGATCGACCGCGGCACTGCAGGCGGGGTCGGTGGGGAACGGTCCGGGCGCGACACGCAGCATCCCCACGCGCAGGCGGCCGGGGTCGGCGCCGACCTCGTCGAGGAAGGGCCGCGGCGGCGTGGGGGCCCCGTAGGCGTCGCCGGGGCGGTGGCCGGCAACGGCGTCGAGCAGCGCGGCGCTGTCGCGGACGGTCGTCGTCAGAGCGTGGTGGTAGGACAGGGGCGACGACAGGGCGTCGGGGTGCGGCCACGTGGGCACGCGGCCGCGGCTGGGCTTGAGTCCCACGAGCCCGCACATCGCGGCGGGGATGCGGATGGACCCGCCGCCGTCGGTGCCGTGGGCGACCGGGACCATGCCCGCGGCCACGGCCGCCGCCGATCCGCCGCTCGACCCGCCCGTGGAGTGCGCGGTGTCCCACGGGTTGCGGCACGGCCCGTGCAGGAGCGATTCGGTGGTGGTGGTCTTGCCCATCTCGGGCACGTTGGTCGTGCCGAGCACCACCATCCCGGCGGCCTTGTAGCGCTGGACCACGGTGCTGTCCACGTCGGCCACGACGTCGGCGAACAGCCGTGAGCCGTCGGCGGCGGGCAGGCCGGCCACGTCGGTGCCGAGGGCTTTGATGACGATCGGCACGCCGCGCAGCGGGCCGTCGGGCAACCCGGCCTCGACCTCGGCGCGCGCGGCGTCGAAGCGCGTGGCGACCATCGCGTTCAGCTGCGGGTCGAGGGCCTCGATGCGCGCGATGGCGTCCTCGAGCACCTCGGCGGCGGTGGTGGCGCCGGAGGCGATGTCGGCGGCCAGGGCGAGCGCGTCGCGGCCGGGGGTGTCGGTGCCGCCGGTGGCGGCGGGGGTGTCGGTCATTGCGGGGGCCTCTCGGTGCGGGGCGTCAGGCGACGGCGGTGGGTCGGGGGGCGACGACGACGACGAGGTCAGCCCCAGCGGGACTGGCCGCCGTCCAACGGGATGGTCGCACCGCTCAGATACGAGGCCTCGCCGGAGCACAGCCAGGCGACGGGGCGGCCGATGTCGGCGAGGGGGTCGCCCACCCGGCCGGCGGGTATGCCCGCGACGAACTCGGCGGCCTCCTCCGGGTTGTTCTCCATCCACCAGTCGAGCCCGGGGCTGTGGGCGTGCGGGGCCACGTTGAGCGCGCGGATCCCCTCGGCGGCCCACTCGTAGGCGGCGGCGCGGGTGAGGGCGCGGACGGCTTCCTTCACTGCGGAATAGATGCCGTAGTTGGCGGCGTCCCAGCGCACGGCGGCGGAGGTGACGAGGTTGATGACCGTGCCGCCTCCGCGCTTGGCCATCTCAGGCCGGGCGAGCTTCATCAGGGTCAGCGAGACGCGGGGGCCGCCCTCGAAGGCCTTGCGGAAGTCGTCGTCCGGGTAGTCGGACAGCGGCAGGGGCATGGCCATGTTGGCGTTGTTGACGAGGATGTCCACCCCGCCGAGGCGCTCTACGGCTGTGGCGATGATCTGTTCCGGTGCACCGTCGGTGACGATGTCGGCGGCGAGGCACTCGGCGGTGCCGCCGGCGGAGCGGATCTCCTCGGCGACGCGTTCGAGCTTGTGCATCCTGCGACCGACCAGCAGGACCGCCGCGCCTGATTCGGCGAGGCCGAGCGAGATGCCGCGGCCGACGCCCTGTCCTCCGCCGGTGACGATCGCGGCCTTGCCGGCCAGGCGGTTGTCGCGGTCGGCGCCGGACTGTGCGGCCGCGCCCGGCTGGTCGGTGCCCGCCCCGGGCGTGTTCTGGGTGTTCTCGGTCATGGGGTCCTCCGTGGTTGATCGGGATCTCGGTGGGCGGCGATCACGCCGTGATGATGGTGACGAGGCCGGCGACCACCACGAGGGCGATCACCGACGAGCGGAACACGTGGGTCGGCAGTCGTGTGGCGATCGCGATGCCGAGCTGGTTGAACGCCACTCCGACGACGACACAGGCCGCGAGCATGGGCGTCAGTTCCCGCAGGTCGACGTCCGTGCCCGCCCACAACAACGCCAGGGACACGATGCTGGTGACGACGAAGTAACCGGCGAGGTCGGCAATGAAGCTCAGTGGGGGCAGCCTGGCGCGGCTGAGCAGCAGCACCACGGGCGGCCCGTTGAGTGAGGTGGTGGTGGAGAAGTAGCCGCCGATAGCGCCTGTGACCGCGGTGAGCCGGGCCGACGGCGGGCGCGCGACGCGTGCGGTCGGAAGTGCCATGGCCAGCCCACACAGGATGGTGATGACCCCCGCCGCCGGTTTGAGGTGCTCTTCGGGCAGCATGCTCACGGTCTGCACGCCCAGCCAGGCACCCGGGAGGCTCGCCCCGCCGAGGATGGCGACGCGTCGCCACTCGATGTGCTGGCGGAGTTGGTAGGTGACGCCCACCCTCGTCACCAGCGCCACCACGAGATTGACCACGACCGTCTCGGTCAGGCCGATGCCCGCCATGAGCATGAACGGGGTCGCCATGAGCGACGTGCCGAATCCGGTCATCCCTCCTATGACCGAGGCCACTGCCACGCACCCGGCCGCGACCCAGATCAGCTCCATGACGGTCCGTCCGACCCCCTACCGGTGCCCGGTGCTGCTACTCGGCGCTCGACGGTGCGAGGTGGTTGTCGTTGAGCTGGAAGCTGGGCACGTCCTTGAGGTTGATCATCGCCTCGTAGGTGCGCTTGTAGCCGGTCTTCGTGATCATCCAGCGCCCGTCGATGCGGGCGTAGGTGTCGGAGTAGAACGCACTGCCGAAGATCATCGTGTCGAAGGCGGGGACGATCACCCGGTCCTGCAGGTACCAGCGGCCGGTGGCGGTGTCGCCGTCGACCTCGATCTCGGGGTGGTGGGCCTGGTGCTCGGTGATGACGTCGTTCGTCATCTGACCCTGCAGTCCGGAGACCACCTCGTCGCGGCCGGTGTAGGACAGGCGCTTACCGTAGGACGCGGTGACGTCGGGCGCGAGCGTCTGGGCGAGCTCGTCCCACAGCCGCAGGTCGACGCAGCGGAGGTAGCGGTACTTGAGTGACTTGATGGCGTCGATGTCGTCGCGGCGGTCGGGAGTGCTCATCGCTGGCCTTTCGCAGGGGGTCGGGGCGCGCGTGTCGCGCGCACAGCAGCGACTGTAGTCAATTGTGTACAGTTCGGGAATGGAAACCGGGAAGAATGCCGTCGGAGGCGCGCCAGGCGCCCCGAACGGGGACGGCAGCAGTGGCGACGACAACCGTGGCGACGACGACAACGCGGGCAGCCCGTCCCCCACACGCCCGACCGGCCGCGACGAGGTCCGCTCGGCGGTCATGCGGGAGGCCCGCAGGTTGCTGTCCGATCGCGGTCCGAACGTCCCGCTGCGCGATATCGCCGACGCGGCGCAGGTCAATCTCGGCCTGATCCACCGGCACATCGGGCGCAAGGACGCGCTGCTCACCGAGGTGATGCAGGATGCGGTGCGTTACGGTGCCGCCCGCCTGGAGGACCTCGACGACGCCGGTGAGGCCGCGCGCGGGATGTTGCTGGGAGCCTCGTCGCATCCGGAGATCAGCCGGTTGCTCGCGTGGCTGGCCCTGGACCGCGAGGCGGCGTTCCCGCCGATGCTCGACCCGTCGCAGCGTCCGGCGGCCGCGTTGCGGCGGATGACCTCTCCCCCGCCCGCCGGCGACGTCGAGCTGCTGCTGGTCTTCACCGCCGTGTACGCCTGGCCCGTGCTCCGGGGCGCGCTGCTCGACGCGCTGGACATCCCCGAGGCCGATCGCGAGGGCATCGACGAGCGGCTGGCGGATCTGCTGGCCCGCGTCATCACCGGCGACCGCTGAGGCCCCCGCGCGGCCCCTCAGCGGTAGGCAGGCCCGTCGGGTGTGGCGTACTCGGCGGGTGTGGCGTGCTCGGCGGCGGGTGCCGGTTCGGTCGGCCCCTGGTCGAGGCGGAACGGCGGGTACTCGTCGCGCAGCAGCAGAACGTACGACGCGACCCGGTAGACCCAGCGGTTGAGGCCGACGTTCAGTGCGAACAGGCCCGGCAGGTAGCGCCCGGTGAACAGCAGGCCGATCGCGGCGATCAGCACCAGGAGTCCCAGCAGGGTGAAGCCGACGCTGATGCCGTCGTTGTCGGTCGAGGCGTCGACCGCCGCCGCGCCACTGCCGGTGATGATGCCGACGATCAGCAGGTGCGGGATCACCAGTAGCCACCACTTGACCAGCACGAGACCCCGCGACAGACGTTCGGGGTAGACGACGTCCAGATCGGCGGGGTAGTCCGCCCGGCCCAGCGCGAAGGGCGGGTACCGGTCGGTGCCCAGGGCGGCGTAGGCGTAGAAGCCGACCCGCCAGTGCCACCGCATCGCGCCCACGATGAAGGAGAACCACGAGCGCGGGTAGCGGCCGGTGAACAGGATCGCCAGGCCCGCGGCCACCGTGACCACGACCGCGGCGAAGCCCAGGACCGCCAGCACGATGTAGTGCGGAATGGCCAGCGCCCACTTGATCAGCCACAGTGCGCGGGAGACGCCCGGATCCAGATGGCCGGTCAGCCGCAGCGGATCGGGGCCGGTCAACCTGCCCGTGACATCGGCACCCGCAGCGTCAGCGACGCCCGGATGTCGACGCTCGACGTCGCGACCCAGCCCGGCGGCACCGAGCAGGATCAGCGGGATCCCGAGCACCAGACCGACGATCCCGGCGATCAGCGTGGCCGGGTTCGCGAATCCTAACAACTCGGTGTGGGCCCCCGCCTGCACGTCCACCCACACCGGGCGGCTGCCGTCGCTGTTCATCACGACGATCACCCAGTTTCCGGACTGCAGATCCACATTGAGGGTCTGCTGGGTGGAGCCGGTGACGGAACGCTCCCAGAACCGCTCGTCGGCGGGAGGGCCCGGCACTCGCGTCCCGGGGACCTCGTCGACGTCGTCATTCGAGCCTGATCGGCCGGTCCAGTCCGAGGCGTCCATGCCATAGCCGTCGGCCCACGGGTCGGTGCCGAACACGGCGTGGGGCACGTCCCGGAGATACTCGTCGACGGCATCGGCGGGCGCCATGCCGAGGAACACCCGTTGTCCCGGGACGACGGGGGTGGCGCGGACCCGGACGCTGATCAGGTCCTCGAGATCGACTGCGCCCGAGGAGGCGGCCTGCTCCCCGTCCAGGTCGAGGGTGAACGGGGCCGTGATGATCGCGTTGCCGACCGAGCGGAACTGCTCGGTCTCGGTGTACGCATACCGCCCGTCCCGCTGTGAGGCCTCTGCTGCGGCGAGCAGGATGCCGGCCGCCGTGAGTCCCAGGCCCAGCGCCGTGAGCAGCACCCCGGCGACGAGCATGATCCAGTTGAGTGGACGGGTCCCCTGCCCGGATCTGGGCGGGGCCGTCGAGCCGGGGTTCGGATCGGAGTGGGACGGAGCGGGTTGCGGAGCACCCATAGCGGTTCCTCAGGAGTAGGTGACACGACACTCGTCTGGATCGACGATGCCGTCGTAAAGATGACTATATCGTTATATTCGCAGTGTAACTGCGTCGATTGTGTGTTGATTTCCCGTCCGGCCTCGACCCCCTCCGCCGCACGCGGCGGTGGCCTAGGGTGACGGGGTGATCCGCCGCCTCGTCTCCCGCGCCTTCTGGTTCTTCAGCCGTTGGGAGTTGTCGACCCGACCGGCTCCGGATCGACCCACGGTGCTCTTGGGCGCACCGCACACGTCCAACTGGGATTTCGTGTTCATGCTCGGTATCGCCTGGCGACTGGGCATCGACATGCACTGGCTCGGCAAGGCCAGCCTCTTCACCGGGTGGCGCCGGCCGATCATGCGGGCGCTCGGTGGGGTTCCGGTCGATCGGGCGAACCCCGCCCGGGTCGTCGAGGACGTGGTCGGGCAGGTCCACGCGGGCGAGACGTTCGGCCTGGTCGTCGCCCCGGACGGCACCCGCGGCGGGCACACGCACTGGAAGTCGGGTTTCTACCGGATCGCCCGCGAAACCGGCATGCCGGTGACGCTGGGCTACGTCGATCGCAGCACCATGACGACCGGGCTCGGCCCGACGATCGATCTGACCGGCGACGTGGCCGCGGACATGGACAGGATCCGTGCCTTCTACGCGGACAAGGCCGGGTTCCATCCCTCAAAGCGGGTCGAGCCCCGTCTGGTCGACGAGCGCCGGGCGGCGGGCACGGATGCCGAGTTGCCGCAGGAGCAGCTCGACTGACGTCCGGACTGCTGTCGGGTTCCCGGCCGCGCTCGTCGGTGCGGGATACTGGCTCCATGGACGGCCTGCGCGTGACTCCGGGGCCCGGCGCGCCCCGTGGCCTCACGGTGCCGGCGGGAGACCTGGTCGAGCGCTTCTCGAGGTCGTCGGGCCCCGGCGGCCAGCACGTCAATACCGCCGATTCGCGCGTGCAGCTGAGCATCGACCTGGGCACCACGACGGCGTTGGACGAGGTCCAGCGCGAACGGGCCCTGCTCACCCTCGCCCCGAAACTGTCCGGCACGGTCCTCACCGTCAGCGTGGAGGAGAACAGGTCGCAGCGGCGCAACCGGGCGACGGCACGCCAGCGCCTCGGAGAGCTGTTGCGTGAAGCGGTGGCGCCGCCGGTCGCCAGGCGTGCGACCCGACCCACTCGCGGTTCGCAGCGGCGACGTGTCCAGCATGAACGCCGCCGGGCCGAGATCAAGCGCAATCGGAGGCGGCCCGAACACGACTGATGCCCAGCCGTAGGTTAGGTCAGGTCAGGTCAGGCCAGGCCCGTCGCGGGGAGCGAGACGAACCCCCGGGTGAACGGCGAGAGCGCCCGAACCGCCGAGTCCCGGTCGACCCCGACCGTCGGGTGCGCGGCGTAGAGCTCCTCCACCGCGATGCGTGCCTGGAGCCGCGCGAAGTGCGAGCCGATGCAGAAGTGCGGGCCGCGGGCGAACCCGAGGTGCCCGCTGATCTCGCGCGTGATGTCGAGCTGCCCGGCGGTGGGACCGAACTCGCGCTCGTCGCGGTTGGCCGAGCCGTAGAGCATCATCACCTTCTCCCCCGCCGGGATCGTCGTCCCTCCGACGGTCACCTCGCGGGTGGTCGTCCGCGCGAGCGCCTGCACGCTCGACTCGAAGCGCAGGCACTCCGAGAGCGCGCCGGGGATCAGCCCGGGGTCGGCCGCGAGCATCTCGCGCTGCCGCGGATGGGAGTCGAGCAGCGCGACGGTGTGCGAGATGAGGTTGCCGGTGGTGTCGTTGCCGCCGGCGACGATGACGAAGCAGAAGCCGAGGATGTCCCAGTCGTCCAGCCGCTCGCCCTCGATCTCGGCCTGAGCCAGAGCGGAGATGAGGTCGTCACCCGGGTGGGCCCTCCGCTCGGCGGTGAGTTCACCGAAGTAGGCGAACATCTCCGCCACCGCGTCCACCGCCCCGCCCTCGAGGCCGGCCGGGCAGAATCCCTCCTCCTGCAGGGTCGTCAGCGCACTGACCCACGGGCCGAACAGCGGGCGGTCCGCTGTCGGCAGGTCGAACAGGTGGGCCAGCACGAACGTTGGGATCTGCGCACTGAAGTCGCGGTGGAGATCGACCACCTCGTCGTCGTCGTACCTCTCGGCCATCTCTGCCAGCCGCCCACGGACGAAGTCGCGGATCTGCGGCTCGGTGGCGGCGACGCGCTTCGGGGAGAACGCCTTGGCCAGCAGCCGCCGCTTCCCGGAGTGCTCGGGCGGGTCCATCATGACGATGGTCGGGGCCAGCCCCAGCTTCTCGATCTCGTCGCGGTAGAAGGTCAGCCCGCTGGCGGAGGAGAACGTCCCGGGATCGCACACGGCGGCGTCGACGTCGGCGTAGCGGCACAGTGCCCAGAAGTCGGGGTGGGCGGTGGTGCCGTCGCCGCGGTGATGGTGCACCGGATCGGTCTCGCGCAGCAGCCGGTAGCCCGGGTAGGGGTCGGCGAGGTGCGCGGGGTCGAACGGGTCGAACGTGGGGGCCGTCGCCGGCTGCTGGGTCATGGCGGGCTGAGGCATGGCGCGCGGGGTCATGGCGCCATTTAACACGGACTGTTAAACAATGGGAAGGGCCCCTCTAGACTCGGGGACGTGCCCCGCCCCACCACCCCGCGCTCCACTACCCCCCGCCCCACCACACCCCGCGCCACGGCCACCCGGGACGCCCTCTACCTCGCCGGGCTGCGCCGCTTCGCCTCGGACGGCTGGCGGACGGCACGGGTCCGCGACATCGTCGCCGATGCCGGCCAGGGCAACGACTCCGCGATCAATTACCACTTCGGCGGCCGCGCGGGACTGCTCCGGGAGGTCCTGGACCGCGGCGTCCTGCGGATGGAGGCCGAGCGACGCGCGGACCTGCGAACGTGGGCGTCGTCGCCGCCCGACCTCGCCGAGATCGTGCGGGCGGTGGTGTCCCCGTTGGCGGACCTGTTGGACGACGACGAGGGCCGCTGGACGCTCCGGGTGATCGGCCAGATGGGAGCACTCGCGGAGGTGGGCCGGACGGTCAACACCGGACCGGTCGCGGACACCGCACTGCAGGATCAGCTGGAGATGCTGGTCGCGGCCGCGACGGCGGCGTGCGGCCCGGACCTGGCCCGCCACCGGGTCCGGCAGTTCATCGTCATGCTCACCGCGGAACTCGCGGCGCGGGCCTGCGATCCCCCGGAGGTCGGTCCCCCGCACGGCACCTATGTGGCGGACCTGATCGACGGGTTCGCGGGAGGGCTCGCGCGGCCTGCGCCCCGCCCCTGAAGGACACCTCCGAGCCCGCCCACCAGGCGTTATATCGTCTTGATCTCAGACCTTGCGCCACCGGGCGGCATCAGTAGCGTAGAGGAATGAGCACTTCCGAGATGATCACGTCCCATCCGAATCCGACCGACGGCCTCGACGTGGACCTGCTCGCCGAGGCCATCGACGCGGCCGCGTCCTGCGCCACCACCTGCACGTCGTGCGCCGACGCGTGCCTCGCCGAGGAGTCCGTCGCCGACCTGCGCGACTGCATCCGCACCGACCTCGACTGCGCGGATGTCTGCGCCGCCACCGCCGCCCTGCTGAGCCGCCGAACCGGCAGCAACCTCGAGGTCGTCAAGGCGCAGCTGACGGCGTGCCGGACGGCCTGCGCCGCCTGCGCCGACGACTGCGAGCAGCACGCCGAGATGCACGAGCACTGCAAGCACTGCGCCCGGGCCTGCCGGCGCTGCGAGAAGGCCTGCGCCGACCTGCTCGCCGCGATCGGCTGAGCTCACGATCAACAGCGCCCCCGGGTGGCAGCCGCGCGAGCCGTCTGGACCGGCGGTCACTTCCAGCCTCCCTGTTCGCAGGCCACGTCATCCGAGATCGTGAAGTAACGCTTACCAAACTCTCGGCGATGGTACTGCTGGGAGAAGGGGTGGTGAGTGTCTCCCGCAGTCGCACAGAGCCGATCCGCGGCGGTGCCTTGCCGAGGGAGACACGATGGTCGGCTTCAGGCGGTCCAGACACGGAGATCGCCGCCCTGTCGGAGACAACGCCGCCACCCGGCAGACCCCTTCCCCGGCTCACGGCACCACAAAAGGCGCTCCGCGCCCGGCCTCCCCTCCGGGGCTCGGCTGGGCCGTCCTGGGTGTGGCGCTCCTCCTCGGCCTGTTCTTCCTGGTGCCGCTGGGCCTGGAACGATCGGCTGCGGTCGTCCCGACCACATCCGCCGACCCCGTCCCGCAGACTCCCGGTCCACAGACCTGGGTCCTGTCGTCGACCGTCGCCGTTCCGGGCCCGAACACCGGTGACTCCGAGGCCGATCGCGACCCGAAGGGCGCCCGCGCCACCGGAGACGACAGGGGCGGCGAC
Source organism: Dietzia sp. 111N12-1 (assembly GCF_001658045.1). Taxonomy (NCBI): domain Bacteria; kingdom Bacillati; phylum Actinomycetota; class Actinomycetes; order Mycobacteriales; family Dietziaceae; genus Dietzia; species Dietzia sp. 111N12-1. Next base: position 8,383 of record NZ_LSSV01000036.1, on the reverse strand, counting down.
GACGACGGCGACGGCGACGATTCGGCGTCCGTGATCATCCGGGTCCCCGCCGCCGACCCGACCCCTGAACCCGGGGCCGTTTCGGCGACCACCACGGCGCATTCCGCCGCGCCGCCGGGCGGGTCCTCGCTGATGTCCGCGACCGCGCCCGCGACCGTGCCGACGTGTCCGCAGCCCACCCCGACCGGGCTCGCGCCGAGGCTCGCGGAGAAGCTGGGTGCAGATCTCGGTTCGACCTCCGGCACCGGCGGCGGCACCGGCGGGGCGTGCGCGGGCTGACCTGCAGCGTCGCCCCCGGCTGCAGAGTCTCCCCGGCTGCGGAGAACTAGAGCCCGTACTCGATCAGCGGCTTGCCCTGGGCGTCGACGAGCACGGTGAGCCCGCCCCCGCTCCCACCGGCCGAGCGCCACAGGTAGCAGACGCCGGTGCGGGTGTCGCGCAGGATCTCCGCGGTCCCGCCGAACCCCATCGACTCGGAATGGATCTTCTCGAAACGCTTGTCCTTTTTCGCCATGCGCCCATCGTGGCACCGGCGGGGTGTGCCGGACAAAGGTACGACGACGACGAGGTCACCCCGCCCCGGGATCCGATTCAGGAGTCGATGTGGCGGAACAGTCCGCGGGTGGCCTCGGCGACGGCCCGGTCCGGAGCACGGAGTTCGAACGGGATGGCGAGGTGGGGCTCGTTGTCGCGGGTGCGCACCCGGGCCTCAGTGGTCTGCGGGCGTCTGCGACCGCCGATCAGGTGAACGGCAACAACCATTCCCGCGAACACCATGACGGTGAACAGGGCGGGCAGCATCCAGGTGGTGCGGGACATCAGTGCGGCTCCGGCGGCGAGTTCGGCGGATGCGACGGCGGTGTTCAACGACGACCCGATCGTCAGCAGTCCCGTCCCCAAGGCGAGGGTCGCGGCGGTGAGGCCGAGGCCGACGAGGGCGACCGTCGTGATCGTGCTGCGGCGACGTGCGGGGACCGTGCTCATGATGGATCTCCTGTCTGGGCGTCTATACAGGATTCGGAGGCCCCCGCATTCCGGATGGGTGGCGGACCGGAATGTTCCCGAGATTCACACTGCCGCCCCTCGGAATCACACCGCGGCCCCTCAGGGTGACCCGGATCCGACCCTGAGATCGGCCCTGACCGGTGTCAACGGGGCGGTGTCGGGGGTTATGTTGGAGGGCGTCCCATCCCGCCAGCGACCCCTCGAATCGAGCCAGCATGAACGAGCAGCACGCGCGGCGACCGGACGGGCCGTGGTCCGAGGACTGGCTCGACCGGTCCGAGACGCCGGGGCAGGCCAACCCCACCGAGCAGTTCCCCACCGAGCAGTTCCCCACGGCGCAGTTCCCGCCCGCCGAGCAGCCTGAGCCCCAGCGCTACGAACCCCAGCGCTTCGCCCACCCGCACCAGCCGGCCCAGCCGTACGCGCGACCGCCCGAGCCGCTGGCCCACGAGGGTGGGTTCCCGTACGGCATGCCGCCCGCCGCGCCCTACGGTCCGACCGCCCCGTATGGCCCCGGCCAGCAGTTCGGGTACGCCGATCAGTACATCCCGCAGCACCTGCACGTGGCGCCGCACCAGTTCCCTCAGGGCCCCTACCCGCCCCAGTTCGGTTATCCGCCGATGCAGCAGACGGTGTACGTGCACGGCGGGCAGGTCAGGCGCGTCAACCACGCCCTGCACCTGATCCTCACGCTGCTGACCTTCGGGTTGTGGCTGCCGGTCTGGATCATCCTGGCGATCGCGGGTTCCTGACCGGCCCCCGCCTCAGCCGCCCGCCTGCCACCGCCCGGTGATGAGCGCGGTCAGCTCTTCGACCCACTCGTCGTCCAGCGCGGCGTCAGGGCTCACCAGCAGCCGGAAGATCGCGGCGCCCGCGACGACCTCCGCCAGCACGGGCAGGTGGTCGTCGCTCCGGCGGGCCCGACCGAAGCGCGATTCGAAAGCTGGCAGGTTTCCGGCGAGCCGGGCGATCATCCGGGCATGCAGGTCGGGATCGGCCACGGTGTCGGCGATGAGGCCGGGCAGGGCCACGCGCACCTCGGGCCGGTCGAACAGCACGCGGACGGTCTCCACCAGCGCGCGGATGTCGGCCTGCGGATCCCCGACAGCGGCATCAGCCCCGCCTGCGCTGCTCGCCGCGCCGCCCGCGCCATCGGGTAACTCGAACGCCGGGATCACCTCCGCCTCGAGCACCGCCTCGTGGACGAGCTGCGCCTTGCTCGACCAGCGGCGATACAGCGCGGCGGTGGTCGTGCCGGCGCGCGCCGCGATGGCAGACAGCGTCAGCGCCGGGTAGCCGGTCTCGAGGACGAGCTCGCGGGTGGCGGTGATGATCGCGGCGTCGATCCGGCCGTCGCGCGGCCGCCCGGGCGCGGACTTCGCTGATCCGCCGCGCGCGGTGTCGCCGTCTGCTGTCATGGTCTCACCCTAGTTCCGATACGCCGCACATCGTATTCCCGCCGCCGACGCGAGACCGCGAGACGCCGCCACCCAGCACCCCACGGAGAGCCCCGTGCACCTGAGTCCGCTCGACGAGTTCCCCATCCACCAGACGCCCGCGCCGCTGACGTGGCCGGCCACCTCGGACCGCAACTTCTACGACCGCTCCTACTTCAACGTGTTGGATCGCGAGGGCCGCTTCATGGTGCTCACCGGGATCGGCTACTACCCGCGCCTGGGCGTGGAGGACGCGTACTTCGTGGTCCGCCGCGGCGACACGCAGACCGCGGTGCGGATGAGCGACGCCATCGACGACGACCGCCTCAACCCCCACGTCGGCGGGTACCGGCTGGAGGTGATCGAGCCACTGCGGGAGATCCGGCTGACCCTCGAGCGAACGGAGGGCATCGCCGCGGACCTGACGTGGCGCGGCCTGTTCCCCGCCGCGCTGGAGGACCCGCACTCCATGCTCACCGACCGGCGGGTGACGCTCCAGGCCAGCCGGTTCGCGCAGGTCGGCTCGCGGGAGGGGTGGATCGAGGTCGACGACGACAAGATGGAGGTCACCCACTCCTCGTCGGTCGCCGCCCGGGACCGCTCGTGGGGTATCCGCCCGGTGGGCGAGGCCGAACCGGCCGGCAGGCCCGACACGGCCTTCCGGGGCATGTGGTGGTTGTATCTCCCGCTGGCGTTCGACGACTTCCAGCTGTTCCTCATCCTGCAGGAGGACCCCGACGGCCACCGCAGCCTCTACGACTGCACCCGCCGCTGGGCCGACGGCCGGGTCGAGCAGCTCGACGGCGTGCGCGTGGCGGTCGAGTACACGCCCGGCACCCGAATCCCGACGGGCGTGCGGGTGGAGTTCATGAACCGCGCGGGTGAGCGGATCCGGCTCGAGGTGGAGTCCCGGCTGTACGCCCCGATCGCGTTCGGCTCCGGCTACGGCGGCGACTCCACGTGGGCCCACGGCAGCTGGAAGGGCGAGAACTTCACCGACCGCGTGACCTTTGATCTGACGGACCCGCAGGTCATGGCCGGGGCGGCGTTCAGTCTCATCGACCACGTGGGCCACGCGGTGTGCACCGAGGCCGACGGCACCCGACGCGAGGGCGCGGGCCTGTTCGAGCACGGGGTGATCGGCCCGCATCACCCCTCGGGGTTCTCGGACTGGACCGACGGCGCGGACGCTGGGGCGCGCGCATGAAGGTCATGACCGCCCTGTTCAGCCCGACCGACGCGGTCCGGCGCGCCGAGGAGCTCAGGGAGGCGGGCGCGTCCGGGGTGTTCACCTTCGAGGGCCCGCACGACGTGTTCACCCCGCTCGTGCTGGCCTCGCAGGTCGGCGGCCTGGACCTGATGTCCAACGTGGCGATCGCCTTCCCGCGGAACCCCATCCAGCTGGCGCACCAGGCCCACGATCTGCAGACGCTCAGCGAGGGCCGGTTCATCCTGGGCCTGGGCACGCAGATCCGGGCGCAGATCGAGAAGCGCTACGGCACCGGGTTCGACCGGCCCGTCGAGCGGATGAAGGACCTCGTGGGCGCCCTGCGGGCGATCTTCCATACATGGGCCACGGGCGAGCGACTGGACTTCCGCGGCGAGTTCTACCGCCACACCCTCATGACCCCGACGTTCGTGCCGCCGCCCACCCCGTACGGCCCGCCGCCCATCTACCTCGGTGCGCTCGGCCCGCGACTGACGCGCGCGGCCGCCGAGGTCGCCGACGGGCTGCTCGTGATGCCGTTCGGCACCACCCGGTTCCTCCACGAGCACACGATGCCAAGGGTTCGGGCGGGCCTGGCGGCCGCCGGGCGGAGCGAGGAGGAGTTCGAGGTGGTGCCCGAGGTGATCGTGTCCGTGACGGACGACAGGAGCGACGACGACGACCACATGTCCACCCGCCGCCTGTTGGCGTTCTACGGCTCGACGCCCGCCTACAAACCGGTGTTGGATGCCCACGGCTGGGGCGATCTGCAGCCCGAGCTGAACGCCATGAGCAAGCAGGGGCGGTGGCAGGAGATGACCTCGCTCATCAGCGACGAGATCCTGCACACGATCGCCGCGTGCGGTTCCCCGGCCGAGGTCGCCGCCCACGTCCGCGACCGCGTGAACGGCGTCGGCGACCGCGTGTGCCTGTACCAGACCGGGCCGATCGCCACCGATGCGCTCGCGCAGATCGTCGACGAGTTGGCGGGCCGGCCATGAACACCGTCGAGTTCGAGCAGGTCACCGACGACAGCTACGGCGGTAAAGCCGCAGGTCTGGCCGAGCTCATCCGACTGGGCCTGGACGTACCGCCGGGGTTCGTCATCGCCGACGCGGGGGGCGACCTCGTCGTCGTCGACACTCCGTCCGACACCACCGTCCCAGCCCACACCACCGTCCCAGCCGACACCGCCGCCCGGTGGTACCGGCGTATGGCCGACGCGGGCGCGACCCTCGTCGCGGTGCGGTCCTCGGCGGCCGGGGAGGACGGCGCGCACCAGTCGTTCGCCGGGCAGTACGACACCGTGCTGGGCGTGGACTCGGCCGAGGCACTGGCCGAGGCGGTGCGGACGTGCGTGGCGTCGGCGGCCTCGGGGCGCGCGACGGCCTACCGCGGCGCGGGGCCCGACTCCCCCGCCGCCGACTCCCCCGCCACCATGCACCTGGTGGTCCAGCAGATGGTCGACGCGCGGGCGGCCGGCGTGGTGTTCACCGCCGACCCCACCACGGGGCGGCGCGACCTCATGGTGATCGACGCCGTCGCCGGGCTGGGCGAGTCCCTGGTCGACGGCACTGCCTCCCCCGACCACCTGGTCCTCGACACCGCCGGCGGCGTGGCGGCGCGCGAGGTCGGCGAGCGCCCGGTGCTCCTCGGCGAGGACATCGCGGTGATCCGCTCCGGCGCACTGACCGCCGAGCGGCACTGGGGCAGGCCGATGGATCTGGAGTGGGCGATCGACCGGCAGGGGCGGCTGTGGTGGCTGCAGGCGCGGCCCGTCACCACGCTGCCCGCGGACCTGGGCGGGATGGATTCGACACTCGCCGGCAGCGACCACGTGTACACGCGCTGCAACATCGGCGAGATGATGCCGGGGGCGTATTGCCCGCTCACCGCGTCGGTGTCGGGGTACGCGATCGACCACGCCTTGCAGTTGATCCAGGTGGTCGCCCGCGCGCAGCCGAGTTATGAGCAACCTTGGCTGCAGGTGGGCTACTTCTCCGGGCACATGTTCCTCAACCTCACCGAGGGCACCGCGCTGAGCTCGGGACTGCTGGGCAATTCGCTGGAGCAGTTCTCCACGTCGATCTGCGGGCGGGTGGTCGACGAGCTCGTGCCCAAGCCGCCGCAGCCGTTCCCGCGGCGACTCGGTAATACGGTTCGACTGTCGACGTTCGCCCTCACCGCGGGCCCGGCCGTGCGGGGTCTGGGCGAGCAGATCGGCGCGTTCGAGGTCCCCACCGGCTGTGACCCTCTACGGATGTGGCGGCAGCTCGAGGACGGGATGCGGCTGTACTGCGAGGTGAGGTTGACGCACGTGCGGTCCTCGTCGCGGGCGGCGGTCGCGGCCAACGTGCTGGAGAGCGTGCTCATGCGGCAGGCCGTCGCCGCGGGCGGCACCGAGGACGACGGCCGCGCCGAGGCCTCCCGGCTCATGGCCGGCGCCGCGGATGTGGAGAGTGCGCTCATGCTGGCCGAGCTCGAGTCGGTGGTGCGGTTCTTGGCCGCCGACTCCGGCGCCGCCGAGCGGTTTCTCGGCGCGGATCCCGGCGCGGCGGTGGAGGCGGTGCTCGCCTCGGCCGACGGGTGGGGCGTCGCGCTGCGGCGGTTCCTGTCACGCCATGGCCATCGCGGGTATCGCGAGCTGTGCATGCGAGACGCGTCGTGGGCCGACGATCCCGAGGGGTTGGGCGCGATCATGCAGGTCATGGTGCGGTCCACGCTCGAACGGGGTGGGCGGGCGTCCGAGACCGCGGCGGTCCCGGAGCCGGAGTCACGCGCGATCCGCCAGCTGGCGCGGTGGGCCCGGGCCGGGGCGCGGGGCCGCGAGGAGACCAAGTCCAAGATGGCGCTGATGGCGCACTCCTTGAAGCGCGGTTATCGGCATCTGGGCGAGGTGCTCTCGGCGTCCGGGCGGCTGCCCGATGCGGATCTGGTGTTCTTCTTCGACCGGCCCGAGCTGGCGCGGATCGTCGGCGCGCCGGACCCGGTGACCGGCGGACTCGGGAGCCACGGCCCGAACGGCAGCGTGTCGGCCTCCCCGGAGGAGCTGGTCGCGCAGGCTGTCGAGCGCCGGAAGGCGCTGGCGTTCCAGGACGCGCTCGAGTTCCCGGACGTGTCGGTGGGTCGGCCGACTGCGTTGATCGCCCGGCCGCCCCGCGAGGCTGCGGGCGGCGACATCGTGGGCCGTCCGGCGAGCCGCGGAACGGTGGAGGGCGTGGTGCGGGTGGCCCGGTCGATCGTCGATGCCCGGGAGGTGCAGCCCGGTGAGATCCTGGTCGCGCCCGTGACGGACGTGGGCTGGACTCCGTATTTCACGGTGATCGCGGCGCTGGTCACTGATATCGGCAGTGCTGTCTCTCACGGCGCGGTGGTCGCCCGCGAGTACGGCCTGCCATGCGTGGTCAACACCATCGATGCCACCCGAACGCTGCGCACCGGCGACCGCGTCCGAGTGGACGGCGACCGCGGCGTGGTGACTCGACTGGAGGGGTGAGGGCCCGGCACCCAGCTACTGCGCCGCAAACTGCGCGGTCAGGTCAGAACGGTGGTGGGTCGATGAGTTCGTCGAGGCGTTCGTGGAGTAGGGCGCGGATGCCTTTTTCGATGTCGCTGTGGTGGGGCTTGTTGCGGGCCCACCAGCGGCTGGCGCTCTCAGGGGTGGCGCTGGCGGGGGTGGCGGCGTCTGTGCATGTGCCGGTCCCGGTGGCCTTGCCGGTCCTGGCGCCCGTGCCAGCCCCAGGGGCGGGTGGGGCGGGGTCAAAGGTGCGGGCGCTTTCGGCCTTGCGGCGTTCGGTGCGGTGGCGGGCCGCGCGGCGCGACCAGAACGTCGGCTCCGCGTCGGCCTTCTCGTCACCGGTGGGCCCGGGGCTGCGGCGTTGCTGCCGGGTCCACGCCTCGGTCTCGGCGCGGGCCTGTTCACGCCGGTACTCGGCCAGTGGGCCGGAGGGTCGGGTGAGCATGGTCGAACCGTCCGGGGTGCGCACCAGCAGGGTGCCGTCGGGCTGCAGGTCGTAGATCCAGTCGGAGAAGGTCTTGAACCGGTGATGACGCCGGCACATCGCGGCGAGGTTGCCCTCGATGGTGTGCCCGCCCCGCTGGGGGTCGGCGTGATCGAACGGCACCACATGATCCAGATCACAGGCCTCGGCCGGGATCGCGCAGCCGGGGTGGCGGCAGGTGCCGTCCCGTAGCCGGATCCGGCGCGCGAGTTCGGCGCTGGGCCGGTACTGCAGGGCGGCGCGGGCGTCGTCGGCGGCCCCGATGCGCGGGTCGATGGGTTCGAAGGTGGCTCCGTCGCTGGTAGCGAGCATGTCGAGCAGGGCCTGCAGAGCGGCCTGGCCGGAGCGGGTGAACTCCACTCGGGCGCCGCCGGCGTCGCGGGCGGTGTTGCCGGTGGCGATGACGGTGACCTTCGGCCGCAACGCCACCCCGGCACCCGGCGCGCCGGGCCGGCCGGGGCGGGTGGGGGTGCCGGCTAGGCCGGGATCGCCGCACACCAGGGACATCAGGGCGTCGGCGCGACGCTCGGCGATCGAGTAATCCTCGACCTCGCCAGAGCCGCCAGCGCCGCCGGCGCCGGGGTTGGCGGTGTCGGCTTGGGTGTTGGCGGCGGCTTGGGCGTCGGCGTACTTGTGGTCTTTCACGCGTTGGTCGAGGGCCTCGGCCAGGACGGCGGCTTCCTCGGTGGCCAGGATCGCCGACACACTCGACATGCCGTCGACGCCCTTGTGGA